>JBOHBN010000064.1:0-33678 GCA_050698355.1 Streptosporangiales bacterium | reverse complement strand
CGAAGTCCTTGTACTGCGCGGCGTCCATGGAGCCGCGGAGCTTGTCGGCGGCCTTCCACAGCGTGTCGTGCAACTCCCTCGTGGACTGCGTGCCGGGCAGCGTGGGGTGAGCGGTCTTCTTCTTCCGCGGCGGCATCGAGGCTCCGTTCTGTCGTTACCGGATAGTGAGGGTTCCGTCGGTCAGTCCGGTCGTGGCGATCCGGGCGATCTCGTCGAGCGCGTCGATCTCCTGCCGTGCGAGCGCCCTTCGCCTCTCGAGCCGGGTGAGTACCGCGTCGAACCGCCGCACCAGAGCGGGCGGCAGCAGAGGTATCAGCCAGTTGTTGAGCCGACGAGGAGAAGGTACGGATCCTTGCAGCAGAGCGGCCAGTACCTTCGGCGTGAAGGACTCGCGCTCCCAGGGCGGGATGCGCAGCGCGCGGACGGGGAACTCCAGTACGGAGAACCCCTGCACGTCGATGAAGACGGCCGGCGTCGGCGCGATCGTGACAACCACGTCACCGGGCTCGGTGAGTACGGCGCGCGGGTATTTCTCGGCGAGTACGCCACGGTCGATGGACCTCGCGCCGGCACCGCGGCCCAGCACCTCGGGCGTGCCAAGCACCGCGTGGTGCGCGCCGGTGCCGACGTCGTCGCTGTCGACCCGGCTGCCCTGTACCAGCAGCAGCCGCTTGGCCTTGACGAGGTCACCGACGGTTGCCGTATCCGGTCGACGTTCCTGCGTCCGCGCGAGCCGGCTGTCGACCGGCTGCCTTCCGGCCGCTCTCGGGTCGGCGAGCCGTCCTAGTGTCGCCTCCAGCTCGGCCAGGCGGCTGACGGTCTCCGGTACCTGGGTCGTCAGGTCCCTCAGGCTCGGACGGCGGTGCGCCACGAGCGCGCCGGGCGCGTCGGTCAGATCGGCCACGTTGCAGGGTGTGCAGAAGACCGGCGTGTGCTCGCGCGATCGGTGCCCGTCGCGCCGCCAGGAGAGCACGTCCGCGACCAGCCCGTCCACGGTGTCCGGCGTGAGGGGCGCGTCGGAGACGTCGCCCAGCAGAACCCTGCCCCGCACCGCGCGGGAGTACGCGGACGTGAGCACCCATACCGCCGTCTCGTATACCGGGCGAAACGGGACGAGACCGCCGGGGAGCTTGATCACAGCCTCGACCAAACCGCCGTGCAGGAGCTGCGTGCGGAGACGCTCGGTGGGCGAGTAGTGCGGGAGCGGTCCAGCGAGGACATCGGCGGGGCCCAGCACGGCAGCCGTGCGTCCCGGCGTGAGGTGCAGCCCGATCTCGTCGACGGCCGTGAGTAGCTCCTCGCCGTCGCGGGACTCCGCCGGTGCGTACGGCAGTTGGGTGACGATCGCGTCTGGCACGAGGTCGCCGGTCTCGCCGCTCATCAGGACGCTCTGCTCGGTCTCCGGGATGTCGTGGACGGTGAGCCGCCTGCGTACCAGGCGGGCGAGGTACGGGTTCTCGACACTCGCGGTGACGATAGGTGAGCAGTCCTCATCCAGCTCGGCGATCGCGGCGGTGAGCATGTCGCCGGCATCTGCTGCGGGGTCCGCGACAACCAGCGAACCGCCGAATGCGGCACGCTCGCCGACACCGGCCAGCTTCGCCATCAGGCGTGCCACCTCCGCCAGGACCGAAGGAGCGGAGATCTCGACGGGCCCGAGACGACCGCGCTCCCTCATGATCCGCTCAAAGGCAGGGGCCGTACCCCACGCCGCCTCGATCAGCTGACCCACGGCCGCCGCAAGGCCGCAGCCGGCCGGCAGCTCGCTGACCTCCGTGCGGAGCATGATGTCGCCGGGATCAGCGCGTGCGGCGCGCTCCCGCAACTGTGCCGCGCTGGCGTTCGCCAGCGGCTCGCCGTCGAGGTGATGTAGGCAGACCAGCGCGGTGACCGCTGCGACCAGCTGCCGGACCGGCAGGATCGCGCCCAGGTTGGCCAGCGCGTGCAACCGCAGGTCCGCTTCCAGATCCGCCCGTTCGCCCCGCCCGGTATCCACCAACCACGAACAGACCTGACGGCCGTCGAACAAGGCGCTCGCATCGGTGCCGGTGGCCGGGGGCGGGAACCCTGCGTGCCGGCGCCGCCAGGTCGTGACGACTGGTCGCTGTACGCCGGCGAGGTCTGCGATGTCGCGCATCGACAACAGCGGAGCCCGGGACGGCTTCCACGTCTCGACTTGCTGTTGCGCCACCGCGCCTCCTTGGTCGTTGCTCGCCGCTGACGTTACCCGACGCCTGTGACAACTAGAGGGCAATCTGCTGATAAAGGGGATTATCAGCGAGTTTGCTAACGAGATCGGCCGGCCGTCTCTAGCTTCACAGTCATGCGGCGTCGGGCTCCGGACGCCCACAGGAATCCCTGAGGACAGCGAGAGGCGGGCGAGCTATGTCTTGGTTGGGCCTGGTCATCGGGTGTGCGTACGCGCTGCTCGGTGCAAGCATCGTCATCAACGCAGCGTGGATGCGGCGTCACCTACGGCATCCGACGTTGGTGCGGGCGGTCGTCGGACTCGGCAGCCTTGCGGGGCTTCCGAGCGGGATCGTCCTCGCATGGCCGTCGATGGACGGGGCGCTGACGTGGGAGCCATACGTGGTCGGCCTCGATCTCCTGCTGTTGCTCGGCCTCCTCGTCCTGCTGTTCTCGGCACGGCGGGTCGGCAAGGTATCCAGCCATGCCCGCCGCGTTCTGGTTGTCGCAACGCATCCGGACGACCTCGAGCTTGCGTGTGGCGGCACATTGGCGCGGTTCGTCGACCACGGGCATGAGGTCCGCGCCATCATCATGAGCCACGGCGCCGCGGGTGGCCGCGAGGACAACCGTGAACGTGAGGCGTACTCGGGGGCAGAGGTCCTCGATCTGGCCGGTGTCTCGGTGCGTGAGTTCACCGACACGATGATGGCCACCGAGATCAACAAGATGGTCGGTGTCGTCGAGCTCGCGATCGACCTGTTCCAGCCCGACATCGTCATCACGCACTCGGCACATGACCAGCATCAGGACCACCACGCCGTGCACCTGGCGACCGTACGAGCGGCCCGGCGCTGCACGACGGTGCTCTGCTTCGAGAGCCCGTCCGCCGACGCACAGTTCACACCGCAGTACTTCGTCGATATCGGCGATTACGTCGACGTCAAGATCGACTCGGTGAAGGCACACCACGACCAGGCCGGCAAGCCCTACATGTCTCCTGAGCACCTGCGCGGGCTCGCGACCTTCCGAGGCAGTCAGGCCAAGGTACGTCACGCCGAAGGGTTCGAGGTCCTGCGCGGCCTCTCGTCCGGGCTCGGTGACCTGTGAAGCCGCCACGGGTCCTGGTCACCGGCGTCGGCGGACCGGCCGGTCGGAGCGTCGCGGTCCAGCTGCGCGAGCGCGGCGCGTACGTCGTGGGCGTCGACATGGCTCTGACCGAGCTGCCGGGGGTGGCCACCCTGCGCGTACCGCCCGCCTCTGACCCGGAACTGATCGAGGCTCTGCGGAGCATCGTCGCGAGGGACGCGATAGAGCTGGTCGTGCCGACCGTGAGTGAGGAGCTACCCGTACTCGCCGCAGCCCGCCGTGTAGGGCTGGCCCGCGTCGCCGTGGCTAGCGCGGGTACGGTGCGGTTCGCCGATGACAAGCTGCTGACGGCGCGGCGGTTGCACGCGCACGGCGTTCCAGTGCCGCGCTTCGCGACGGCCAAGGAGATGGGAAGCCTCGCGGAGGCGTACCGGCAGCTGGGCTGGCCGCTCGTGGCGAAGCCACGCGTGTCTCGCGGCGGACGGGGTGTGGTCGTCATCCGTTCCAGCAGTGACGTCGCGTGGGAGCAGCTGGACGAGAGCTGGATCTTGCAGGAGTTCGCGCCGGGAACCGAGTACGCGCCGATGCTGTTCCGCTCGGCGGGCGGCGACACGGTCGTCATCGTGGAGAAGACCGCGCTGGCCGGTGGGGAGACAGGCAACGCGACCCGGGTACGGCGGCTGTCGCGTCGGGCCCGGCCCGCCATAGCGGACGCAGCGGTCGCCGCCGTCGACGCACTCGGCCTGACCGGCGCCTGCGACATCGACGTTCGGTGCCGGGCGGACGGGACGCCGGTGGTTCTCGAGGTCAACGCGCGCTTCGGCGCCAACAGCGCTGTCGCTCCCGAGCTGCTCGACCAGCTCCTGATGACCTGTTCCAGCGACTCGGATGAGTGAGTTGGTTGCCATGATCGATGACGTTCTTGGCGTGTCCGTGGAATTGGCCCTGTGGGGCGGGCTGCTGATACTGATCCTCGGGCTCGCCAAGCTGCTGTATGTGCCGCTGGCCGTTGCCTTCGAAGTCCGCGAGGCGATAAGAAAACGCCGCGGGCATCCCACGCTTGCCGACGACCGTCCGATGGTTTCGGTGATCGTTCCGGCGTACAACGAGGCCGCGACCCTGGAGAACTGCGTACGGTCGGTTCTGGCAGGCGGCTACGAGGATCTGGAGGTCGTTGTCGTCGACGATGGCTCCACCGACGCGACGCCCGACATCATGCGAGCGTTGGCCGCCGCGGACGGGAGGGTACGGACTCTGTTCCAGGCGAATGCGGGGAAGGGTGTGGCGCTGAACCGCGGGATCGCCGCGTCGATCGGTGAGATCGTGTTCTGTGTCGACGCAGACGGGATGTTCACGGCCCAGACGATCGAGGAAATGCTCCGCGGCTTCGACCACCCGGCCGTCGGCGCGGTCTGCGGCGATGACCGCCCCGTCAACCTGAACCGTCCCACGACGCACCTCCTCGCCCTGGTCAGCTACGTCGGTACCGGGCTGGTGCGCCGTGCTCTGGTGATGTTCGGTTGTCTCCCGATCGTGTCCGGAAACATTGGGGCTTTCCGCCGCGATGTCATCGCGCGCCTGCTCTTCCGTGAGGACACCGTCGGCGAGGACCTGGAGCTGACCTGGCGGGTGCACAAGGCGGGGTACCGGGTGAACTTCCGGCCCCTGTCACTCGTGTACGCCGAGGTACCCGCGACCGTTCGTGGATTGTGGCGCCAGCGTGTCCGGTGGGGACGCGGACTCCTGCAGACGTTGGGCGCCCATCTGCGTATGGTCGGCAACCCGCGGTACGGGGTCTTCGGTGTCTACCTCGCGTACAACGCCGTCACGATGGTCGTGCTGCCGGTCGTGCAGCTGCTGGCACTGGCGGTGGTACCGATCGTCGCGGTCGACGGCGGCTCGCCCGTCGGTGACGATGTGTTGGCGATCGGCGGATGGCTTGGCATCTGGCTCTCGCTCGGCCTGATGCTCATCTCGCTCGCCCTCGGCAGGGGCTGGCGGGACACGCGCCTGCTGTGGGCGATCGTGCTGTGGCCGCTGTACTCGGTGCTCATGTCGGTGGTCGTCGTGGCGTCCATCGCGTACGAGCTGAGGGGCGGTCCGGCGCCGTGGAACAAGCTCGATCGCACCGGTGTCGTGAGCAGGCAGGCATGAAGCGTCGGTGCCGCGCGGCAGCGGCCGAACCTCGGTCGGTTACGGCGCGGTAGCCGACCGGGCTCGCGGCCAACCGCGCGGAAACCGACCGCGGTCCCGCCGCCGGCCACCGCAGCAGTATGGCGGCGGAGGGGCGGCCAACCGCGGCGGGATAGGTTGGCATGCGTGCGATCCGGCGATGCGCGTGTCCTTCCTCGGCAGCGTCGTCGCTGGCGCAGGGGGGACGCGACCGCGCTCGGCTTCGTGACGTTCTCCCACGCTGTCCAGCATGTGTACGTGGCGACCCTCGCCATCAGCTACCCGTACGTGGTCGCGGACCTTGACATCTCGTACGGCACGCTCGGCGTCCTGCTCGGGGTCTCCGGCCTCGTCGGCGGGCTGCTGCAGGCGGTCGCCGGCACGGTCCGTAAGGTGTCCGCGCGCCTGCTGCTGTCGGCGCAGAACGTGGGTCTCGCCCTGGCGACCGTGCTCGCCGCCGTCGCCCCCGGCTTCGTCATGTTCAGTGCCGGCCGGATGGTGGGAGCGTTCTCCAGCTGGCCGCAGCATCCGGTCGGCAGCGCCTTCCTCACCGGCCGCTTTCCCGACCGCCGCGGCCTGGTGCTCAGCTGGCACACCACCGGAGGAACGATCGGGACGCTCGCGGTCCCGCTTGTCGCCGAAGCGCTGTTCCACAGCTACGGCTGGCGCTGGGCGTTCATCGGGTTCGCGGCGGTGATGGCGCTCGGCGCTCTCCTGGTGATGCTCGGGCTGCGCGGCCCGCGCATGCACCGGCCGGAGGAGACCGAAGCGTCGCCGGACCCCGAACCGGCACCGCTGTCCCTGCGTACGGTGCTGCGGCGCCGCGTCGTCATCGCCGTCCTCGTCGCGAGCACGATCGGTGCCGCGGGGCGCGGCCTCGGCGCGATCACGACCTACGTCCCGGCGTACCTGCAGTCCGATCTCCACCTGGGGCACCTGCAGATCGGTGCGATCGTCACCGTCATTCTCGCCGCCGGCGTCGTCGGGCCGATCCTCGTCGGCCAGCTCTCGGACAGGGTCGGTCGGCGGGGCGTCCTGGTGACCGTGTACGTACTCGGTGCCGCCGCGCTCGCGGCGTTCGTCCTCGTCGGTGCCACCAGCGTGGCGCTCGCCGCAGTGGGCGTGCTCGTCGGGGTGTTCGCGTACTCGGAGTCGCCCCTGCTGCAGTCGCTGTTCTCCGACTCGATCGCGGGCGCCAACTCACGGGCGGCGTTCGGGGTGTACTTCGCGATCGGGTACGGCGTGGGTTCGCTGTGGCTCACCGTCCTCGGGCAGATCATCGAACACGTCGGGTTCCAGGCGGCGTTCTTCGCCATGGCCGGGTCGTTCGTCGCGGCGGCGATTGCCATCGCGCTCGCGCGGCCGAGCCACGCCGCAACGCCACGGACGTGAGGCGCCGCTACGCGGGCTTGCGCACCGGCTTGCCGTCGGCTCTGACCACCCACCAGATGTTGTCGACGCCCTGGCCGGTCACGTCGCCGGCGGAGGAGTCGTTGGCCCAGTAGTACAGCGGCCAGTCGTTGTAGGTGACCTGTTTCGACCCGTCCTTGCGCTTGACGGTTCCTAGCAGCTTGTCGCGTACGCCCTTGCCCGCGACCGGGTCGGACTTGACGGTGAGCGGCGGCCAGGCGGACGCGCACCCGCCGTAGCACGTGCTCTTGCCTTGCTTGTCCGGGTCGTACATGTAGAGCGTCTTGCCGTCCTTGCCGGTGAGGATCTTGCCGTAGTCGGATCCGGCGAGGGCAACCGTCGCCGCGCTGCCGCTGCCGCCCTGCTGCGAGCCGGACCCGCCGCCGCAGGCCGCACCTGCAGCCAGGACGAGCGCGGCGATACCCGCGCCGAAGAACATGCGGACACCCATGTGGACCTCCTCCAAACGCCCCGGGAGTGGGCAACACCCCGGTACACGTACCCGGCGCGCTCCCGGTTCAACGAAGCACACCGTCGCACGTGGTCGACGTCATACCCCACCCCAGGTGGGGTGCGCTAGGGTGGGTGGTGTCCACACGAGGAGGGGCGATGGCTGAGGAACTCACCGCCAAGAAAAGGGCCGCGCTGAACCGGTTGAAGACCGTACGCGGCCACCTGGACGGCATCATCCGGATGCTCGAGTCCGACGCGTACTGCGTGGACGTGATGAAGCAGATCGCCGCCACCCAGTCCTCGCTCGAGCGGGCCAACCGGGTGATGCTGCACAACCACCTCGAGACCTGCTTCTCCGAGGCCGTGCTCGCCGGCCGCGGCCAGCAGGCCATCGACGAGCTCGTCGACGCGGTGAAGTTCAGCCCGGCACTGACCGGCCCGGACACCGCAGCGGGAGGGCACGACTCGTGACCACCACCGAGACCACGGGCGCGCAAGCCGGGCACAGCGAGCGCCAGGAGTTCGCCGTCCACGGCATGACCTGTGGCTCCTGCGCGGCACGGGTGCAGAAGACCCTGGGCAAGCAGGCCGGTGTCACCGACGCCCAGGTCAACTTCGCTACCGGTGTGGCGAACGTCGACTACCGGCCCGGCGAGGCGGACGTGGAGACGCTGCGGGCCGCGATCGATCGGATCGGCTACGAGCTGGAACCGCTGGCGGGCGAGCCCGCCCGTCCCGGTGCTGAAAGCGAGCAGGAACGCCGGACCTGGCGGTGGCGCGTTTGGGTCGCCTGGCCGCTCGCCGCGGTGGTGTTCGCGTTGAGCATGCTGGCAGGCGACCAGCAGTGGGCGCGGTGGACGGTGTTCGCCCTCACCGCCGTCGTGCAGTTCGTCGCCGGCTGGCCGTTCCTCCGCGCCGCCGCGCAGCGAGCCCGCAGCCTCGACGCGAACATGGACACGTTGATCGCGATGGGCACGCTCACCGCGTTCGCGTACTCGACGTACACCCTGGTCGCGGGCGGCCACCTGTACTTCGACACGGCCGCGGTCATCATCGCTTTCCTGCTGCTCGGCCGGTACTTCGAGGCCCGCTCGAAGAGCCGCGCGTCGGCGGCGATCGAGGCGCTTCTCGAGATGGGCGCCAAGGAGGCACGGCTGGTCGTCGACGGTGCCGAGCAGCAGGTGCCGGTGGAGCAGGTGCGCGTCGGCGACGTCGTACGCGTCCGTCCCGGGGAGAAGATCCCGGTGGACGGTGAGGTCGTGACCGGGCGTGCGGCCGTCGACGAGTCGATGCTGACCGGCGAGTCCGTACCGGTCGACCGCGCCGAGGGTGACCGGGTCGCCGGGGCGACGATCAACACCGACGGCGTGCTCACCGTACGGGCCACCGCTGTCGGGTCGAGTACCGCGCTGGCGCGGATCGTACGCATGGTCGAGCAGGCGCAGGGCGGCAAGGCGCCCGTCCAGCGGCTGGCCGACCGCGTCGCCGGGGTCTTCGTCCCCGTCGTGATCGGCGTCGCCGTGCTCACCTTCGCCGCCTGGGCGCTCATCGCCGGCGACCCGACCGCCGGGATGGTCGCGGCCGTCGCGGTGCTGATCATCGCCTGCCCGTGCGCGCTCGGGCTCGCGACACCGACCGCGATCATGGTCGGGACGGGACGTGGCGCGGACCTCGGCATCCTGGTCAAGGGCGCGGAGGTGCTGGAGGGGTCGAAGCGGATCGACACCGTGGTGTTCGACAAGACCGGCACGCTGACCCGCGGGCGGATGCGGCTGACCGACGTCGAGGCAGTCGACGGTGCCGATGACGGGCTGCTGCGGATGGCAGCGGCCGTCGAGGATGGCTCCGAGCATCCCATCGGCGCGGCGATCGTCGCCGGCGCCGCCGAGCGTGGGCTCGCCGTACCGGGCGTCGAGGAGTTCGCGAGCGTCGCGGGCCATGGCGTACGCGGGACGGTCGACGGCCGCGCAGTGCTCGTCGGCCGCCGCGAGCTCGTCCACGCGCAGGACCTTCAGGTGCCCGGCTCGCTCGAGAGCCGTGTCGGCGAGCTGGAATCTGCCGGCCGTACGACGGTCTTCGTCGGCTGGGACGGGCGCGTCGAGGGCGTGCTCGGTGTCGCGGACACGCTCAAGGACGGCGCGGCCGACGTGGTCGCCAATCTGCACGGCCTGGGGCTGAAGGTGGCGATGATCACCGGTGACAACGCCACGACCGCCGCGGCGATCGCCGCGCAGGTCGGCATCGACCGTGTGCTCGCCGAGGTGCTCCCCGAGGACAAGATCAGCGA
Source organism: Streptosporangiales bacterium (assembly GCA_050698355.1). Classification (GTDB taxonomy): domain Bacteria; phylum Actinomycetota; class Actinomycetes; order Streptosporangiales; family WHST01; genus JBOHBN01. Next base: position 24,080 of record JBOHBN010000064.1, on the reverse strand, counting down.
GGTGCGCAGGCTACAGGACGAGGGCAACGTGGTCGCGATGGTCGGCGATGGTGTCAACGACGCGCCCGCGCTGGTACAGGCCGACCTGGGCGTCGCGATCGGTACGGGCACCGACGTGGCGATCGAGTCCTCCGACATCACCTTGATGTCCGGCGAACTCGACGGGGTGGTGCAGGCGATCCGCCTCTCGCGGCGAACGCTGCGGACGATCCACCAGAACCTTGGTTGGGCGTTCGGGTACAACACCGCCGCCATCCCGCTGGCCGCGCTGGGCCTGCTCAACCCCATGATCGCGGGAGCGGCGATGGCGTTCTCCTCGGTGAGCGTCGTCCTGAACTCGCTGCGGTTGCGCCGTTTCAACCTCCGGACGGGTGAGCGGCGGGCTTCCCGGTGACCGCGGCGAGTGCGGCCGCCGCGAGAGTGACGAACGCGAGCACCGCGTACGCGGTCGGATAGCCGCCGAACCCGTCCGCGAGCAGGGCGCCGCCGCCGGGGGCGAGCGCGATGACCGCGGCGATGGGCGCGTTGAACACCCCGTTGACCCGGCCGAACGCGCGCGTGCCCCAGCGGTCGGCGACGGCCGTCGCCTGCAGGAGGGTGTACGAGCCGCGGATCGCGCCGGCCACGACGGCGACGACGATGAGGGCGGCGGCGGGCCCGGGCAGCAGGCCGAGCGTGACGACGCTCCCGGCCCCCGCGGCCATGATCAGCCCCGTGCGGGCCGGCGGAGTCGTGCACCGCGCGAGGGGCTGGTACCCGAGGCGGCCCAGTACCTGCCCCGCTCCGCAGAGGCCGAGGGCGATCGCGGCGAGATGCGTGCTCATCCCTCGTGCGGTCAGCAGGGGTACGAGGTTGACCGTCGCCGCGTACATGCCGAACGCGCCGGCTGCCATCGCGACCATCAGCACGATGAACGGCCGGCTGCGCAGCACGGAGCGGGCGTGCGCCACCGTGTCCGCGCGCCGATGTGGCGACTGCTCGGCTCGTGGCCAAGGGGCGGTGAGGCAGGCGAGGTGCAGCGGGATGGTGATCGCTCCGAGTACCGCGGCCAGCACGAGGTACGTCCCGCGCCAGTCCAGATAGTCGAGCAGGAACGCTGTGGCCGGCGCGAAGACGGTGCTCGCCAGCCCGCCGACGAGCGTCAGCGTGGTCAGCGCCCCGACCCGCTTCGGCCCGTACCATCGCGTCAGCGCGATGAACGCCGGCGGGTACAGCACGGCGGACTGGGCGCAGCCGGCGAGCATCCATGCCGCGAAGAACCACGGGAGCGTGGGCGCGGTCGCTATCGCCACCGTGGCGAGCACGCCGAGGACCGAACCCGTGGTCATCACGAGGCGAGGCCCGTGCCGGTCGATGAGCCGTCCGACGGCCACGCCCACGATGGCGGACACCAGTGCGCCGGTGGAGAACCCGCCCATCGCCTGCGCCAGCGACCAGCCTGTGGCGCGCGTGACCGACCCGACCATGACCGGGAAGGCGTAGTAGAGCACGCCCCAGCTCGTCACCTCGGTGACGCAGAGCGCGACCAGCGCGCGCCGCGGTCCGGGCCGGGGCTCTGCTGGCGCGTCAGCGTTTCCCGGTCCCCGCACGTGATCATCGTAGGCGCCGGGCACGCCGGGTCTGGATTGTCGGTTCGCTACGCCCTCGTCAGTAGCTCGTGATGCGCCTGCGGGTCACCCAGCGAGGTGGCTGAGGTGCCGTGGCGGACGAACTCGCGTTCGTCGGGCCAGCGGGTCACGAACTGGTCGCCGGTCGCGTCGACGTACCGGATGAAGGTGACGTCGTGCAGGTCGACCGAGAAAAGGTGGAACCGTCCGGGCTTCGGACGCCAGCCGAGGCTCTCCGTGACCGCATCGGCGTAGCGGCGTTGCACGGCTGGGTCGCTCTCGGCGTGTGCTGTGCCCCGTACCTTGTACTCACCCTCACCGCCGTCGCGACCCGTGATCACGCTGTGCACGAGGATCCGTGTATCGCGAGCCAGGTCCGCGGCCTTCGTCGACCCCCACAACATCGAGAGCCACAGGTCGCCGTCCATCACCAACGGCTCCACGGGGCTGAGCCTGGGCGCGCCGTCACGCCGGATCGTCGCCACCAGGACGACACCCGGCGCGAGCAGGCGCCTACGCCCGAGCTCGGCCAGGCGCGGCTGCCTGCTCTCCATCTCCGACCAGCGCATGTGCGCCTCCTCCCACGAACTGCGTAGGCGTCCTGCCTACCGCTGCCCACCGACAGTGCTTCGCGGGTCAGGCCCGCGCGTCGTAGGGGGTGTCGGTCCAGTAGCCGACGAGCTCCGCGTAGGTCCGGCTGGACCGGAGCAGCTCGTCGTGCGTCCCGTGGATCAAATTCGTACCGTCCATACACAAGATCTCCTCAGCGCGCAGCGCCGAGGACATCCGGTGCGCGATGACGACGAGGGTGCCGCCGCGCATCGCGAACGCTTGCTCCGCTCGTGCCTCGGCGACGGGGTCGAGGTGACAGGTGCCCTCGTCCAGGATGACGACGTCCGCGGTCGAGAGGTACACCCTGGCGAGGGCAATGAGCTGGCACTCCCCCGGGGAGAGCGTGCCGCCGTTCGGTTCGATCTCGCCGTCGACCCCGCCCAGGCGGGCGAGCGTGCCCTCGAGACCGATGCGGACGACCGCGTCGTCGATCGCGGCGGTCGGCGCCTCCGGCCGCAGGTAGCTGAGGTTCTCGCGTACGGTGCCGGCGAAGACGTACGCCTCCTGCGGGATGAGCGCCACCGTGCGCCGTAGGTGCCGCCGGTCGACCGTTTCCAGGGGTGTCCCACCCAGCGTGATGCTGCCGCGCTGCGGTACGACCAGGCCGGCGAGCAGGTTGGCAAGGGTCGACTTGCCCGCGCCGCTCGGTCCGACGACGGCCAGGTGCCTGCCCGCGGGGATGGCGAGGTCGAGGTCGGAGATGACCGGCGTGGCGTGGTCGGAGTACGCGAAGGTCGCGCCCGCGACGTCGAGGTCGTGTCGCGCAGGCGACAGTGCGGCCTGCTCGCCGGTGCTCGCCGGCTGTTGGCACGTCTCGGCGAGCCGGGCGAGCACCACGCCGAGGCTGGTCAGCACCGTTCCTCCCGTGCTGACCAGCACCTGGATCGCCGGCTGCAGGCCGCTGAACAGGTAGACGGCGCCGCCCGCGACCTGCCCGATCGTGAGCCGCCCGTCCGCGACCAGCCACGGCGAGAGCGCCAGGAGGATCAGGAGGGGCAGATGCGCACCGAGCGTCACTATGGGAAGGCGCAACACCCATGCTCGGGCAAAGGACCGTTCCGCGGCCGCTGCGGACTCCACGACCGCACCGACCTCCCGTTCGGCTCGCTGTTCACCCGCGCAGGCAACCACGTCGCGCATGCCGGCGAACACCGGTGCGGCAGCGGCGCCGACCTGCTCGCCGAGCAGCACCACGGCGCGCTCCCGCGCCACCAGGCGAGGAAGGAGGAGGCAGAACAGGGCTAACGCGACCAGCACGCACCCACCGGCGACGAGTGCGAGCAGGGGAGAGAGCACCGTGAGTCCCGCGATCGCCGCGATGCTGGAGACGACGAGCTGGCGCATGTTTCGCAGCAGCGTGGAGAAGAGCGCGCGCACGGTCTCCACCTGGACCGTCGCCTGGGAGGCTCCCGACCCGGCCGCGTCCGTGTCGCCGCCGAGCGCGCGACGAAGGGACGCCTGGACCACCTCGGTCACCAGGGAGTCGCGCAGGGGTTCGACGGTGTCGGCCAGCCGCGGGTAGACCTGCCGTGTGCCGAGGGAACCGATGGCGTACAGCGCGGCGAGCGCGGCGAGCCAGGTGAACCCGCTCAGCGGATCGCCTCGCAGGAAGCCCTGGTCGAGAGCCTGCGCCACGAACAGACCGGAGACGAAGGCGGGAAGCGCCTCGACGAGCGACCAGGTGGTCAGCATTACGAGTGCGCGGCGGTGGGGGTGCAGGCGGTTCCCGAGAAGCGCTGCTCCGGCCGCAAGGCTCACCTCGCCACCCCCGCGTCGATCGAGTACGGCGCGACCTCGGCGCCGTCGGGAGCCGCGGCGAACACCGCCCGGTAGCCGGGGTCGTGCCACAGGTCGGCATGCGGAGCGAGCGCCCGGATCCGGCCGCCGTCGAGCCACGCGACGAGATCGGCGCGCGCCGCTGTCGACGTACGGTAGGCCACGATGACGGCGGTACGCTGCGCGAGCAGGCGTCCCAGTGTTTGCGCCACCCGCACCTCGGTGGCGGTGTCCAAGCTGCTGGTCGCGTCGTCGAGCACGATCACCCGCGCCTCGGCCAGCACGGCCCGCGCCAATCCCAGGCGCTGGAGCTCGCCGCCGGACATCGGCGCGCGGTCGAGCGGGGTGTCGTAGCCGTCCGGGAGGAGCCGGATGAAGGCGTCCGCCTGCGCCGCGGCGGCTGCAGCCTCCACCGCGACCCTGGACGCCTCGGGTCTCCCGTAGGCGATCATGTCGTGCACCGTCGATCCGAGCAGGGCGGGAACCTCGAAGGCGTAGGTGACCGTCCGCCGCAACGCCGTCAGGTCCATCCGGTCGACGGGGCACCCGTCGAGTGACACCACGCCCGAGCCCGGATCGAGCAGCCGCCCGATGAGCGACACCAGCACACTCTTCCCCGTACCCGACCGTCCTACGACGGCGACGCTGGCTCCGGCCGGCACCACGAGGTCGAGGTCGTCGAGCACCACGCGATCGTCGTAGCGCACGGTGATTCCGGAGAGTTCGAGGCGACCTGCGCCCGCGGGAACCGGCAGCGGGCTCTCGGGCTGCGGGGCGGCCGGAGTCGCCTGCAGCACCTCGCCCACGCGGCCGGCGCCTACCTGGCAGGAGATCAGCGAGGTGACGGTGTCCACGAGCCCGACCGAGCGCAGCGCGAGCACGACGTACGACGCGGCGGCGACGAACTCCCCGGCGGTGACCTGTTGCGCCGCGACCAGGACACCCGCGACGGATAGCACCAGCACCTGCAGCATCGGTACGAGGAGCGTCATCTGCCAGCTGGCCATGCGCTGGACCGCCCACCCTCGCCTCCCGATCGCGTTCAGCTCGGGGAGCGGCTTCAGGATCCGCTCGGCCTCCCTGTCCGCGGTGCCGCTGGCGCGGATGGTGCGGGCGCCGCGGACCGCGTCGAGCAGGCGGGTGATCACGCCGGCGAGGAGCTCCTGGTAGCGGGTAAACGGTTCGGCGGCGCGGGCGACGAGAAGCCGCAGGAGGGCGATCGCGACAGGAACGCCGACCAGGAAGGTGGCGGCGAGCCACACCTGGATCAGTGCCAGGGCCACGACGGCGCCGACAGAAACCAGCAGGGTTGCGATTGCGGACATCAGCACCGGGACGAACCCCGCTGGTGCGCCCGCGTTGATGGTGAGGCGGGAGAGCAGATCGCCCGGTGGGAACCGGCGCTGCCCGGGGACGCCGAGCGCCATGGCACGACCGAGCAGGCCGCGCCTGAAGCCGGCGGTCAGGTAGCTGCCGTAATAGTCGCTGGCGAGATCGTCGACGGCGTCGAGCACCGTGGCGATGACGAGGAGGGCGATCAGCTCGCCGAGAGCCGTCGGGAATTCCTGTCGGCTCCCGACCGCGTCGATGGCCTGGGCCAGCGCGCCCGGCAGCAGCAGGGTCGTGCCGATGCCGACGGCGGTGACGACCGCGAGCGTCACCGCCAGGCCGCGGTGTCTCGCCAAGCTCTGCCGGAGGACGGTCGTCCCGGCCGACCGCAGGGCGTCGGGTGGGAGCCGAGGCCCGATCAGGCGGACAAGCGCACCCCCTAGCCGACCGGACAACGCCACCTCGCCTCCCTATTGGCTAGGCTCCGGGTAGACCGGGCCCGGAGGCGACTGCTACTCGCCTCCGTGCCCGGTCCTTTCGGCCAGTCAATGTCCTGGCTGGCCGGTCAGCCCCTCACCTGGCGCTACGCGCAGGTAGCGAAGACGGCACAGACCGTCTGGAGGACGTTGACCGTGAGGATCAGACACGCGGAGTTGCACGTCCGCGCGCCGCCGCCACCGCCACCGCCGTGCCCGAACTGGACACCGTCGATCTCGATGGGGTCCGTCTCTGGCAATGCCTGCAGTGAGGCAACCAGGTCGAAGTCATTGAGCTGCATGATGTTCCACCTCCTTAGCCACGTGGTGTGTCGTGCGATCGTCCGGTCGCCGCGCCAGCCGTGACCGGCTGAGGCAGAACCGCACGATCCTCCGACGCAGCGCGTCACGCCGCGCCAAAGTCACTTCCTCGTGGTCGGCCTCGACCTCGAGGTACTCCCTCGCCGCATCACCATCGGCTCTCGCGACGGGGCGCCGTACCAGCTCCCGCGACTGCTCCACCGGGATGGTGAGGTCGCGGGTGCCGTGCACCAGCAGGAGCGGGGCGCGAAGCGCCTCGCAGACGTCCAGCACGTCGTTGGAGCGCTCGGGGTACTCGGCGTGCGCGAGACCGCCGAGCCGCTCGATCCGGTCCCGTACCGCTGGGTCGCGCGTACCCGCATGCAAGCGTGGCCCGGAAAGGAACGGGGCCAGCGCGACGCACGCCGACCACAGCTGGGGTTCGTGGCAGGCCGCCAGCAGCGCCAGGTACGCCCCGTAGCTCACGCCGAGCACGACCGGTGCGGGCAGACCCAACGGCGCCCGCTCGCGATCAAGACGCCGGGCCAGGTGAGAGACGTCGTCCAGGTCGGGGCCGCCCCAGGACCCGATGACGCTTCGGAGGTGCTCGTCGCCGTAGCCGGTGCTGCCGCGGTAGTTGGGCGCGACGATGGCCGCGCCGGCTGCGGAGAGAGCCTGGAACAGGGGCTGGAACTCGAACCCCCATGCCGACAGCGGTCCTCCGTGCAAGGCGACGACGAGGACCGGGGCGCGCCGCCACCGGGCGCCGCCGTAGGCGATCGCCTCGATCGGGCGGCTCGGGCCGTCGAGCTGGACGAGCTCGGCTGCGGCCCAGGTAGCCGACCGATCCTCGTGGACGGTGGTTCGACGCTCCGGTCGTCGTGAGTCCAAGGCGACGGTAGCGAGCGTGGGCGGACATCTGGGGGAGGAGAACGGGACCCTGAGGAACGTTTCCGACCACGATGCCGGACCGCTCGCGATGCCGGCGGGCACGTCGAGCGGCTCCACGCTCTCGCTGGCCGGCGTGACGATGCTGAGCCTGCTGACCGCGCCGGTCACTCGATGCGTCAGGACGCGTTCACCTCGAGGGTCCAGCGCCCACGCACGCCAGGGCGAGGCCGGCTGGTGCAGGTTCTCGGGGAACCGGACCTCGCTCCGGCCGAGCGAGCCCCAACCGATGCGCTCCTCGCCGGAAACGTCGGTGGTGAGTACGAGCAACCGCGAACGTGGGCTGTACAGCGTGATCCGGTCGTTGCTGCGCCTCGACATGGACCAGATGCGCCGCCAGGTGCCATCGTGCATGTCGACGACGACGCCGCTCGACGTGTGGCTCGGGGACGTCTGGTTGGCTGCCAGCAGCCGTGCCTCACTGTCGAGCCACACCCCGCCCGACAGGCAGCCCGGAACCCCGACGACCTTCTCGACCCCCCGTGCCCCGGCGGGCAGCCGCCAGATGCTCGAGTGCTCCGGGTCGTGCCGGGCGACGACGAACGCCAGCGTGCCGGGCTCGGGGCTCGGCACGAGGTAGGCACCGAGTACGGCAGGAATCTCGCCGAGCTGGCGCACCGTTCCGGTTGCCGGATGGACGGTGCCGACGCGGTGCGGTGCGCTTGGGTCCGTCCCGTCACTGCGCAGGATCGCGACCTGACCGTCGTCGAGCGGCAACGTTGTCGTTCCCCGGTCGACAGCGACAGTAAGCGGCTCGATGGAGGGAACCCGGCTGGTCAGCGTCCACCGCTCGAGGCTGACCTGGTCGTCGGCGCACCGTAGGCAGACGGCGTAGTCTCCGCTCGGTGAGAACGTGAAGTCGACGCGGTCGACCGGGCGGATCATGGCTGCACGCTCTGATCGGGCGTGGGCTCGGTCATCCAGAGCCGCGCCGAGGAGTAGCGCAGGCGCAGCAGGAAGGCCAGGACCCCTCCGACACCGTCCGCCCATGAGGCACTGATCCCGCCCTGCTCGTCCGGGAACAGGTCCATGCCGTTGCGGCGAGCCCTGCTGGCGAGGATGATCCGGGCAACCTGTTCGGCCATGGCCTGGTACTGCGGGCGGTCGGCCGCCTGCGCCATGTCGAGCAGGAACTCGCCGTTGCCGGCGAGACCGTGACACTGACCGAGCACGCCCCGGCCGGCATTCTCGATGACGGCCTGGGCGCACATCTCCGCCACTTTCCTGAACCGGTCGTCGCCGGTGGCGCCGTACAGCCGGATGAGGAAGGTTCCGATTCCTGCGGAGCCGTGGCACCAGTAGGGCGCCGTGGTGGGATCGCCGGGTCCCGCGCCCCAGAGCGCGGCAGTGTCGGTGAGCGTCGCCTGCTCGATCAGGGTCTCGCCGGCCCGGACCGCGAGGGTTACGAAGTCGTACCGTTCCAGCGCCCGGCCGGCGGCGAGGAGGAAGTACCCCACGCCCGCGGTGCCGTGCGCGTAACCGTAGTAGCGTCCACCGGCGAGGCGTGATTCGAACGCAGCCGGTGTGCCCCAGATCAGGCCGTCCGGTCCATCGTCTGCCGAGTCGACCAGCACGTCGGCGGATTCCGCCGCGCGCTTCAGGAGGTCGTCGTCGTGCGCACGGAGGCCGAGATGGAGGCGCGCCAGCCCGATACCTGCGGTGCCGTGTGTGATGTCCGGGTTGGGCGAGGACGTCGGCAGCGTGCGGGCCATCTTCGGGCCGTGCCCGGTCAGGTCGTCGTCGCCGATCGCCCGTCCTGCCTCGTACAGCGCCCACGCCACGCCCGCGGCCCCGAAATGCAGCCCGGGGCCCCGCGTGGCGTCGGCATCCAGCCGTCGCGCGATCCATCGGCTCGCGTCGGCGATGGCCGGGCCTAGCCGCTCGTCACCGGTGAGTTCGAAGCACCTGGTGAGCACGCCGAGCACGCCGGCAGCTCCGAGTTGAAGCGTGCACGGATCGATCACCACCTGTCCGCATGAGGGCGTCCACAGCCGCTCGGTGTCAGCGGTGTCCATCGAGGTGACGAGGTAGCTCGTGATGCCGTCGACCGCGCTGTGCCACGCGTCGTCGCTCATCCGCGCGTGGTTGGAGCTCACCACTTCGCCGGACGGGCCGCTCGCCCCGGCGAGCGCTCGCAGGGCACGCGCAGTCGTCCATCGGTCTTCCGGGCGGTCGGCCATCAGGCCCGAGATCAGTTCACGCAGAGCCGGTGAGAGCCCGTGGACGGTCAACCACTCCGCGAGCCGCTCCTGTCCCGATCGAACCGGCGGAGCCTCCGGCAGGAAGACGGGCGTGCTGCCGGTGAAGACGAAGCAGAGGGTGGCGCCCAAGCTGTAGAGGTCACCCTCCGGCCGCGGCGGTGCGCCCGCCATCTGCTCGGGCGCTGCGTAACCGGGGGTGCCTGCCCGTGCGTACTGGCCGTCCTCGTCGGCGGCGACCGTGGCGAGCTCCAGGTCGATGAGCCGCAGCTCGTCGTCCGGCTGCACCATGATGTTGCTCGGATTGAAGTCGCGGAGCACCACACCGCGGCGGTGAACGCCGTCCATGAGCTCGACCAGTCGGCTGGCCAGCCGCACCGCGACCGGAACGCTCCGCTGCCAGCCGCTCTCCCGGATCCGGTCGAGAATGTAGCCCTGCAGCGAAACGCCGGGTACGAGGTCCTCGGCGACGAACAGATGCCCACCCTGCTCGAAAAGGCTGTGCAGGCGCGGCGCTACGCCGAGGGGAGCGATCTCCTCGAGGACGCGGGCCTCGCCACGGAGCAGGTCGCGTATGTCGCGACCGGTATCGTCGGCCTCGACGTGCGGACGCGCCTCCTTGATAACTACGTCCCCTCCGTCGCGCTGGTCGACCGCGCGGTAAACGCCGCCCTTGTTGGAATGGCGAATCGCTTCACGAACGAGGTAGCGATTGTCGAGCAGTACGCTTTTTGGTGCGGCTTTTTCGCCATTTGGCTGTTGCGGCACCGGGAAAGGACATCGAGCCCACGAAGGCGGGGAGTACGTGCCGCCGCGTCGGTCTTCGACCGGGTTGCCGTCCGGATCGAAGATCACCCACGAGTAGAGGCCATCGGTGCCGAGCCTGCGCTCCTCGCCGAACGCTCCGTACCTGTAGTGCACGAGGCTGCCGGGCTCGTACGGTCGGTCGGAAAGGATCCGTGGTCCCGCGAGACCCTCGGTAGCCAGATGTAGCGATGCGGCCAGGGCGACAGCTTCCTCGTCGTTTCTTGGGTAGATCGTTATGAACTTGCCAGAATTTCCGCGCGGTGTGCTGCGGGCGTTCTGTTCGGCGACTCGCGTGGTGGTACGCGCGAACTTGAAGGGTGAGTTGGCTGCGACCAGGATCGGAAGCGTCCGGGTGAGCACCGTCGCGGCAGAGGCCGGAGTCGCGGATATGTGCAACTTCCAGCCCTGCCCGCTTATGACAGCACCCACGGGGAGCAGGCTGCACCAGAAGTCATCGGTAACGTGCTGCCAGCGGTTCTCGGTGTTCTGCGTCCTTAGAATGTCACCGAGGACGTTAATGAGCGTGTTGTCGTCCGTACCGGGTGGCTCGGTGCGAGAGAATGCGCTGAAGTAAGGGTCAGCCATTCGTCGACCATTCGTACAAATGACTGCACTGGGACGCGGAGGCCAGCGCGTACAGTTTTGAATTCCGCCGAGCTGGCTTGCCGGCGACGGTGACGTACTGGCGCAAACCTTCGGGGTCTCGGCCCATGGCGACCTCACTGAGAACCGCGGTGGCTAGGCAGATCGACAGATTACTGCTCGGGATCGCAAATCATGCGCCGAAGGTCGCAATCCGTCAACGCTTCCGGGTATTGGTCACGCCATGTCACCGACCGGTTCCGCCAGTTCATCCCGAAACAGCACGGAAATGATCATTGGTTTCGGCTTCTTCTCCGGAAATGGGTACCGGTGAAACAAGACGAACGAGCACGAAAGCGCGCACGGTCTGCCAGTACGTGGACCAAGATCTCGAGAGCCCGAGGTGAGTTTGGCGTACTCCATAGGCGGCACAAGAAGCGACGTTTCGTCGTCCTGATGTGATCAGTCGTCGCCGGAGTGATGTCAAGACAGTGCTGTCGACGTACCGGAAGACCGGGCGCTTCGGTGTCGACGCGGGGCGCCGCGTTGGACCGCGGTCGGTTCCGGCGCGGTAGCTGACCGGGCTCGCGGGAAGGCGCCCGGAAACCGACCGGGGTCCATGTCCTCGAGCAGTGAGGCATTCGAGAGGACGGACCGATATTAAAAGTGCGGTCCGGGTTGACAGTACTTGAGGTGCGAGTAGTATCGAACGCATGTTCGATACAGTGGCGGATCCGGAGCCCACGGTGGGGGAGGATCCGCGGGTGGCGGCATGTGCGGCGCTGTTGGTTGGCCGCCGCTACCGCGGCCAGGCACACGACTACAACGACCGCGATCCCTGACAGCGCGGCGGGCGTGTGGCCCATCGCCGGCGCTGACACCACCGGCGACGGGCCTGACTGACCACCTTGAACAGGAAGGGAGCCAGCTGTGGCCAACGTACATCCGGTGCGGGCGCGGATCCTGGTGCAGGCCAGCGTCCGTGGCCTGACCGATGACCCGACGATCAACCACGCGACGGCGCTGCTGGCCGCGTTCGAGCACATCTCCTCGCTGGGCTTCGACGTCGACCCGACGGACTGGGCCGAGGTGGGCCTGCCCGCGGTCGTCCTCGATGCGGTCGTGCTCGTCCGGCACCGGCCCCGGCCCGGCGGGTGGGTCAACCGATGGTGAGCCGGGGGTTACGGGAAATGACTCGGTGTGGCGCTTCGCAGCGTGACCGCCATACGTGCCACCGGCACCGTGGCACGCTATTGGACGGAGTCGCAGGGGGTCGGGTGATCGAGACGGACCGAGCCAACACCGCACAGACAGGACAGCCGGGCGCGGCTCGGCTTGTCGGTCGCGACAGCGAGCTCGGGCTACTGAGGTCGGCGGTTGCCCGGGCGGCGGGCGGTGCGCCGGGCATGGTGGTGCTCACCGGGTCCGCCGGCGTCGGCAAGACCAGGCTGGCGCGAGAGGCGATGGCGCTGGCGGGTGCAGCCGGGTTCGCGGTGTTCGCGGGGCGGGCGCACGAGCTCGATCGAGACGTGGCGTACGCGCCGTTCGTCGAGGCGTTCGGCCGGTCACTGCGGGAGATGAGCGTCGCGAGGCGCACGTTGCTCGTTGGTGACCTCCCGCAGCTCGGACTGCTGTTCAGCGGGCTGGACCTGACCCCACCCGATCCGCTCGGTGATGCCGCGCTTGAACGCACGAGGTTGGTCGACGGGTTCGCGCGGCTCATCGAGCGCCTCGCGCGCGAGTCCCCACTGGCACTCGTCGTCGACGACCTGCACACCGCGGACCCGGCCACGATGCGCCTCCTGCGGTTCCTGACCACGAGCATGACCGACCGGCCGACCCTGCTCATCGTCACGTCCCGACCGGACGAGCCGGACGTCGACGCGGTCGCCGCGTTCGCGGACCGGTCGGAGGAGTCGGGGTGGTGGGTTCAGCGGATCACGGTGCAGCCGATGCCGCCGACGGATGCGATCGCTCTGCTCGGCACCCTTCTCGGCCGGGCGGTCGACGCGACCCTTGCTGAGCTGGTCGTCGCCAGGTGCGCGGGCCTGCCGCTCTTCATCGAGGCGGTTACCCGCACGCTCGTCGAGAGCGGCCGGCTGACTCAGCGCGGTGGGGCCGTGTGCCTCGTCGGTGGCGACGTGCCGCTGCCCGAGGGCGTGCGCACCCAGCTTCGCGCCCGGTTCGCGCCGGCGATGCCGGATGAGCAGACGTTGCTACGGCTTCTCGCGGTGTCCGGCGGGCCGCTGCAACACGACGCCCTGCTGCAGGCCGCGGCGCTGCAACGGCAGCGGGCCCTGGACGCGCTCGATCGCCTGTACCGCAGGGCGCTGGTCGTCGCGTCCGGTACGGCATCCGGCCACGACCTTGCCCACGGCCTGTTACGCGACGCCCTTCTCGCCGACATGTCCGCGGTCGCGATAGGCCGCGCGCATGCCGATCTCGCCGATGCGCTCGCCGTCACGCACCGGGATGACGCACGGGTCCCGGAGCACGTTCTCGCGGCTGGTTCTCTGGCTGACCAGGAGCTCGCACTCGAGCGGTTGATACGGGGTACGGCGCATGCGCGGCGACTGGGCGCCGGTGAGGACGCGGCACGGTACCTCGCTGCTGCGATCGAGATCGCCCGCGACCGGGGCCGGACCGTCCAGCTGGCGCGGTTGCTGGGCGAGCTCGGCGAGCTGTGCCAGCGCCTCGGCGCGGCCGACCGGGCACGCTCGGCGTGGAGAGAGGCGGTCGCCGAATGCTCCCGCTGCGGTGACGCGCTCGGGGCGGCGCGGGGGGAGCGGGAGCTCGCGACGCTGGCGTGGTCCGCCGGCGATGTGACGGCGGCACGCGAGCGCTTCGCGGCGGCCGAGCGGGCACTCGACGGCCTGGCGCCATCGCCCGAGCACGCGGAGCTGCTGCATGCCCGGACCATGATCGCGGTACGGGTCGGTGACCTCGCCACGGTCGACGCGAACGCGAGCGCATTGCGCCGGCTCGCCGACGAGCTCGGGTCCCCGGCGCTCGTCGCGCGTGCCTGCCTTGCCGAGGGCGCCCGCTCGTTCGCCGCCACCGACTACCTGGTCGGCATGGAACGCGCCGGGGCCGCTCTCGACGCCGCGCTGGCGAGCGGCGACCAGGTCCTCGTCCAGCGGGCGTACGACCACCTGTCCATTGGCGCGGTGGCACAAGGCGACCACCGTGCGCTGCGCCGGCACAGCGAATCCAGCCTGCAGGTCGCGCGCCAGCTCGGCGCCCCGTCGCTCGAACCCTGGTCACGGGTCCGCCTCGCGATCGCCGACCTGCTCGCCGGCGAGTGGGATGCCGCGCTGCGCGCGCTCGCCGAGGTGGTGACGCTCGCTAGCCGGTTCGGTGAGGCACGCGGCCGGATCAGCGTCCTCGGGACCTACGGATGGGTGCTCGTGCACCGCGGTCGCAACGACGAGGCGCGGCAGGTGCTCGCCGAGGCGCGGCAGCTCGCCGAGCCGATGCGGGAGTCGCAGCACAACCAGTTCGCCTTCGTCGCCGCGGCTGCGGGAAGCCTCGCCCTCGCCGAGGGAGACCCGGCGGGCGCATGCGCGGCTGCCGAGCAGCTCGGGGACATGCGCGGGTCATGGATGCCGTTGCTGTCGGCCGCCGTGCTCGGCGAGGCACGTGCGAAGGCCGGCGACATCGCTGGGGCGGTGCGGATCGCCGGGCAGTTCCGGGCCGTACGCAGCTGCTCGACCGCCCTGCCCGCGGCACTCGGCGACTGGATCGAGGGCTTGGCCGGCGCCGCCGGTGAGGCCCGGTCCGGCGACCAGTTGCTCGCCGCGGTCGCGGCGTTCGAAGACCTGGGCCTGCCGTTCTACGCCGCTCGCGCGAGGCTGGGTGCCGCCTCGGTGCTCGTCGCGAGCGACAAGCAGGCGGCCGTGGAGCAGGCACGTGCGGCCCTGGAGGTCTTCGACCGGTTGGGGGCCGTGGTTCAGGCCCGTGACGCGCGGGAGCTGCTCCGCTCACTGGGCGTCGTGCCGTCGCGGGGTCGTGCGAGGTACGCGACGGGCACCTCGATGAGCCGGCGCGAGCTGGAGGTGGCGCGTCTCGTCGCGGCCGGCCTCAGCAACGCCGACGTCGCCACCCGGTTGTTCGTCAGCCCCCGCACCGTCACCACCCACCTCGACCGCATCTACGGGCGCCTGGGCCTCAGCTCTCGCACCGCGCTCACCCGCTACCTCGCGGATGCCGGGCTGCTCGACGGGCAATCGCCGAGCACGGTCGCGAATACGTAGCTCTACCGATACCCGACGGCCCCCGCAGGAGTGACGATCTGGCCGTGGGCGGGTCGGGCCGGTCGGGAGCGGTGGTCGCACTCCACGCCGCGGTCGATGGGGAAAGGGCTCGCGTCGGGAGCAAGGCGGCCACGCTCGGCCAGCTCGCGCGGGCTGGGCTCGCCGTGCCCGACGGGCTCGTCCTGACCACAGACATGTCGCAGGACGCCGAGGAGGCACTCGCCGGCGTGGCCGCTCACTTCGACGGCTGCACCATGGCGGTGCGTTCGTCGGCGACCGCGGAGGACCTGCCGGACGCGTCCTTCGCCGGCCAGTACGAGACCGTACTGCACGTCCGCGGGCTGGACGGGCTGCGCGACGCGGTGCGTCGATGCCGGGCCTCCGCGGACTCCGAACGGGTCCGCGCCTACGCGCGCATGAACGGCAGCGCGTCGAGGATCGCGGTGCTGGTGCAGCGGCAGGTCGACGCCGACGTCGCCGGGGTCGCCTTCACCGCCGACCCCGTCTCGGGGTCTCGCGACGAGGTCCTCGTTTCCGCCGTGCCGGGGCTCGCCGACAAACTCGTCGGCGGGGAGGTCTCGCCTGACGAGTGGCGGGTCGCCGACTCCTCGGTCACGGCGGTACGCGTGACCCACCAGGCGCTCGCCGAGCCGCAGGTACGCGCAGTAGCGGCGCTCGCGGCACGCGCGGAGCACGTCCTCGGCGGGCCGCAGGACGTGGAGTGGGCGATGGCCGACGGGCGTTTGCTCGTGCTGCAGTCCCGTCCGGTCACGGCCCTGCCCCAACAGCCGGCCGTCGCGCTGTCGCCCGGCACCTGGGTGAAGGACACGGGGCGGCACCCGGAGCCGATCACGCCCTTCGGCGCGTCGCTGGTCATGCCGATGGTGGCGGACGGGCTCTCCGCGATGTACGCGGAGTTCGGCGCGCTCGTCGACCGCGCCGAGCTGCGCAGCATCGGCGGCGAGGTGTACGTCCGTTCCGTCCCTGTGGGCGGGGACAGGGGTGGCCCACCGCCGTGGTGGGTGCTGGGCGCGCTCGCCCGGCTGGCGCCGCCGCTGCGCCGCCGCTTGCGCGCTGCGGCGCGCTCGGCACGACCGGAAGTGTTCGACCGGCTCATTACCCGGTGGTACGAGGAGTGGCTACCGGAGTTCCGGGACGCGGCTACGCGGCTACGCGAGGTCGACCTCGAGACACTGGACGACGCGGCGCTGGACGCACACATCGAGGCGACGATCGCCCTGGCCCGGCGCGCGCTGGGAGTGCACTTCCGGCTGATCCCCGCATACGCCGTCCCGCTGCACGGGCTCGTGACGGCCTGCCGGCGCATGCTGGGCTGGTCGAGTCCAGCCGCACTCGAGCTCGTGGCAGGTGCCTCGCCGGTGTCGTCGGCACCCGCTCGCGCGCTCGCGGAGCTCGCCACCGCCGTGCGCGCGTGCCCCGCCGCGCTCGCGCTCGTCGAGTGGGCGGAACCGGACCTGGCCGCGCAGTTGGACGAGGCGGCGCCCGAGCTCGGCGCGAGCTTCGCCGCGTGGCGCGACAGTTACGGCTACCGCGCAGTCAACGACGACCCCGGCTCGCCGACGCTCGTCGAGCGCCCGGTGGTGCTCGCCGGCCTGCTCCGCGACGCCGTCACCCAGCAGCGCTCCGACGCGCCGGACCCTGTCGGCGTCGCCCAGCAAGCGGTCGAGCGGGCGCGGACGCTGCTCGCCGACCGGTCGCCACGGGACCGGCGGGGCTTCGAGGCGGTGCTCGCCGCCGCGCGGCGGAGCTACCCGGTACGCGAGGAGACGGCGTTCTGGGGTGCTTGCCTGCCCGCGGGTCTGGCCCGGCTCGCGGCTGTCGAGACCGGACGGCGGCTCGTCCGGCGAGGCGTTCTCGCCCGCCCGGACGACGCCGCGTTCGTCGAGGTCGGGGCCCTGCGTGCCGCGCTCGGGGGTGCGCAGGGCCCTGCTCTACACGAGGTGGTGCGCCGCAACCGGGCCGAGCAGGCGTGGGCGCGTAGCCATCCCGGTCCTGCACGGTACGGCGCGGCAGCCGCCCTGCCGGACGTGCGCGCGCTGCCGGGACCGGCGCGGCGCCTCAACGCGGCGTTGCTGTGGGCGCAGCGGGAGCAGGACGCCGGTCAAGCCGCAGAACCTGGCGCACGGCGGGAGCTGACCGGCGTTCCCGGGTCACCGGGACTCCACACCGGTCCGGTCCGGGTTGTGCGCGGCGAAAGCGAGTTCCACCGGTTGCGGCCCGGCGACGTGCTCGTCTGCCCGACCACCGACCCGGCGTGGTCGGTGCTGTTCGGCACCGCGGGCGCGCTGGTGACCGACGGCGGCGGTCTGCTCTCGCATGCGGCGATCGTCGCCCGCGAGCACGCCATTCCCGCCGTGATCGGTACGGGTAGCGCCACCAGCCAGTTGTGCGACGGCGACGTCGTCACCGTCGACGGTACGAGAGGAGAGGTACGACAATGACTACAGCATCGAAGAGCAGGCCGACCCACGTACGCCAAGGGACGGTCGGGGCAGCAAGGCTCGTCGCCGACGGCGTCCAGCGCTGGCTCGCCGTCGCCGCTGTCGCGCTGTGCGCGCTCCAGATCGCGTTCGCCGGGTCCGGCTTCTGGGCCACCGCCACGGGCGGCGAGGCCGCAGGACGGGCGGCGTTCGAACCGCACGCCATCAACGGGGAAGTCCTGCAGTGGATCGCGGTCGCGCTCCTCGTCGGCGGCATCATCGCGCGTGCCAACAAGAAGGCCTGGATCATCCCGCTCGTCGTCGCGGTCCTGCTGTGGGGCGTGCAGGGCCTGCTGGTCGGCCTTGGTTTCGGCGTCAGCACGTTCTTCGGCGCACTGCACGCCTTCGACGGCACGGTGATCACCGCCGGCTTCGTCTGGCTCGCGTACGACAGGTGGCAGCACCGGCTCACGAGCCCGTAACGCGCGCGAAACACCGGGTCGGCACACTGGGGTGATGGACAAGCAGACCGAGTTCGTGCTGCGCACCGTCGAGGAGCGCGACATCCGGTTCGTACGGCTGTGGTTCCCGGACATGCTCGGTTACCTGAAGTCGGTGGCGGTCGCGCCCGCCGAGCTGGAGGGCGCGTTCGCCGAGGGGATCGGCTTCGACGGGTCGGCAATCGAGGGATTCGCCCGCGTCTACGAGTCGGACATGCTGGCCAAGCCCGATCCTGCGACCTTCCAGGTGTTGCCGTGGCGGTCGGACTCGCCGGGGTCGGCGCGCATGTTCTGCGACATCCTGATGCCGGACGGCTCGCCGAGCCACGCCGACCCCCGGCACGTGCTCCGGCGCGTGCTGCGCCGGGCCGGCGACATGGGATTCACCTTCTACGCCCACCCGGAGATCGAGTTCTTCCTGCTCGACGGCCCGCCGGAGCCCGGCCGCATGCCCGTGCCCATCGACTCCGGCGGGTACTTCGACCAGACACCGCACACGGTCGCGCACGACTTCCGCCGCATCGCCGTCACCATGCTGGAGAGCATGGGGATCTCGGTGGAGTACAGCCACCACGAGGGTGCGCCAGGTCAGCAGGAGATCGACCTGCGGTACGCCGACGCGCTCTCCACCGCCGACAACATCATCACGTTCCGCCTGGTGATGAAGGAGGTCGCGCTCGCGCAGGGCGTGTACGCATCGTTCATGCCGAAGCCGTTCACCGAGTACCCCGGCTCCGGCATGCACATGCACCTGTCGCTGTTCGAGGGCGACCAGAACGCGTTCTACGAGGCCGGCGCGCAGTACCAGCTCTCCAAGGTCGGCCGGTCGTTCATCGCGGGAGTGCTCAGGCACGCCCGAGAGCTCACCGCGGTCACCGACCAGTGGGTGAACTCGTACAAGCGGCTGTGGGGCAGTCCCGGGCACACCGCAGGTGCGGGCGGCGAGGCCCCTGCCTACGTCTGCTGGGGCCACAACAACAGGTCGGCGCTCGTGCGCGTGCCCATGTACAAGCCGAACAAGGGCAACTCGACACGCATCGAGATCCGCTCGCCGGACGCCGCGTGCAACCCGTACCTCGCGCTCGCCGCTCTGCTCGCCGCCGGCCTGTCCGGCATCGAGAACGGGTACGAGCTGCCTGCGGGCGCCGAGGACGACGTGTGGGCGCTCACCGACGCGGAACGCCGCGTGTTGGGCATTGAGCCCCTTCCGGAGAGCCTGTCGGAGGCGATCGCGGTGATGGAACGCAGCGAGCTGCTCGCCGAGACCCTCGGCGAGCACGTCTTCGACTTCTTTCTGCGCAACAAACGGCAGGAGTGGCACGACTACCAGCGCCAAGTCACCGCGTACGAGCGGGACCGCTACCTGCCTGTGCTCTAACTCTTATTCGTGAGTGTCCCGGAAGTGCGCGGCTGAGCGGTCGGTGTCGCGGTCGCTCGCCAGGTCGTCGCCGAGGTCGACGCGCAGCGTGTGCAGCGTGCCGTCGAAGGCATTGTGCAGTGGCGGATAGTCGTCGGTGACCGGTGATGCCCGGTCGATGCCGATGTCGAAGGTCTCGTCGAAGGCGAAGTAGTAGGGGATGGTGCGCTCCACCCGGCCTGAGGCGACCTGCTCCCTGTCGACGTACAGGACCGCGGTGCCGCCCTGGCCGACCCCTCCGCCGTCGTAGGCGAATTCCAGGCCGATCTCGTGGCGGCCCGAGTCGAGCGGCTGCGTTGCCGCGATCCGGTACAGGTCGACGCCGAAGTAGTTGTAGGCATAGCTGGGCATGCCGTCGTGCAGGTAGAGCGACCACCCACCGAAGCGGCCTCCCTGGGCCACCAGCACCCCGGCGCCGCCGCGGTCAGGGACGTCGACATCAGCAGTGAGCGTGTGCGACCGGTTCTTCACGTTCGGGGCCGTTTCCTCGGTCAGCCGTGGCGCGGTGCCGCGGAAGGTCACCGTGCGGCGGTCGCCCATCAGGTCGAGTCGACCCGCTTCCCGCGGATTCTCTCGCTCGGTCATCCGGTCGTCCAGCGGGAACACGTTGTAGCGGCTGGCCTCTACGAGGAACAACTCCTGCAGCTCGGCCAGCCTCTCCGGATACTTCTCGGCGAGATCATGCGACTGGCTCCAGTCGGTGATCGTGTCGTAGAGCTCCCACCGGTCATCGCTGAAGTGTCGGCGCTGGCTTTGCACCATCTCCCAGGGAGTGCCGTGACGGGTGACGGCCATCCAACCGTCACGGTAGATGCCGCGGTTGCCGACCATCTCGAAGTACTGCAGCAGGTGCCGGTCCGCCGCTCCCGTCTCGTTGAAGCTGTAGAGCATGCTGGTGCCCTCGATCGGCTGCTGCGGGACTCCGTTGACCGCCGTCGGTTCCGGGATGCCGGCGGCTTGCAGGACGGTCGGCACCACGTCGATCACGTGGTGGAACTGCTGGCGGATGCCCCCGCGTTCGGTTATGCCGCGCGGCCAGTGCACGACCATGCCGTCGCGGGTGCCGCCGAAGTGTGAGGCGACCTGCTTGGTCCATTGGTAGGGCGTGTTCATCGCCAGCGCCCAGCCCACCGGGTAGTGCGCGTGGGTGGTGGCGTCGCCGAGTGCATCACGGTGGGCAGCAATGAACTCGGGGCTGTCTTCGACACCGCTGGCGATGCGGTGCTCGTTGAGCGTACCGCCGAGCCCTCCTTCGGCGGAGGCGCCGTTGTCGCCAAGGATGTAGACGAACAGCGTGTTGTCGAGCTGGCCGATCTCGGTGAGCGCGTCGATGAAGCGTCCGACCTGGGCATCGGTGTGTTCGGAAAAGCCCGCGTAGAGTTCCATCAATCCGGTGGCCGCATGGTGCTCGACCTCGGTGAGCTCGTCCCAGTGGGGCACGCCCTCGGCCCACGGGGCCAGCTCCGTCTCAGGCGGCACAACGCCGAGTTCCTTCTGGCGGATGAGCGTGCGCTCGCGCTGGGCGTCCCATCCGTCGTCGAAGCGGCCACGGTACTTGTCGCGATAGGCGGTCGGCACGTGATAGGGCGCGTGCGTGGCGCCGAACGAGAGGTACGTGAAGAAAGGGACATCGGGTTTGAGAGCGTGCTGGGTGTGCACCCAATCGATTGCCTGGTCGACGAGGTCCTCGGAGAGGTGGTAGCCCTGCTCCGGGGTACGGGTCGGCTCGATCGGCGTAGTGCCGTCGAACAACACCGGGTACCAGTGGTTCATCTCAGCGCAGAGAAACCCATAGAACTTCTCGAAGCCCTCGCCGGTCGGCCACCGGTCGAACGGGCCGGCGGCGCTGACCTCGCGGGCCGGGGTCTGGTGCCACTTGCCGAACGCCGCTGTGTTGTACCCGTTCCCGGACAGGATCTGGGCCAAGGTGGCCGCCGAGTGCGGACGGATTCCGGTGTAGCCGGGCGAGGAGCTGGCCATCTCCGTGGTAACCCCCATACCCACCGAATGATGATTCCGTCCGGTCAGTAGCGACTGCCGCGTCGGCGAGCAGATCGCCGTGACGTGGAACCGCGTGTAGCGCAACCCGTCGTCGGCCAGCCGGTCCGCGGCAGGCATCGCACACGGTCCCCCGAATGCGCTGGGTGCCCCGAATCCCATATCGTCGAGCAGCACCACCACCACGTTGGGCGCACCCGTCGGGGGCGCCAGTGGGGCGCGCGGACTGAAGGCCGGCTGCTGGTCCCGGACGTCCAACGCCGACGGGTGCGGCGCCGCCTGGTCCGGGATGGGCAGACGTTCGCGAGAAACCCCATGACCGTGGGAATGCAATCAGGACCTCTGCACTTTCCTCGCCTTGTCGATCCAGGGCTCGACCAGCTTCCGGTTGCGCTTCAACCAGTTGTGGACACCCTTGGCGGGCTCGTCCTGTCCAGCCTTCTTGATCTCCGACTCCATCTGGTTGATCTGGTGCTCGTCGAGCGAGATCGCCTTGAGGAAGGTGTACGCGACCGGGTCGCGCACGCGGAGGTCGTCGTTGACGACCGTGGTGATCCGAGACGGGTTGTTGTAGATGCCCTGGGCATCCTTGGGATCTTTCAGGTAGTGGAAGTCGAATCGTGTGTTCATCCAGTGCGGTGACCACGCCACGAAGACGATGGGCTCCTTCTTCGCGTACTTGCGTTGCAGTTGCGTGAGCATCCCGGCGGTGCTGGAGGTCACCAGCTTCATGTCCAGGTCGTACGCGGGGATGACCTTCTTTCGGATCACCGGCATGAACGACGCCCCCGGCTCGATACCGGTGATCTTGTCCGTTCCGGCCTTGTTGAGGTCCGCGAGGCTCTGCACGTCCAGGTAGTCCGGCACGGCGATGCCGTAGGACGTCTTGGACTCGTACCAGGGCTTCAGCACTTGCACGCTGGTCTTCACGTGCACCTTGTTGAGGTACTGCTTGTTGTTCGGCAGCCACACGTCCTGGAAGGCAGCGAGGTCACCACCGGCGACGCCCGCGAACAGCGGACCGAGGTCGAGCGGCCCGACGATCGGTACCTCCTCATAGCCGAGGTCGTCCTCCATCAGGACCTTCGTCAGGTTCGAGACCGCGGTGTTCTCGGTCCAGCCGATGCTTCCGAGGGAAATTGCGCTTTTCGCCGAGGAGCCGGAGGCGATCCCGTAACCGGTGCCGCCCACCAGGTAGGCGCCGACCAGAGCCGCACTGGAACGGCCGAGCAGCTGCCGTCGGGTCAATGTCTTCGGCATGCTTCTCAGCCTCCCTTCCGCGCTCGCAACCGTGGAATCCGCCGCCTGGACTCGCCGACACTGCGGGTGACGCGGTCGAGCGCGACGGCGATGACGACGATGCCCACGCCACCGACAAGGCTGGTGCCGACATTGAGCTGCTGGAGGCCGAAGACGACCGATCTACCGAGCCCTCCTGCGCCGATGAGCGCCGCCACGACGACCATCGACAGCGACAGCATGATGACCTGGTTGATGCCGGTCTTGATGGCGGTGAGGGACAGTGGCAGCTCGACCTTCAACAGGGTCTGCATCGGGGTGGAGCCGAACGCGTGCGCCGCTTCCACGGTTTCTTTCGGCACTTGCTGGATGCCCAGCATCGTCAACCGCGCCGCGGGCGGCATCGAGAACACGATCGTCGCGATCAGTGCCGGTGCGGCGCCCAGGCCGAGAAGGATGGCGAACGGGACCAGGTACACGAAGGGCGGCATGGTCTGCATCAGGTCGAGGATCGGCCGGGTGACCGCCTCGGCGACGCGGACCTTCGCCGCGGCGATCCCCAGTGGAACGCCGATGATGAGCGAGACGGCCGTCGATATCAGGATCAGCGCCAGGGTGAGCATGGCGTCGTCCCACAGGCCCAGGCTGATGATGAGCAGCAGGCCGATCACGGTGAACAGCGCGACCCGCCAACCCGCGAGCGCCAGGGCCAGCAGAGTGAGGATCGCTACCATGACGAGCGCGGGCGGCAAGGTCAGGGCGAACTCCAGCCCGCCGACGAGCGCCTGGATGCCCCCGTTGAGTGCGGTGAAGAAACCCTCCAGGTTGGCGTAGAGCCAGTTCACCGCCGACTGGGTCCAGTCGGCCAGCGGCATGCTCGGGATGATGTCAGCGTGTACGAGCAGCATCAGGTACGCACACCTTCCGCAGTGCTTTTCCCCGTATGCGCGTCAGTGGCTTCTCCCTTGCACAGGCCGCCCATGAGGGCCTCGCGGGCGATGACGCCCTGCAGGCGCCGGCCCTTATCGGTAACGGCCACGGGAGTGTTGCTGTCAACGAAGAAGGGGATGATCTCGCGTAGCGGCGTGTCGGGTGACACGTCCCGCATCGGAGTCACGGCCTTGGCGATGTCGGTACCGCCGCGGTCGGTGAGCGTGCCGAGGCCGTCGATCTCGACCACGCCGACCAGCCGCCGCTCGCGGTCGAGGACGCACGTCGTGGCCATCCCGCCCTGCCGCATCCGCCTGAGCACCGCCGCAGGTTCGTCGTCAACGAACGCGACCTCGTCTGGCTTGGCCATCACGCGTTCGGCCGAGCGGACCTTGGCGTAGTCGGCGCCCTCGATGAACCGCTCCACGTACTCGTCGGCCGGGTTCGCCAGGATGTCCTCCGGAGTGCCGATCTGCACGATCTCCCCGGCGTTCATCACCGCGACCCGGTGCCCGAGCCGCAGCGCCTCGTCCAGGTCATGGGTGATGAACACGACCGTGCGCTGGATCTCGTCCTGAATGGTGAGGAACAGTTCCTGCATGTCCTGGCGGATCAGCGGGTCGAGGGCGGAGAACGGCTCGTCCATCAGCAGGATCTCCTGCTTGGT
>JBOHBN010000063.1:0-1363 GCA_050698355.1 Streptosporangiales bacterium | reverse complement strand
GCTCAGCCCGCCATGGCGGGCTGAGCTACTGACACAACAAGAGGCGGGCTCAGTCCAGGTTGAGCGCGGACTCGAAGTTGCCCTCTTCAAGGCGCTGCTTGATGGTGTTGAGGAATCGCGCGGCATCCGCACCGTCGACGAGCCGGTGGTCGTAGGTGAGCGCGAAGTACGCCATGTGCCGTACCGCGATCGTCTCGCCCAGGTCCGGGTCGTCGATCACCACGGGTCGCTTCACCACAGAACCGGTGCCGAGGATGCCCATCTGCGGTTGGACGATGATCGGCGTGTCGAACAGTGCGCCGCGGCTGCCGGTGTTGCTCAGCGTGAACGTCGCACCGCCGAGCTCGTCCGGCGTCACCTTGTTGACCCGGGTGCGCTCGGCGAGGTCGGCGATCTTGCGGGCGAGCCCGGCGAGGTTGAGGTCGCCGGCGCTGTGAATGACCGGGGCCACCAGCCCGCGCTCGGTGTCGACCGCGATGCCGAGGTGCTCGGCGTCGTAGTAGGTCACCTCGCTCTTTTCGTCGTCGAGCGTGGCGTTCAGCTTCGGATGCTGCTTGAGCGCCTCGTTCGTCGCGACCGCGAAGAACGGCATGAAGGAGAGCTTGACCCCCTCGCGCGCCGCGAAGTCGGCCTTGGCGCGGTCGCGCAGCCGAGCCACCTTGGTGACGTCGACCTCCACGACGGTGGTGAGCTGCGCTGCGACGTGCAACGACTCCACCATGCGCTTGGCGAGCAGCGAGCGCAGCCTGGAGAGCTTCTGCGTCGTGCCCCGCAGCTGCTGCACCTCCTGCGCCGGTACCGCCTGCTGAGCGGGCGCGGTCGGCGCCTCCGCTGGCGCGGCCTGATCGCGGGCGGCGGCCTCCTGCTTGCGCTTGGCGGCGTCGAGCACGTCCTGCTTGCGGATGCGCCCGCCCACGCCGGTGCCTTGCAGCGTGGTGACATCGACGTCGTGCTCGCTCGCCAGCTTGCGCACCAGCGGGGTCAGGTACGGCTTATCGCCGGTCCCGTCGACCTGAGTGCGCTGCCCGGCCG
The DNA here is from genome assembly GCA_050698355.1 of Streptosporangiales bacterium. Taxonomy (GTDB): domain Bacteria; phylum Actinomycetota; class Actinomycetes; order Streptosporangiales; family WHST01; genus JBOHBN01. The sequence goes on along the minus strand of JBOHBN010000063.1, from coordinate 331 downwards.
CAGGCTGTGCCGACTCGGCGGGTTGCGCGGGTTGCGCCGGTTGGGCGGGCTGAGCCGGCTCGGCCGGTTGGGCCGGTTGCGCCGGCTCCGCCGGTTGCGCGGGCTCGGCTGGCTGCGCGGGTTCCGCCGGCTGGGCCGGTTGTGCCGGCTGCGCGGGCTGCGCCTGCTGGCCGGCGCCGGAGGCCTCGCCGCCCTGGCCGCCCGTACCGATGGTGGCGAGCTGCGCGCCGACCTCGACGGTTTCGTCCTCGCCGACCTGGATGGACTGCAGCGTGCCGGAGGCCGGGGCCGGGATCTCGGTGTCGACCTTGTCGGTGGAGACCTCGAGTAG
>JBOHBN010000062.1:0-4181 GCA_050698355.1 Streptosporangiales bacterium | reverse complement strand
TGGCACCTCAACCAAGAACAACAACGCGTCCACTACGCCAGATACAAAGACCCCAGCGTCCTCGCCGCATGACCAATCGTCCGCTTCGACACCGAATCGGGTGCCTCCAGAAGATCTGCACCCTTCGTCGTTTGAGTGGGGCTCGTACCGCACGGTCTGTGCGGTGGTGTCCCAGCGAAACGCATGCGCGTGGCGCCCGACCGCTTTGCATGACATGGTGAGGCCGCCCCGCGGGTCGACCTCGACGCGCTCGAGATGTCCGCCGTTACCCGGTGGGCCCTGGCTGGCCTGCCGGTCGGGCGCGAGCTCGGCGTCGTAGCGGACATCGATACTCAGCTCGGCGGCGTCGATCCGCTCATGAAGCCCGGCGTAGGACGTCTCGTCTACGACGAACAGTTCCGGATGTCCAGTGGCATTGCCCACGGGGCGCAGGCAGTGCAGCTTCAGCTCAGCCACTCCATACCGCTCGAGCAGGCGGGCCAACGGCACCACTTCGCCCACGTTGAGCGCGGTGACCGTCATCGTGGCGCCCACGGTCACGTCAAAGCTTCGCGCCACCGCAATCGTACGGAACGCCGAGGCAAAGCTGCCGCGCTGTCGGATGTGGTCGTTGGTCTCCCGCAAGCCTTCCAGGGAGACGCGCAACTTGGCGAGGTATGGGGCGACGCCCTCGAGCCTGTCGAGGAAGCCGATGTGGCCGTTGGTGCATATTTCAACGCCGAGTCCAAGGGCCCTCGCGTCGCGGCCGACCTCGACAATGTCCGGGTATAGCAACGGCTCGCCGCCAAGGAAGGTGACCGCCTGAAGTGCGTACCGCTCCCTGAAGTGCGTGAGCAGGGCATTGACCTCCCCTGGTGCGTACCGGTCGTCGGCCTTCAGCATCTCACCGTGGAAACAGTGCTTACAAGCGAAGTTGCAGCGGTACAACAGCTGCAGGTACAGCATCCGGATTCTAGTGACGCCGGTTACTTCACGGATCATGATGTAGCTCCTGTGGAACTCGCTTCGTCGCCTCGGGCGAGCGCTCAGTCGCATGTTCTGGACGTCCAGCCTGAGACCCATCCGGAGGCTGTGGAAAGCCCAATTCTTCACCGTGTCCGTGGACATCTGCCGCTGGCCTGGACATAATCTGGACAGATGAAGCGCCATCCGAGGACGTTGTCTCTGGAACCCGTCAAGCGGGAGCTGAAGCAGCTTCGGCAGGGTGAAGGCCTCGCTCGACCCTCCGCCGTCCTGAGGTCGAGTCTGTCGCTGCGGGAGCACCTGGCGGGCGGGCCTGAGGACATGGGCGACTCCGCTGAGGCGATCATAACGAGTGTCGCCGCGATCCGACGGGCCGTCGACGGCTTGGGTCGAAACGAACGCTTCTACGCCGAGGTCGACTTCAACCTCACCCCCGAACACAGCTATCCGACGCTCACCGAACGGCAGGAGTCACTCGCCCGCCAGCTCAAGTGCGCCGGCAAGACCGTGCGACGCCGGGCCGACCGAGCGCTCGACACCCTCGCGCTCGTGTTGGTGACCGGCGAAGACAGTCCCGCAGCCGCCCACGCGACGCATCCCCCCGCAACCGCGACTGAACGCGTGCCCCAGACCTCGTTGCAGCGGCAGGACGAGCTCCGCCGATTCTGGCGACTGTCGGAGCACTCTCGTGCTGACATCTGTGCTCTGAGATCCCCGAAGACGAACGCCCCTACTTCGCTTCGCCGCGCGATCGGAACTACCTGCGGTACGCAAAGTTCGCCGATCTGGACAGCCTCATCTACGTCAAGACGCACCTCGTACAGCTGCTGCCCACGCTAGCGGTCCGCGACTTTTCGCCATCGGAGTACTACGACCCCGACGCCGATCGGCTCCTCGTGATCGGCGGGCCCCCGTGGAACGCCAAGTACCGCGAGTTTCTCCCGCAGCTTCCGTACTACTTCGAGCCTCACCCGCTGGGTGAAGATGATCCTCTGGTGGTGCCCCAGCTCGGGGACCTGACCATCGGCCCGCGGTGGACCGAGCGCATGGAGCTGCTGGAGGATCTCGCCGTGTTCACCCGCCTTACGCTGGCGCAGGAGACGTCGGTGTTTCTCCTCGGCGGGTGTCTCACTCTCGGGGTGTTGGGAGCCGCCAAGTGCTTCCTCCACGGCGCTCGTGGTGCCCACAATGCTCGCCAGGTGACCGACCTGGTGGGGAACCGTGACTTCGTCCTCGTCGCCGAAGCGCGAAGGGTCGGCGGGATCGCGGACACCCCGGATCTGACGATGGCCGAGCCGCTGCTGTTGCTCGCCCGCGACGACGGCTACTCGTTCTCGGTAGTCCACGACAGCAGCTGGGCGACAGCCGATACTTCTGTGTGGACGGGCTCACCCCGGCGGAGGTGCCGTCGCAACCGTCCGACGAAGCGACGGCCGTCGGAAACGTCTGCCAACGGGCCGAGGGTGCCGTGCGGTGGGTAGGCATGGGGTCGTTGTCGAATCTTGCTGCTGTGCTGTCGGCCCGGCCGCTACTCGCCGAGCGTCTCGCCGTCGTCCAGATGGGTGACGCGCTGCACTACCGCGACTCGTCCCGCGCCGTTGACCCTGAGCGCGGCGCTCGAGCTACCGTTCGTACGCTTCGGCCTCGACCGCGTGGCGATCGACGGCGACGGGCGCATGCAGAGAGACCCGAAGGGGAACAGCGTCTTCCTCAGCCGTACCGCGGACTACACGTCCTTCATGCGCTGGCTCCAACACGGCGATGCGCAAAGTCGTTCTCGGGTGTGTCATGACTGGTCAGGCGGGTTGCCCGAGGATCTCCAGTGCCCGGATTGGCTGGCGTGACACCCATCGCAGTGCCGGGGCGATCTTGGTGTGGCCGGCGGCGTGCAGTGTCCCGACAGCCAGGTTCCTGATTCCGGCCATGATCTGCGGCGCGGAGCCCTTCCGGAGCTGCGAGCGGTCCTCATCGAAGACCACGTCGCGGATCCAGTGCAGCGATTCGATCCCCCAGTGGCCCCTGACCAGCCAGTTCAGCCGCTCCGGGCCGGCCTGGGCGGGGCTCAGCGCGGTCAGGCCCAGCGCGGCGGCGGCAGAGACGGGATTGCCGGCCAGGTCGCTGATGTAACGCTCGGCCAGGAACACCTGCCGCGCATACGGCCAGATCCCCTCGGGGGCGGGCTGCACCTGGATGGTGCGGGTCTCGTCCCGGCCGTGGCCGCGGACGCGCATGACATGGCTGACCGGCACATCCTGCCAGGGCAGCGCGTCCAGCCGCGCGAACAGGCCCGGCTGGTTGTCCTTGACCGCGGTGAACACATACGCCGCGCCCTTGTCCTCCACCAGGTAGCGGGCGGTTTCCTTCTGGCAGTGCATCGCATCCAGGGTCACCGCCCAGCCCCGCAGCTCCAGCGGCCGCAGCAGCTCCCTGACCTCGGGGATCTCGTTGGTCTTGTGCGCCACGTCCCGCTGGGCGACCACCGCCCGCGCGCCGTGGACCATCGCTGACAGCAGGTGCACCGCCCGCCCGTCGCCCTGCCGGGCGCCGCGGACGGCCTTGCCGTCCACGCTCAGCGCCCCCGCCAGATCCTGCTCCTGTTCCTGCTCGTCCCGGCCGTGCTCGTCCCGGCCGTGCTCGTCCCGGCCGCTGCGCGGCCCAGCGGCGCGCTCGGCCAGGAACAAGCCGATCACCGTGTCCACCGCGGCCGCGTCGGTGACCCGCAGCACCCGGCGGAACGTTGCCACGTGCGGGGCCGTGCAACGCCCGGTGCGTGCACTACGGCGGGCACCGAGAGCGGCCAGCAGCTCGGGCGGCGCCTCGGCGGCCCACTCCCCGACCGCCAGCACCGACGTGCAGCCGGCCAGCACCGCGGCGGTCGCGATGGCCAAGATCACCGCAATCCGGTGCCGGACCCCGCGGCGACGGCGCGGATCGGGGATCAGGCTCAGCAACTCCAGTAGCCGGCTGCAGTCGGGAACCCGAACCGGCAGGTCACCGCAAACAGCAGCGGTACAAGACAGCACGGCAGGCATGGCAGACTGGGCAGGCATCGGAGCTCCCGGGGAGTGCGGATCTTGGTAGGACCCGCCACTCCTACAGGGGCTCCGTTGCACTTCCCGGCCACGACACGCAGCCCCTACCAGATCGTGATCACCGCCACCGCCCGCCAAACCCGGCAGCCCTAGCGGCTACGCCTCACAACTTTGCGCACCGCCGTG
>JBOHBN010000061.1:0-10134 GCA_050698355.1 Streptosporangiales bacterium | reverse complement strand
GGCCCGATCCCGCGGCCACGACCACCCCCACGCCGTGCGCATACTCGCCCGCGCCTGGATCCGGGTCATCTACCGCTGCTGGCACGACCAACAGCCCTACGACCCCAACCTCCACAAAGGAGCCCAGAACATGCCGATCGCGGCGTGAGGTTGACTCAGGAAGTGTCATTGCCGGTGCCCCCGCAGCTTCGGGTCCAAAAAGTCGCGCAGGCCGTCGCCGAGCAGGTTGAAGCCGAGCACGGCCAGGGCGATGGCGGCTCCGGGGAGCAGAGCGAGCCGCGGTGCGGAGAACAGCAGCTCCTGCCCCTCGTGCAGCATCCGCCCCCACGACGGCGTGGGCGGCCGCGTGCCGAAGCCGAGAAAGGACAGTGCCGCCTCGGCGAGGATCGCGATCGCGAACGACACCGACGCCTGGACAAGCAGCACGCTCGCGATGTTCGGCAGCACGTGCCGGTACGCGATCGCGACCCCCCGGCGGCCGGCCGACCTGGCTGCCAGCACGTACTCGGTCTGCATGACCTGGATCGTCTGGCCCCGGGCGATCCGCGCGAACGCCGGGATGGTCGCGACGCCGATGGCGACCATCGCGGTGAGCGTGCCTGCGCCGAACACGGCGCTCATCATGATCGCGAGCAGCAGGGCGGGGAAGGCGAGCACGAGATCGTTCATGCGCATGACCGACTCGCCGAGCCAGCGTCCGGTCATTCCCGCCAGGATGCCGAGCGGCACCCCGATGAAGCCCGCGATACCCACCGCGACGATGCCGACGAAGAGCGTGGTGCGGGCGCCGACCATCAGCTGGCTCGCCGTGTCGCGACCGAACTTGTCGGTGCCGAGCGGGTAGTCACCGTCGAACATCGCGACCAGCTTGTGCGCGGCGTCCACGTGGGTGGCCGGATGCGGTGTCCAGACGAAAGACGCGAGCGCGGCCAGCACGACGAGCCCGACCAGGCAGGCACCGATGACCATGCTCGCGCCCCAGCGCCGGTGTATGCGACGGTCGTCCGCAGTCTGCGCCGCCTCCGCGGCGATGCCCTCGATACTCATGTGCTTGCCACGCGTTCGTTTCCTCGCTCGCCTTCGGCAGGTGCCGCGGCAGTGGCTTCGCTTCGCGGTGTTGCTCGTGCGACCCCTACCTGCGGCTCGCTCCTCAGCTCCTTGCTCATCTCCGCACACCCCGCAGACGCGGGTCGAGCACCACGTACAGCACGTCGACGAGGAAGTTGACGAGCAGCACGGCGACGACGAGGACCATGACGGTGCCCTGGACGAGCAGGAGGTCGCGGTTGGCGACACCGTCGAGCAGCAGGCTGCCGAGCCCCGGTATGTGAAATACCCGCTCCACGACGATCGCCCCGATGAGCAGCGTGGCCAGCTGGAGGCCGAGCACCGTCACCACTGGGATCGCCGCGTTGCGCGCGCCGTGCCGCGCCAGGGCACGGTAGAGCCCCATGCCCTTCGCGCGGGCGGTGCGGATGTAGTCCTCGCGCATCACCTCGAGCATCGCGGAGCGCACGTACCGGCTGACAACCGCGCCCTGGACCAGGCCGAGCGAGAAGCCCGGCAGCAGCAACTGTTGGAACCACGCGACGGGGTCGTCGACGGGCGCGGTGTAGCCACCGGCGGGGAGCAGCTGCCAGGTCACCGCGAACAGGTACACGAGCAGGATGCCGGCGAGGAACGCGGGGACGGCGACGCCGGTCTGGCTCAGCCCGGTGAGCAAGAGCCCGCTGATGCTGCGGTGCCGGACCGCGGCGGCGGTGCCGAGTGGTACGGCGAGCAGCACCGCGATCACCATGCCGAACAGCACCAACCACAGGGTCACGCCCAGCCTGTCGGCGACCTGGGGCCCGATCGGCGTCGACGTGACGTAGGACGTACCGAAGTCGCCGTGCAGTAGGCCGCCGATCCAGTCGACGAACTGCACCACGAGGGGGCGGTCGGTGCCGAACTCGTGCCGCTTCGCGGCGATCGCCTCCTGTGTGGCGTTGGTGCCGAGCGCGACCTCGGCCGGGTCTCCCGGCAGCACCGCCATGAAGCCGAAAACGATGACCGAGGCGACGGCGGTGCTCAACACGAGCACGCCCGTACGCACGAGCAGGTACAGCGCCACGCTTGTGCCTCTACGACTTGGACAGCACGGTGAGGTCGAACGCCTCGGACACGACGTTCTTCGGTAGCCCCTTGACCCCTTTCTTCGCGACCATGAGGTTGGGGAAGCAGAAGAGGAAATCGGCGGCCGCGTCCTCGGAGATGATCCGCGCGGCCTTCTTCATGTACCTGATCTGCTCCTTCTCGGTGCCGCGGTCGGCCTTGGCGAACAGCTTCTGCACGGCCGGGTTGTGGTACTCGGTGTAATAGCCGGGACCGAAGACCGTGGCGATGTCGCGCGGCTCGACGTGGTTGATGATCGATATGTCGTAGTCGTGCTTGTTGAACACTCGGTCCAGCCACACCGCCGGGAACTCCAACGGCTGGATCTTCACGGTGATGCCGACCTCGGCGAGCTGTGACTTGACCACCTGTGCGGAGCTCACCGCGTACGGCAGGTTGGGGATGCGAGCGTTGAGCGTGAACTTCTTGTGTCCGGAGGCGGCCAGCAGCTTCTTGGCCTTCTTCGGGTTGTACGGGTACATGCCGGTGAGGTCCTCGTACCACGGATCGCTCGGCGGCACCATGCTGCCGATGAGCGTGCCCCGGTCGGCCCACGCGGTCTTCAGCAGTGCCTTGTGGTCGATGGCGTAGCGGATGGCCCGGCGTACGCGCTTGTCGTCCAGCGGGGCGCGGGTGTTGTTCATGGCCATCACGACCTCGCCGGTCGTCGTGCCCTCGATGATCTGGTATTTCGACGTGTCGGAGAACTGCTCGAGGGACTCCGGCGCCTGGACGCTGCCGATGACGTCGATGTCACCGGCGAGTAGCGCGTTGTTCAGCGCCGAGGGGTCCTTGAAGTACTTCAGGATGACCTCGTCCAGCTTCGGCTTGGTACCCCAGTAGTCGGGGTTCGCGGCGAGCGTGAGGGAGTCGCCGCGTTTCCAGTTGTCGAGCTCGAACGGCCCGGTGCCGATCGGCTTCGTGGCCAGATGGTCGACACCCGTGCTGGAGAACATCGCTCCGATGCGCGTGCCCATTTTGTACAACCAGGTGTTGCTGGGCTCGCTCAGGGTTACGCGCGCCGTCGTGTCGTTGACTACGGTGACCTTGTCGACGACGTCCATCGCGGCCTTCACCGAGGGCTTCCACTCGGTCTTGACCCGGTTGATGCTGAACTTCACGTCGTCGGCGGTGAAGCGGTCGCCGTTCGTGAACTGCACGCCCTTGTGCAGGTGGAAGATGTAGTTCTTGCGGTCCTTGCTGATGTCCCACGACTTGGCGAGCAGGGGGACGATGTCGCCGCTCTGGTCGAGCTTGACCAGGCCCTCGTAGACATTGACGAGCAGCGCCTGCGGGATGGCAGCACCGTCGGTCTGCGTGAAGTCGAGGTTGGCCGGTTCTGCGGTCAGGCCGACCGACAGGCTGTCCTGACCGCCCGAGCCGCTCGTCGAGCCGGCCGAGCAGCCAGCGAGAAGGCCGAGCAGCGCGGCGACGGCGAGCGCCATCGCGCGGGAAGGGGACGTCCGGGCTCGCGTCACTGGGCCCTCCGACTCGAAGTGAACGGGGTGGTCCGGCCAGTAGCCTGCACGCACTGTACGGCACGCCGGCGACACAAGATCGATCGAGACGGCCGCCAGACAGCTGCACTGCAGCGAGACTCCGGATGGTGGCGGCCCAGCGGGACTCCGCTCAGTTTCAGCGCGCATTTCCGTGAGTCCGGTCAGCTACCGCGCGGCAACCGACCGCGGTCAGCCCGCTCGGGCGTCGAGGAGCTATCCGCCGCTTCTGTTGTCCTCACCAGGTCGGAACGGGTCCGCGGGGTCGCGGGTGAGGACCCTGGTGCCGGGGAGGGCATCAGCCAAGGCCGCGATGTCGTCGGGGTCGCTCGTCATGACAGTGGCTCGGTCCGCACCTCCACATACGGCGACGACGTGAGCATCGGCGAGCCTGTCGCTGCCGCTGTGCGTGTCGTGCAGGATCGCGCCGACCAGCTTGGCGAGGCGCTCGTCAGTGTGGATGACCCGGATCCGCTGGCCGCCGCGGTCGTGCGCGAGCGCACTCTCGACCCGGCGTGTGCGCTGGGTGCCGCGGCAGACCTCGGCAAGCGTCACGGCTGCACAACAGATCTCGCCTCCTCGCCGAAGTGTCCGATGCACGACTGCACGAAGCTTCCGCCCATCACGGGTGTCGAGCACGTTGAACGCGGCGGCGTCCAGAACAATGCGTACGCTCATGATCGGCTTACTCGCATCGGCTCATGCGGCGGACGTTCCGCCGCCCTGACCGATCTCGCCACGCTCGAACGCGTCGAGCATGGCGTCGGCGGCGGCCAGCTCCCCGTCCGTCGGTGCACCGTACTTGGCGTCGAGCTCGTCCAGCCACCGCAGCATCGCCGCCCGATGAGCATCGAGCTCGATCGCCTCGCGCAGAGCCGCGTTGGCCGCGGCCGACAGGCTGCGAGCCTCGAGGGACTCCAGCGCCTCGACAACGTCCTCGTCGAGGTTCAACGTGACGCGGCGCTTCTTCATAGCAACATCATAACCCGCCGAAGTCGTCCGGGACAGATCTTGGAAGGTCATCAGTACACCTCCCCGCCCCGGCCAGTTCCCGACTTCCGACGGCGCCGGCGGAGCGCCGCGGCCAGCAGCCCGAGCCCGCCGGTGGCACCAACCGCGCCGGCGGCTGCCGCGAGGTTCAGGTTCGCCGGCGGTGCGGTCGCCGGCCGATCTCGCGGAGGAGGCGAGGACGGTACCCCGCGCTGGTGCGTCTCGTTCTGGTCGCCGCCTCGGCCAGGCGGGCGCCGCCTGGCCGCGAGCCGGGCGGGCTCAGCACTCGCGGACGCCGGTGCGCCCCACGGGATGCCCCAGACCGGTACGAGGTGGGCGCGGCCCGGTCGAAGCAGCACCATCGGATCGAGGTACTGCTCGCCGCGCAGCAGGCCCCAGTGCAGGCAGCTACGGCTCCCGCAATGGTCGCCGACCTCCACCGTGCCGATGACGTCGCCGGCCGCTACCTCGGTGCCGACCTCGACGCTCGCGCGCACGGGTACGTACGTCGTGCGCAGGGCGCCGTGCCGGACGGTGACAGCCCCCCGGCCCGCCACCGGTCCGGCGAATGCCACCACCCCGGGTCCGGCGGCGAGCACGTCGGTGCCGGGTGCGGCGGCGAGGTCGACCCCGCGGTGACCCGCCGACCACTTGTGTGCCGGCGGGTCGAACGGTCGCAGCAGCGGCGGCGAGCCGGCCAACGGCAGCTGCCACCCGGAACCGCCAGCGGATGTGGCCGCCGCGGCCGGTGCCGCGGGCAGCAGCATGGCGAGCAGTACCGGAAGCAGCACGCAGCCGGTGGAGGCGAGAGCCCACAGGCGGCCGGTCGGCCGCGGGTGATGGCGTTTCATGCCCTGGTATCGACACGGGGAGCGGCCGGGAGCAGGACGCGTCGCCGATCTGTGGAAAGCGGTCGCGGCTTCGGCTTTCGCCCCACATAACATGGTCATTCGGGGAATCGCGGGTCGGAATGCGCGCTCGCGGCAGCCGGGGAAGCGGACGGTGCCGCGCGTCCCGTAGACTAAGCGGGCGACCCGCTACGGCGAGTCGACTTCGCATACCCGTGACCCGTCTCCGACGGGGCGTGATCGTTCGGTCCGCGGCGCGAGCCGTGGTGCGACACGCCGGGTATCAGGTGCGCGGTCCGGACCCGGGCCGTCGCAAGACAACCGAGCAGGCGCCCCGCGCGGGCGCGGAAGGAGAGGTGCGCGGCCATGGCCGTTGTCACCATGCGGAACCTGCTGGAGTCGGGTGTCCACTTCGGGCACCAGACGAGGCGCTGGGACCCGAAGATGCGCCGGTACATCTTTACCGAGCGCAACGGCATCTACATCATCGACCTGCAGCAGACGCTGTCCTACGTCGACACCGCCTACGCCTTCGTCAAGAGCACGGTGGCGCGTGGCGGTGCCATCCTGTTCATCGGCACGAAGAAGCAGGCGCAGGAGGCAGTCGAGGAACAGGCCAAGCGCGTCGGCATGCCGTACGTCACCCACAGGTGGCTCGGTGGCATGCTCACCAACTTCCAGACCGTCCACAGGCGGCTCCAGCGGCTCAAGGAGCTGGAGGAGATCGGCGCCGCGGGCGCGGCCGGTTCCGTACGGACCAAGAAGGAACGGCTGATCCTCGACCGCGAGCGCAGCAAGCTGGAGCGGACGCTCGGTGGGATCCGGGACATGCAGCGGCTGCCCGACGCCGTCTGGGTGGTCGATACGAAGAAGGAGCACATCGCCGTCGACGAGGCGCGCAAGCTGGGCATCCCCGTCGTCGCGATCCTCGACACCAACTGCGACCCCGACCTCGTCGACTACCCGATCCCGGGCAACGACGACGCGATCCGGTCGGTCGGCCTGCTCACGCGTGTGGTCGCAGACGCCGCCGCGGACGGCCTGATCGCCCGGTCCGCTGCGAGCGGTGGCGCGGAGCCGCGCACCGAGCCTGGCGCGGACGAGCCGCTGGCGGAGTGGGAGCGCGAGCTGCTCGGGTCGGGCCAGCAGGGCGAGGCAGCCGAGTCCTCCGAGACAGCGGCCCCGGCCGAGACGGCGGTTCCGGCCGAGACGGCGGTTCCGGCCGAGGCTCCGCAGGTGCCGTCCGCGGACGCATCGAACCAGAACGGCTCCGGCCCCACCGGTCAGCAGGGCCCCGATACCGGGTCCGATCCGTCCCAGAACTGACCAGCGGCCGCGTATAAGACGAAACGAGGAGTAACCGAAAGATGCCGAACTTCACGGTGGATGACATCAAGCGGCTCCGTGAACTGACCGGGTCCGGGATGCTCGACACCAAGAACGCCTTGCAGGAGGCGGACGGCGACTTCGACAAGGCCACCGAGATCCTGCGGCTGAAGGGCGCGAAGGACGTCAACAAGCGCCAGACCCGGACCACCGCGAACGGTCTCGTCGCAGCCGTGCTCGACGGCACGGCCTCCGGCGTGCTGCTCGAGCTCAACTGCGAGACCGACTTCGTCGCGAAGACCGAGCGGTTCGAGCAGCTCGGGCAGGAGCTCGCCGCGCACATCGCGGTCGCGCAGCCGGCCGACGTCGCGGAGCTGCTCGCCTCGGAGCTCTCCGGCCGTCCCGTGCAGGACATCGTCGACGAGACGAGCGCCACGCTCGGAGAGAAGCTCGTGGTCACCCGGTTCGCCGCTCTCGGCGACGACGGCGGGTACGTCGCCACGTACCTGCACCGGACCAACCCGGACCTGCCGCCGCAGGTCGGCGTGCTGATCGAGCTGGACATCGAGGACGCCGAGCTCGCCAAGAACGTCGCGCAGCACATCGCGGCGATGGCACCCGCGTACCTGCACCGCGACGAGGTCCCGGCCGAGGTCGTGGAGAAGGAACGCCGCCTCGCCGAGCAGATGGCCCGCGACGAGGGCAAGCCGGACCAGGCCGTGCCCAAGATCGTCGAGGGTCGCGTGAACGCGTACTACAAGGACGTCGTCCTGCTCGACCAGGTGTTCGTCAAGGACGGGAAGAAGACCATCGCGGCCCTGCTCGCTGAGAAGGGTGCCCAGGTACGCCGGTTCGCCCGGTTCCGCGTCGGTCAGTCCTGAGCAGGTCTCGCCCCGGGCGCCTCGCCCGGGGCGAGTCGTGCATGGCCGCCTCAAGAGATGGAGGGCTCGCGTGCAGAAGCCGGCCGACCAGCAGGTATCCGCCCGTTCGGTCGCGGACGCCGACCACGGCCTTCCATTCGAGCGGTACCACAACGTGTGGCGGCGCGTCCTGTTGAAGATCTCCGGTGAGGCGTTCGCCGGGCCCGGCTCGCTCGGCATCGACCCCGGCACGGTCGCGGCAATCGCCGACGCCGTCGCCGAGGTCGTGCGCGAAGGCGTCCAGCTCGCGATCGTCGTCGGCGGCGGCAACGTCTTTCGCGGTTCGATGGCCGCCGCCCGCGGCATGGACCGCGGCCGCGGCGACTACATGGGCATGCTCGGTACGGTCATCAACTGCCTGGCACTGCAGGACACGTTGGAAAAGCGTGGAGTGGACACCCGCGTGCAGACCGCGATCACCATGGGCCAGGTCGCGGAGCCGTACATCCCCCGGCGCGCGATCCGGCACCTGGAGAAGGGCCGTGTCGTCATCTTCGGCGGCGGCCTCGGCGCGCCGTACTTCACCACGGACACCTGCGCCGCCCAGCGGGCGCTGGAGGTCGGAGCGCAGGCCGTGCTCAAGGGCACGCAGGTCGATGGCGTGTACGACGCGGACCCGTCGACCCAGCCGGAAGCCGTGCGGTTCGACCGGCTCGGGTACGGGGAGGTGCTGACCCGTGGCCTGAAGGTCATGGACGCAACGGCGATCAGCCTGTGCATGGACAACGACATGCCGATCGTGGTCTTCGACCTCATGGGGCCGGGGAACATTGCCCGTGCCGTGCGTGGTGAGAAGATCGGAACGCTGGTCGCCCCCGTGGTGGCGTGACCGCGAGCTGAGAGGCGGGAGAGACCGTGATCGACGAGAAGCTCCTCGAGGCCGAGGAAAAGATGGAGAAGGCGGTCGAGGTCGCCAAGGAGGATTTCGCCGCCATCCGCACCGGCCGCGCCCATCCGGCGATGTTCAGCAAGGTCGTGGTCGAGTACTACGGGGCGCCGACGCCGCTGAACCAGCTGGCGTCCTTCCACATCCCAGAGCCGCGCATGGTGATCATCACCCCGTACGACAAGTCATCGGTCGAGGCGGTCGACAAGGCGCTGCGCGCGAGCGACCTCGGGCTCAACCCGAGCAACGACGGCACGATCCTGCGCATCGTGCTGCCCGAGCTGACCCAGGAACGCCGCAGGGAGTACGTCAAGCTCGCCCGGTCGAAGGCGGAGGACGCGCGGATCGCGATCCGCAACATCCGCCGGCACGCCAAAGATGCCCTCGACAAGCTGGGCAAGGACGGTGACGTGGGCGAGGACGAGGTCCACCGTGCCGAGAAGGAGCTCGAGGACGTCACGCACAAGTACGTCGCGCAGATCGACGATGTGCTCAAACACAAGGAAGACGAGCTGAGCGAGGTCTAAGTCGGCAGCGAGGGGGACGGAGCACGTGGCGGTGGGTCTGGAGGCCGCTGACCGTGGCGACGGCGGGCACGAGCCCGTGGAGCGGCCGGCTGCGCCCGACAAGGGTAGGGGGTCGGGTCACCGGCTGGGGCGCAACATCGCCGTCGCGGTCGGCATCGGCGTGGTGGCCGGCGCGATCCTGCTCGCGATCCTGTACTACGCCAAACCCGTCTTCCCTCTCCTCATCATCGGGGTCGGATGCCTGGGCGTGTGGGAGCTGACCCGCGCGTTCGGCCTGCGACAGATCGCCGTACCGCTGCCGCCGCTGCTGGCCATCGTCGTGGCCGCGATCGCGAGCGGGTACCTTGCCGGTTTCACCGGGCTCGCGGTGTCGACAGCGTTCGGCGTCCTCTGCATGCTCGCGTGGCGGTTGCGCGGGGGAGTGGCCGGCTACGTACGTGACGCGACCGCCGGCGTGGCCATCGCCTGCTACGTGCCCTTGCTGCTCGGCTTCGCCGCGCTGCTGCTGACGCCGGCCGACGGCGCGGATCGCGTCGTCATCTGGATCGCGGCGGTCTTTGCCAGCGACACCGGCGGATTGCTGCTGGGCGCGGCGATCGGACGGCACCAGATGTCACCGGTCATCAGCCCCAAGAAGTCCTGGGAGGGCGGGGCCGGCTCGGTGATCCTGTCGGGGGCGCTCACCGCCGTGCTCGTCTGGTGGCTGTTGGACGGTGCGTGGTGGTACGGCGCGGTCGTCGGTGTGACGGCGGCCGTGGTCGGTACCGCCGGCGACCTGGTGGAGTCGGTGATCAAGCGGGACATCGGGATCAAGGACATGTCGTCCCTGGTTCCGGGCCACGGCGGCATGATGGACCGGCTCGACTCGCTGCTCGCCGCGGCACCCGCGGTCTGGGTGCTGCTCACCCTCCTGGTTCCGCCGGGTCCCTGAAACGTGTCAGTAGCTCAGCCCGCCATAGCGAGCTGTGGAGTCTCATCAGTTAGTAC
>JBOHBN010000060.1:0-20037 GCA_050698355.1 Streptosporangiales bacterium | reverse complement strand
CAAGGGTGGCACGCACGGGAAAGACCGATGGCTCCGGCCGATCGCTGGTGATCGTGGAATCGCCCGCCAAGGCGCGCACGATCGCCGGGTACCTCGGCAACGGGTACGTCGTCGAGTCCAGCGTCGGGCACATCCGCGACCTGCCGGATACCGCCGCTGAGATCCCGGCCAAGTACAAGAAGGAGCCGTGGGCCCGCCTCGGCGTGAACGTCGAGAACGACTTCGCACCGCTGTACGTGGTCGGCAGCGCGAAGAAGCAGCAGGTCACGCGACTGAAGCAAGCGCTCTCGGGCGCGGACGAGCTCTACCTCGCGACGGACGAGGACCGCGAGGGCGAGGCGATCGCCTGGCACCTGTCGCAGGTGCTGAACCCGAAGGTCCCCGTACGGCGGATGGTCTTTCACGAGATCACGCAGCACGCGATCCGCGACGCGATCGAGCACCCGCGCGATATCGACCAGCAGCTCGTCGACGCCCAGGAGGCGCGGCGCATCCTCGACCGGCTGTACGGCTACGAGGTGTCACCCGTGCTCTGGCGCAAGGTGATGCCCAGGCTCTCCGCCGGGCGGGTGCAGTCGGTGGCGACCCGGCTCGTGGTGGAGCGCGAGCGGGAGCGCATCGCGTTCCGCGAGGCCTCGTACTGGGACCTGTCGGCCACCTTCGACACTCGGCATGGCGGGGATGCCGACCCGCACACCTTCGGCGCCACGCTCGGCTCGATCGACGGGCGCCGGGTCGCGCAGGGCCGCGACTTCGACAGCGGCGGCCAGCTGAAGAGCGAGAACCTCGTACACCTCGACGAGGCCGCCGCGGGGGCGCTCGCCGAACGCCTCGGTGAGGCGCGGTTCGCCGTCGACAGCGTCGAGCGCAAGCCGTACCGGCGCGCCCCGTACGCACCGTTCCGCACGACCACGCTGCAGCAGGAGGCGGCACGCAAGCTCGGCTACAGCCCGGCCCGCACGATGCAGGTCGCACAGCGGCTGTACGAGAACGGCTACATCACCTACATGCGCACCGACTCGGTCACGCTCGCCGACCAGGCGATCACGGCTGCGCGGAACCAGGCGGCGCAGCTGTACGGGTCGGAGTACGTGCCGGACAAGCCGCGCAAGTACTCCTCGAAGGTGAAGAACGCCCAGGAGGCGCACGAGGCGGTCCGGCCCGCGGGCGACAGCTTCCGCACGCCCGCGGAAACGGGGCTCCACGGCGACGAGTTCCGGCTCTACGAGCTGGTGTGGAAGCGTACCGTCGCCTCCCAGATGAAGGACGCGACCGGCCACTCGGTGTCGGTGCGCGTCGCGGGCGCGAGCAGCGCCGGGGAGCGGTGCGAGTTCGCCGCGTCCGGCAAGGTGCTCACCTTCCACGGCTTCCTGCGGGCGTACGTCGAGGGATCCGATGACCCCGAGGCGGAGCTCGACTCCAGCGAGCGCAGGCTGCCCGACGTCTCCGAGGGCGACGTGCTCGCCGCGCTGGACCTTTCCCCGGAGGGGCACCAGACCCGGCCACCGGCCCGCTACACGGAGGCAACGCTCGTGCGCGAGCTGGAGGAGCGCGAGATCGGCCGGCCGTCGACGTACGCGGCGATCATCGCGACCATCCTCGCCCGCGACTACGTGTTCAAGAAGGGCACTGCCCTCGTTCCCACCTGGCTCGCGTTCGCGGTCGTGCGGCTGCTCGAGGAGCACTTCGGCCACCTGGTCGACTATGAGTTCACCGCGCGGATGGAGGGCGTGCTCGACGACATCGCTCGCGGCGATGCCGGGATGGTCGAGTGGCTGACCAAGTTCTACTTCGGAGAGGGAAACGGCAGCAACGGTGGCGGGGGTTCCGCGGGTGGCGGAGTAGACGGCGATTCCGACGGTGCGGGCGAGGGCCTGAAGGAGCTGGTCTCCGACCTCGGCGAGATCGACGCCCGCGAGATCAGCTCGTTCCCGCTGCCGGACAGCGACATCGTGGTGCGGGTCGGGCGCTACGGGGCCTACCTCGACCGGGACGGGCAGCGCGCGAACATCCCTGACGACCTGCCGCCGGACGAGCTGACCGTCCAGGGCGCCGAGGAGCTGCTGGAGGCCGGCAACGGTGGCCGCGAGCTCGGCGAGGATCCCGAGACCGGGCACCAGGTCGTGGTGAAGAGCGGCAGGTACGGCCCGTACGTCACTGAGCTGCTCCCGGAGGACGCGGAGGGCAAGCCGCGCACCGCGTCGCTGTTCCGCTCGATGACGCCCGACACCGTCACGCTCGACGAGGCCCTGCGACTGCTGTCGCTGCCCCGCGCCGTCGGTACCGCCGAGGACGGCGAGGAGGTGCTGGCGCGCAATGGCAGGTACGGCCCGTACCTGCGCAAGGGCTCGGACTCGCGCTCGCTCGAGAGCGAGGAACAGCTGTTCACCGTCACCCTGGACGAGGCGATGCGGCTGTTCGCCCAGCCGAAGCGCCGCGGCCGCCGCGCTCCCGCCCCGCCGCTGCGGGAGCTGGGTTCTGACCCCGCCACCGGCAAGCCCGTCGTGATCAAGGACGGCAGGTTCGGGCCGTACATCACCGACGGCGAGACGAACGTCACGGTGCCGCGGTCCGAGGCGCCCGATGACATCACGGCCGATCGCGCGTACGAGTTGCTCGCGGAGAAGCGTGCGAAGGGTCCGGCGCCGCGCAAGCGCACGGCCAAGAAGACCGCCAAGAAGAGCACGGCGAAGAAGAGCGGTGCCAAGAAGGCGGCCAGCAAGAAACCAGCGACCAAGAAGACCACGAGCAAGAAGACCGCTGCGAAGAAGAGCACCAGCAAGAAGCCGGAGTGATCAGCGCGGGCCGTAGGGCCCGGGCGGTCCAGGTGCCGGCGGCGGTGGGTAGCCGGGTGGCGGTGGCGGAGGCCCACCTGGCCACGGTCCCGGCGCACCGGGATGCGCTGGGCCGGCCGCGACGGCGAGGAGCCGCTTCTTGTGCCCGTTACGGCGCAGCGCGGTGACCAGCACGATGGCCCCGCCGATCAGGAATCCCACGAACGGGATGGCGATGATCGCGAAGATGCCGCCGACCAGGCCACCCACGCTGAACTTATTGCCGATGGCGAACCGGACCGATCCCTGGCCGCCGCAGGTCACGTCGTAGCCGCCCGCCTTCGTCACGTGGAAGTGCAGGATCGCGTGCCACGTCGTACCGTCCCGCGTCAGCGTCTCGCTGCCGAACACGGGCTCCGGCTTGTACTGGCCGGGCCCGCTCACCTGGCAGGGCACGCCGGGGAACGCGGTCAGGTCCCGCGGCTTTGACGAGTAGAACGTCTTCTCCTCGTCCGGGGTGAGCTGCACGGTCGTCTTTCCCGGGCCGAGCTCGGTGAGGCCGCTGAACGCCCCGTACAGCGTCCAGATGAAGACGCCGGCGGCGAGTAGGCAGCACAGCACGAAGATGACCGGTCCGATGACGTACCAGAGCCGCCGCGGGCGCAGCTCGCGCGGGTCGACAGAGCCCGGCGCGGGTGGGTGGCCCGGATGCGGCGTCTGCGAGGTCACCGTGTCATCGTGCCATCCCGTGATCGTCTCGTGGTACCGACGCGGTTTCGATGCGGCTTGCTGGTTCCCGCAATGTGTCAGTAGCTCAGCCCGCTATAGCGGGCTGAGCTACTGACAGGTTGTCAGGTAGCCGCGGGGATGCGGGAGCGAGCCGGCCGGCGCTGCTGGCGCGGACGACGACGTTGCCGATCTGCGTGCCGAAGTCCCGCCACCACGTCGGGCTGGGCGCGGTCGGCGTACGCGTGATGGACTGCCGGACGGCTGCGGCCTCGGCATCGTCGATCCGCACCGTTCGCGCCCATGCCGAGAGGAGCGCGTCGAGGTCGTCGGAAGTCCCCATGGTCATGCCTCCAGGATCGTTGCCAGCTGCTTGCGGGCTTGTGCCAGCTTGTACCTGACCGTGCCGGCGGGCTGATCGAGCGCGGCGCCGATCTGGGCGCTCGTGAGCTCGCCGACCGCGTGCATGGTCAGGACGACCCGCAGATCCTCCGGGAGCGTGCGGATCGCCGCGGTGACCTCGTCCACTCGCTCACCCGTCTCGGCACGTGCTTCGGGCTGCTCGTAACCCGGCGCGGCGGTCGGGGCGTCCCGCTCGAGCGCCTGCTGCGTGGCCTGCCGGGTGCCGGTCGCCCGGTAGCTGTCGGTGGTGAGGTTCTTGGCCACCGTGAAGATCCACGCCCGCTGGCGACCGTCCGGGAGCGCGCGTACCTCCGCCAGCCGTCGCCAGACCCGAAGAAACGTCTCCTGCAGCAGGTCGCGTGCGTGCTCACGGTCGCCGAGACGGCCGAGCAGGTAGCCGTACACAGCCGGCTGGTACGTGTCGAAGACGGCCGCGAAAGCGGCCTGGGCGTCATCCGCCGCCATCCCCGCTCACCGCGATCTCGCCGTACTTCTCGGTCGCCAGCACCTGCAGCACGGGCACGACCTCCCTGGGCGCCCGCAGGCTGCCGAGCAGGGTGATCTTCGCGACCTTGTTCCGTACCGTCTCGGCGGAGACATCGTCGTCGAGCACGGCGTCGCCGACGAAGGCCAGCTCCTCGTTCGCGCCGAGCAACTCGAAGAAGCCCTGCCCGTACGTCTCGTTGCCGACCAGGAACCGCGGCTTCCCTGAGTACCAGCCGACCTGCCCGTTCACTGTGAGCCGAGGGGCGAGGACCGGCTCGCTCTCGCGAGGCGCGAGCACCGCGCCGTTGACGATGATGTGCTGGAAACGGCCCGCCTCTGCCGGTACGGGGTCGGTCACCAGCAGCTGCCCGTTCACCAGCAGGACGTCGTCCGGAGTGCCGCCCGGGTTGGCCATCGTTGCGCCGCTGACGGTCGTGACGCCGTTGAACTCCCTGAACTCCTGGCCGTCGGCGAGATCGTAGTAGATCACCGACCCGGTAACACGGGTGAGCGCGGTGCCCACCGCTGACTCGCTGCCGCGCGGCGCGAGCACCAGGCCGGTGACGAAGATCTGCCGGAAGCCGACGCGCTCCACGGGGCTGGTCACGATGAGCGCGCCGGTGACCACCAGCGCCTCGTTGTCACCGCCCGGGTCGGCGAGCCCGTCCCCTCCGATCCGCAGCGAGCCGGTGTGGGTGCGTACGCGGGCGCCCTTCGCCACGGGGATGACGCTCGCGACCTCCCGCATCGGGATGCGGGTGAGCGCGGTCGTCAGGTGCTCGGGGACGACCACGACCGCGACGTCCTCGATCAGGCGGATGTGCGCCAGGTCCTCGGCCGTGGCCGCATGGGATAGGTCGAGCAGCGGGAGGTCCTGGATGACGCCGCGCGTCTGCGCATCTGTCATGGTCTCGCTCCTTCGCGGGTCAGGCTCGGTACGGGAGCGTCCACCAGCCGCAGGCCGGCACGGAGAAGGCCGTATCCGACCCGGCGACGCAGCGCACCACGGCGCCGTCCGTGCCGGCGTAGCGCTGCATGGCGCCGACCGTATAAGGATTGCGGCGCTCCGCGCCGATAGTTCGCCGCCTCGCGCATCCGGTCGGCCATCAGCTGCCGGGTGTGGCACTCCATGGTCATGTCACTGCCCTCCGTCTGGTCGTCGAGGGCGACGGTCTGGTGGCCGGGCCTGGGCAGCCGCGGGTCGCCGGAGAGCAATGCGTCGGCCAGCCGGCCGGCGAGCACGAGGACCCCGAGCATGGCGGCCGTCAGCCCTGCCTGCAACAGCACTGCCGTCGTTCCCATACCGGTGAAGACGGTCGGGCGACGCTGCTGTTGGCGCCGTGGCCCGCAGCTGGCTTCCCACGAGGAGTACCTACTTCCCACGGCCTGCAGGCAATGAGAAGCAGGAAGTGCTTGTCTTCCCCAGAGGGGACCCGGAGTTACATACCGTGATCATTTCGGGTGAGCCTGTTCGGCTCGTACTGGTCTTGCTCGTACCCGGACTGCTCGTACCCGGACTGCTCGTACCCGGCCTGCTCGTACCCGGCCTGCTCGTACCCGGATCCCTGGTAGTCCGGCGAGTCGAAGCGGGCTGGGTCGTACTGGTCTTGTTCGTACTCGGACTGCTGGTACTCCGTCTGCTCGTAGTCCGGTTCGCCGCCCGCCGGCTGCTCCGCCGTCGCGTAGCTGTCGGTCGACGGCTCGCTGCCGCGGTCGGCGCCCTGCTGGCGGGACCTCTCGGTGGTGTACGGCTGCTCCGGCTCGTCGACGTACTCGTTGCGGCCGGTGCCCCAGGTGGAGTCGTAGCGCTCATTGGACGGCATCTGCCTGGTCGTCGCCTCGTCCGCGGGCGGGCCGCCGGGAAGGATCTCCGCACCCGCGTACCGGTCCTCGTCGTCCGCCGCTTCCTCCGTCGTCTTGGGGGTTGGGCGGTGCCAGCGGGTGGGCAGGAACCCGCCGAACACCAAGGCGACGCCCACGGTGACCAGCAGCTTGCCGTCGGTGATGTTCGGATGGGCGTACAACGGTGCGAAGTTCAGCTTCATCCCGGCGAGCACGGGCAGCGCGAGCATTACCTCGGCGGCGATGAGCAGCACGCCGCCGAGCAGCAGCGCGATGGGGGAGACCGATCGCCAGGCGAGCAGGATGCCTGCGAGCGCGCCCACGACCGCGTACACCACGAGCAGCAGCAACAGCCACCACCGTGCCTGTGCCCCGCCGACCTGGTCGCCGACGAAGTTGGCCGCCCAGTTGAGAGCGAAGAACGCGGGTAGCAGCAGGATGCCGACCAGTACCCCTGCGAAGTGCCTCACGGCTTGCCCCCCTGAACGGAACTGGAATGTGACGGTGGGAGTCTTAGGTGTGGATGAGCTCGCACGGGGTTCCTCCTAGGCCGACCGTCCGGACGCGGCGGCGTCTTCCTCGTCTACCGCTCGGCGGACGTCCTCGTAGCGGAGCAGGTCGACCACGGTGGGCGCGTCGTCCAGGCTCGGCCAGATCTGCACCATGGGCCCGCTCGCCGGCGCGATGGCGATGGCCGCGACGTTCTTGGTGTCCAGCTCCTCGCCTGCGTCGCCCGGGCCGGCCTCGGAAATCTCGTCGGTGGCCTGCTCGGTTTCGTCAGCACCGGCGTCGGCTTCGGGGTCGGCCTCCTGCTCGACGGTCCGGTTGGCCCGGTCGAGCGTCGCCAGCACGGTGGCGACGTACAGGCTCGCGGAGGTGGCCTCGTCGAGGCGTTCCTGCAGGGTGTCGACGCGGAGGCAGAGCTGGGCGATGCGCCGCTCGCGGCGCAACACCTCGCGCGCGCCGAACCGCTCGGCGCGCGCGACCGCGCTGGTGACCTGGGCGACGCGCAGGTCGGTACGGCGGAGCCGGTGTCGAAGCCAGAACACGAGCGCGGCCTCGACCCCGATCACGGCGGTGACCACGGCGACACCCGCGCGGGCGACCCACGGGTCGCGCGCGACTGCGGCGAGGGCCGCGGCAGCGAGGGCGACGACCAGCAACGCGACCATTACACCCGCATTCACAGGTGGCCGCCGTCGATGGGTCCGCCGAAGCATGACACGAGGTTATGGCGCAAGGGGCGCTGATGCTCGCCGCCACGCCGCTTCGACCAAGAGACAGTGGTCGATTCTTACTGACCCGGCTCTCAGTAACCTTCTTCGCACGTCTGAAGGCTGTCGAGCCGGGCAGTAGGTGACTGTACCGCGAAACTCAGCGTCGGTGGGCGGTTTCGGCGCGTTCCTCAGGGGGTTTCGGTACGCGGCAGGCGTGCTCGAGCAGGAGCGCCGCGACGCAGAGCGCCACGGCGGACGCCAGGCACGCCCCGGCGACCCACGCGTCCGAACGCTGGGTCGGGCTCACGAGCGTGCCGAGCAGGTGGGTGAGGATGCCGCCGAACGCTCCAGCGACGAGTGCGGCCGCGTACGCGCTCGCCTTGGCGAAGACGGCGTACCGCGCCACGACCAGCGGTTCCGGCGGCGGTGCGCCGCGCCGGCGCTGGATGCGGGTGCGTACGTTGCGGGCGAGGATGAGCTCCGCGGTGGTCAGTACGAGGAGCGTGGCGACCGTGCTCCACGGCAGCGGGGGCAGGGAGGTGTACGCCATCCGTGTGACGAGCCACAGCGCCAGCCCGGCCGCCACCGCCACCGCCACGAGCGTGGCGATGCGGGTCGGCTTCACACCGGCTCCCGCAGCTGCCCGTCCGCCTCTCGCACGCCGCTACGGTCGAGCTTGCCCAGCAGGTCGGTGACGCGGCCGTGTCCGATGAGCTGCGCGTCCGGGTCGGCGTCGAGCCAGGGCACGAGGACGAACGCGCGCTCGTGCGCCATCTTGTGCGGCACCGTGAGGTCGGGCTCGTCGACTGCGTGGTCACCCACTGCGATCACGTCGACATCCAGCGTGCGCGGGCCCCAGTGCTCGAGCCTGGCGCGTTCGAAGGCCTCCTCGATGGCGTGGGCGCGTTCGAGCAGTGCCCGCGGCGTGAGCACGGTGTCCACGACGACGATCGCGTTGAGGAACGCGGGCTGGTCCTCCGGGCCGCCCATCGGGTCGGTCTCGTACACGGTGGATTGCGTGACGTACGTCGTGCCGGGAGTGTCGAGCAACGCGTCCACGCCGCCCTGCACGTAGGCCAGGCGGTCACCGAGGTTGCTGCCGAACGCGATCACGGCACGGTCCTTCATGGGCCTTCTCCCTTCTCGCGGACGATGGTGACCGCGACGTCGTCGAACCGCTGGCCGATGGGCGCCTCGGGCTTGTGCACCGTCACCTCCGCGGCGGCAACGCCCGGGGTGGCCAGGCAGACATCGGCCAGCCTCCCTGCCACGGTCTCGATCAGGTTGACGGGTTCACCGCCGACCAGTGCCGCGAGCCGGTCCGCCAGACTGCCGTAGTCGACGGTCTCGCACAAGGTGTCGTTGCGCGCGGCCGCCTTGGTGTCCACATGGAGGACCACATCGACCACGAACTGCTGACCCTCTGCACGCTCCCGTTCGAGTACTCCATGCCACCCTTGCACCCGGAGACCGCGAAGCGCTATCCGATCTCTCATTGCGAGCACCACCGGCGCGCGACCCGTACCGCGTCCGTGCTGGGTGCCACGTCGTGCACGCGGACGCACCACGCACCGCCCGCGGCCGCCAGGGCGCTGACCGCGGCGCTGGCGTGGTCGCGCTCCTTCGCCGGGCGCGGCGTGTCGTCGTCGGCCGCGAGCAGCCGGCCGAGGAAGCCCTTGCGGGACGCGCCGACCAGGACGGGCCGCCCGAGCGCCGCCAGCGCGTCGAGCCGTCCCAGCAGCGTCCAGTTGTGCTCTGCGGTCTTCGCGAACCCGAGGCCCGGGTCGAGCACGACCTGGTCCGGTTCGACTCCGGCGGCGACGATCTTCTCCTGCTGCTGGCGCAGCTCCGTGCAGACCTCGGCCACGACATCGCCGTACACCGCCAGCTGCTGCATCCGCTCGCTGTGCCCGCGCCAGTGCATGACGACGTACGCCACGCCGGACTCGGCCGCGACGCGGGGCAACCCCGGGTCGGCCTGGCCGCCGCTGACGTCGTTGACCATCCGCGCGCCCGCCTCGACGGCGGCGCGCGCGACGCCGGCGCGCATCGTGTCGACGCTGACCAGGACGCCCGCATCGGTGAGGGCGCGTACGGCGGGCAGCACCCGCCTGCATTCCTCCGCCTCGTCCACCCGGCTCGCGCCGGGTCGGGTGGACTCGCCCCCGACGTCCACGAGGTCGGCACCGGCCGCGGCTGCGGCGAGCCCGCTGCGTACGGCGGCGTCGGGCTCGTAGTGGTCCCCGCCGTCGGAGAAGGAGTCCGGCGTGACGTTCACGACTCCCATGACCAGGCACCGGTCGAGGTCGGGAAGCCCGCGTACGCGCGGTTTCGGCTCAGGACGTACCACGTCGCCAGCCTACGGGTACCCCGTGAGGGCACCTTGACGGCGTGAGATCACCCGGTGAAGGTGCCCTTCACCAGGTGCTCAGCGGCGGCCATGGATGAACGTGAGCGCCTCGCCGCGCGTCTTGTCCGAGCGACGGAAGAGGCCCCGCACGGCGGAGGTGACCGTCATCGCCCCCGGCTTGTGCACGCCACGCAACGACATGCACAGGTGCTCGCACTCGACCACGACGATCACGCCGCGCGGCTCGAGCACGTTCATCAGCGCGTCGGCGATCTGGCTGGTCATCCGCTCCTGCACCTGCGGGCGGCGCGCGTAAACGTCCACTACCCGGGCCAGCTTGGAGAGGCCGGTCACCCGGCCGGAGGTGTTCGGGATGTAGCCGATGTGCGCCACGCCGTGGAACGGCACCAGGTGATGCTCGCACATGCTCGTGACCTCGAGGTCACGGACGATCACCATCTCGTCGTGCTCGGCGTCGAACAGGACGGTCAGCACGTCATCGGGCTTCTGGTCCAGCCCGGCGAACGCCTCGGCGTACCAGCGCGCGACCCGCTCAGGCGTACGCTTCAAGCCGTCCCGTTCGGGATCCTCGCCGATGGCGAGCAGGATCTCGCGCACCGCGCGCTGGATCCGGGGCTTATCGACGGCCGGTGACGGTTCGGTCGCCGGCACGGGCGCGAGGTCGTCGTCCGGTGCGTCGTCTGACGTCAGGACTCCTGCTCTCCGGAGGTGCCGCTCTCCGTCCCGGCCGGGTGTGGTGCCTCGTGCGCACCGGCGCGTGGGGTGTCGTGTGCTCCGGCACCGTTGCCCTGCGAGTCGGGCGCGCCGTTGCCGACCTGCTGCTCTTTCGGCGTCATGATCGGCGGGCGATCGTCCGGCAGCCGCTTGCCGTACCCGGCGTACGACGGGCGGGCCGCACGCGTCTGCACCGGTGCGAACACCTCGAGCACCTCGCTGCGCTGCAGCGTCTCCCTCTCCATCAGCCGCAGCACCAGGTTGTCGAGGACGTCGCGGTACTCGACCAGAACCTCCCAGGCGACGTCGTGGGCCCGCTCGATGACGCGGCGGACCTCCTCGTCGATGGTGGAGGCCACCTCCTCGGAGTAGTCGCGCTCGTGGCCCATCTCGCGGCCGAGGAAGACCTGGTCCTCGCCCGCCGACCCGAACTTGCGGGCGCCGAGCCGCTCGCTCATGCCGTACTGGGTGACCATGTTGCGGGCGATGCTCGTGGCCTTCTCGATGTCGTTGCTCGCGCCGGTGGTCGGCTCGTGGAAGACGAGCTCCTCGGCCGCCCTGCCGCCCATGAGCTGCCCGAGCTGGTCGAGCATCTCGCTGCGGGTGGTGAGGAACTTGTCCTCGGTAGGCAGCGACATGGTGTAGCCGAGCGCGCGGCCGCGCGACAGGATGGTGATCTTGTGCACCGGGTCGGCGTTCGGTAGCGCGTGGCCCACGAGGGCGTGCCCGCCCTCGTGGTAGGCGATGAGCTTTTTCTCCTTGTCGCTCATCACCCGGCTGCGTCGCTCCGGGCCCGCCATCACCCGGTCGATGGCCTCCTCGAGGGTCTCCATCGTGATCTGCTTCTGGTCGCCGCGGGCGGTGAGCAGCGCGGCCTCGTTGACGACGTTCTGCAGGTCGGCGCCGGTGAACCCGGGGGTACGCCGCGCGATGACGGCGAGGTCGGCGTCGGGCGCCATCGGCTTGCCCCTGGCGTGGACCTGCAGGATCGCCTTGCGGCCCTCCATGTCGGGCCGGTCGACGACGATCTGGCGGTCGAACCTGCCGGGGCGTAGCAGCGCGGGGTCGAGAATGTCCGGACGGTTGGTCGCGGCGATCAGGATCACGCCGCCGCGCACGTCGAAACCGTCCATCTCGACGAGCAGCTGGTTCAGCGTCTGCTCGCGCTCGTCGTGCCCGCCGCCGAGGCCGGCACCGCGCTGCCGGCCGACCGCGTCGATCTCGTCCATGAACACGATCGCCGGCGCGTTGGCCTTGGCCTGCTCGAACAGGTCCCGTACGCGAGACGCCCCGACGCCGACGAACATCTCGACGAAGTCGGACCCGGAGATGGAGTAGAACGGTACGCCGGCTTCGCCGGCAACGGCGCGCGCAAGGAGCGTCTTACCGGTGCCGGGAGCGCCGTAGAGCAGAACACCTTTGGGGATCTTGGCGCCGATCTGCTGGAACTTGGCCGGGTTCTCGAGGAACTGCTTGATCTCGGCGAGTTCCTCGATCGTCTCCTCCATGCCCGCGACGTCGTTGAACGTCGTCTTCGGCATGTCTTTGGTGACCTGCTTCGCCTTGGACTTGCCGAAGTTCATCACCCGGCTGCCGCCGCCCTGCATCTGGTTCATGATGAACAGGAAGATCAGGACCAGCAGGACGATCGGGGCCAGGCTGATCAGCAGGCTCATGAAGAGGCTCTGCTGTGGGACCTCGACGTTGTAGTTCTTCGGCGGCTGGTGCTGCTGCAGCGCGTTGACCAGCTCGATGCCCTGGCCCTGCACCCAGGACGCCTGCCACTTCTCGCCGTCCTTGAGCGTGAGCTGGATCGTCTGGTCCTTGTCGGTGATCAGCGCCGACTTGACCTTGTCGTGGTTGATCGCCGTGACGACCTTGGACGTGTCAACGTCCTTGTAGTCGTCGCCACCGTTGAACAGCTGCAGGAGCACGACCAGCAGCACGCCGATGAGGAGAACCCACACCAGCGGTCCGCGAAGATAACGCTTGATATCCATCCGAGCGAGCGCTCGCGCGCTCTCCCTCCTGCCTGCTCGCGCCCCTGGCCAGGGCGGTACTGCGTCGGTGACTTGGTCGATCAGGTGCGACGAGGGTGCGCGAACACACCACGCCCATACCTTCTCAACTCATCATCGCATCCTTGGTGTTCCCGCGGGGGGACGGGATCACACGCCCCTCTTACAGGGACCCCTTGTATACGTGCGGGGCGAGCGTGCCGACGAATGGAAGGTTGCGATACCGCTCAGCGTAGTCCAGGCCGTAGCCGACGACGAACTCGCTGGGGATGTCGAATCCGACATAACGGACAGAGGTGTGCACCCTGGCGGCCTCCGGCTTGCGCAGCAGCGCGCACACCTCCACCGACGCGGCGCCACGGGACCGCAGGTTGCGCTGCAACCAGGAGAGCGTCAGGCCCGAGTCGATGATGTCCTCGACGACCAGGACGTGCCGGTCGGTGATGTCGCGGTCCAGGTCCTTCATGATGCGCACGACGCCGGACGACTTGGTGCCCGAGCCGTACGAGCTGACCGCCATCCAGTCCATCTCCACCGGCGCGTGCATCGCCCGGGCCAGGTCGGCCATGACCATGACCGCGCCCTTGAGCACCCCCACAAGCAGCACGTGACGGCCGGCGTAGTCGGCGTCGATCCGCGCCGCCAGCTCGGCGATCTTGGTGTCGATCTGCTCCCTGGTGATGAGGACGGAGGCGAGGTCCGAGCCCATGTCCGTTGCGTCCACGGCGCTTACTGTTTCATCACGGTCTGTGCGGGCCGGTCTCGCCCTCCGTGCCGACGAACCGCAGGACGCCGCGCTCGCGTACCGCGCGGATCGCGCCCGGCACGTCCACGTGCCGCTGCCCGTGCCACGCGGTGATCAGCCGGTCGAGGGCGGCCACGTGGGTTCGGCCGAGCGCGCCGGCAGGGGCGCCCGCAGCGAGCGCCGCGCGCCGCAGCACCCGGGAGCGCACCGCCGCGGGCAGGAGCGCCAGTGCCTGCACGTCGAACGCGAGGTGACCGGTTGCACACCCGGCGTACGCCTGTTCGGCCCAGCCGTCCAGCGCGTCGGCGTCCTCGCGGAGCAGGCTGGCGGTGCGGGCGAGCGCGGCCGCGACACCCGGGCCGAGGGCGCGCTCGAGCGCCGGCAGCGCCTTCCCGCGCACGCGTGAGCGGCTGTACGCCGGGTCGGTGTTGTGCGGGTCCTGCCACGGGGTGAGGCCGGACAACTCGCATGCTTTTCGAACCTCGTCGCGTGGCAGTTCGAGTAACGGGCGGAGGTACCGGCCGGTCGATGAGGGCATGGCCGCAAGCGAGCGCGCTCCGGAGCCCCGCGACAGCCGGAGCAGCACCGTCTCGGCCTGGTCGTCTCGGGTGTGCCCGAGCAGCACTGCGGCGGCACCGAGTTCGTCGGCCGCCGCGTCGAGCGCGGCGTACCGGGCGGAGCGCGCTGCCGCCTCCGGCCCGCCGTCCGCTCCTACCGTGACCGTGCGCGTACACACGGGGTCGAGCGCGAGCTCACCAAGCGTCCGCGCCACCGCACCTGCGCGTTCCGCCGAGCCGGCCTGCAACCCGTGGTCGACGGTGACCGCGCCCGCGCGGAGCCCGAGGCGCGGAGCCTCGTGCGCGGTGGCCGCCGCGAGCGCGAGCGAGTCCGCGCCGCCGCTGCAGGCGACGAGGACGAGCGCCTCACGGTGGAGGTCGGCGAGCGCGTCGCGTACCACGCACCGTACGGCCGCGACCGCCGGCGGTGGACCCATCGATTGGCCGCCCCTCTGCCGGTTCGGCACGGGGCGTCCCCGTGCCGCTAGGTTCGTCACGGGGCGTCCCCGTGACGGAAAGGGCTCGGCTCAGGACTCCCCGGCGGGGAGCTGCGGGGGGTGCACGACGCGGGCGATCCACCGCTCGGGTTCGGCGATCTCGTCGTGTGTCGGCAGCGTGTTCGGCGAGGTCCAGACCCGGTTGAACCCGTCCATACCGACCTTTGTCACCACACTGCGGACGAACGTCGCGCCCTGCTCGTACTGCTTCATCTTCAGCTCGATGCCGAGCAGTCGGCGGAACACCTGGTCGAAGGCGTTGCCTCCGGCGCGGCGCCGCTGGAACTTCTCCCTGATCTCGGCGACGGACGGTACGACGTCGGGCCCGACGCCGTCCATGACGAAGTCGCCGTGCCCCTCCACCAGGGTCATGACCGCGGTGAGCCGGTTGAGGATCTCGCGCTGCTCCTGTGACTGCACCGCGTCGAGCAGGTTGCCCTCGCCGCCGCGTACGGCGTCGACCACGGCGCCGGCGGCGCCGCGGAGCCGCTCCAGGATCGCGCTCGGGTCGAGCTCGGACGCCAGCAGGTACGAGGTGATCTCCTGCTGCACGTGGTCGCGCAGCCAGGGCACCTCGGTGAACTGCGTGCGGTGTGTCACCTCGTGCAGGCACACCCACAGCCGGAAGTCGTGCGGGTCGACGTCGAGCTCCCGCTCGACCTGGACGACGTTCGGCGCGACGAGCGTCAGCCGGCCCGCCGGGCGGGTGCCGTCCGGGTCGGGCGGCAGGAACAGCTCGTACTGGCCGAGCACCCGGCCGGCGAGGTAGGCGAGGATGCCGCCGATCTGCAGGCCGGTCGCCCGCGATCCGACGGCGGTGACGAGCGAGCCGCCCGGGATGCTCGTACGGGCCTGCGACATCCGATCGGCGAGCGGGTCGAGGATCACGCGGAAGCCGCCGACGTTGGAGCGGATCCAGCCCGGGCGGTCGACGACGGTGGCGAGGTCGTGTACGGCCGGTTCGCCGAGCTGGGTGTAGGACTTGACGTGGTGCTCGGCCTCGGCGGCCAGCGTGCGCAGTTCGTTCACGGCCTGCCGCGCCTCCGCCCGCGGGATCTGCGGGCCCGGACGCACGAGCCGGGTTCCCGTGGAGACGGCGAGTCCCCAGTCGATCATGTCGTCGCTCACCTGCCCCAACCTACTTGGCAATGGCGGCCATTGGTGAAGTGGTCGACCCTGACTGTCCCCGCAAGGGTTCAAGGTCTAGTAACAAGGAGTTCATTGGTTTCCCGGCGGTCGAGGCTCACTGATCGCAGCAATGGTTTCCCGACTGTCACGCCCTGGTAATGATCTCCTTGGTAAGGTCACCCGCCGTGCCCTACTTCACGATCGTGATCTCGTTCCTTCCCGCTGTGGTGTTCGCCGCCGGGATCGTCTTCGCGCTCGTCACCATGCAGCGGCAGCCGCGGCGGTCGACGTTCGCGCTCATCGGTTTCCTGGTGCTGCTCGTCGGTTATCTGGCGGTGCGGATCTACCAGCTGGCCTTCTTCCCGTCCGACCCCGGCGACTACCTCGTCAGCATCCTGGTCAGCCAGTTCGCCTACATCGTCGTCTTCGCCGTCGGGCTCGCCATGCTCGTCGGCGCCGTCTTCGCCGTGCCGTCGCAGCGTCCGGGCGCCCCCGCCGCGCCGCCGGCATGGGGTCCACCGCATGCCCAGGCTCCGCAGCCGGGGTGGCCAGGAGGTAACTGGTGAACGGCCTGCATCTACTGGTGCTCCTGCTCGGCTTCATGGTCTACGCCGGTGCCGGAGTCGCCGCGCTGCTCGCGATGAAGCGGGACAGGCAAGCGGCGATGCTCATGCTCATTGGTTGCGTCCTGCTCCTGGTCGGGCAGGCCGTCAGCGTCGGTAACGGCTACTTCGCGGCCAGCTTCGGTCTCGAGCTCGGTCTGACGACCATGTTCGGGATCTTCACCACCCTGGTCAGGGTCGGCGGGTGGTGCCTCATCGTGCTCGCGCTGTTCCTCGGTGCACGGCGGTGGTCGGCACCAGGCGGCCCACCGCAGCCGATGCCGGCGCAGGCCTGGCAGGCAGCGCCGAACCCGTACGGCCCGCCGCCTCCGCCGGGGCGGTACCCGCCGTCGCAGGGGCTGCAGCCACCGCCGCGACCGCCCCAGTACGGCCCACCGCCGCAGCCGCCCTACGGGCAGCCACGCCACTAGTACTAGTTGCAGCCGCAGCCGGCGAGCCGCGCGGCCAACTTGTCCAACACGATGCGCGATCGCCACGTCGCTCCGGACGGCACGCCGTTGGCGACGAAGGCGAACACCAGTACGCGGCCATCGGTGCCGCGGACGTAGCCGGCGAGGCTGCTGACGCCGTCGAGCGTGCCGGTCTTGGCCCGTACGGCTCCGGCACCCGCCCCGGCGCCCTGTTCCCCGAACCGCGTCGCGAGCGTCCCGGAGAACCCGCCGACGGGAAGCCCGGACAGCACCGCCCGCAGCTTCGGGTGCTTGCCGGATGCCGCGGCGCGCAGCAGCCCGGTCAGCGCCTTGGGCGTGACCTTGTCCTTGGTCGACAGGCCGCTGCCGTCGTACAGCGTGATTCCCTTGGCCAGCCCCATCTGAGCGAGCACCGCGTCGACCGCCGCCGACGCGCCGTGGAACGACGCCGGTTTGCCCTTCGCGAGCGCGACCTGCCGTACGAGCGTCTCGGCGATGTCGTTGTCGCTGTGGGTGAGCATATACTCCACGAGCTGGGCGATGGTCGGTGAACTGACCTTCGCCACCTTCTTGGCGGCGTCCGGCGTCTCGGCACGGGACACCTGCCCGCGCACGGTGACCCCCCGCTTCTCCAGCAGCTGCGCGAACGCCTGCCCCGCGCTGAGTGCCGGGTCGGAGTACCGCGCGCCCTCCCGCGGATCCTTCCTGCCCTCGTCGATCGTCAGCGCGCTCACCGGCGCGACGTCGCCTTCGGGGACGTAGTTGGGCTTCCACCCCGGGGCAGTGCGCGGCCCGGTGTACAGGCTGTCGTCGATGCGGACCCGTACCTTCGCGGAGCGGTCAAGATTGGCGGACGTCTGCTTTGCCAGCGCGGCGAGCGAGGCGAACTCCGGGTACGTGGGCTCGTCGGGGTGCTTGCCCGGGCCGCGCAGCGTGACGTCGCCGCCGCCGACCAGGATGATCGTGTGTCCGGAGCGCTCGACGGTCGTCTTCAACCGGTGCTGCGGGCCGAGGGCGCGCAGCGCGGCGGTCGCGGTGGAGAGCTTCGCCGTGGACGCGGGCGTGGCCGGCTGGTCCGCCCGGCGCTGGAGCAGCACGTGGCCGGTCGCCGGGTCGACGACGTACGCTCCGAACCTCTTGCCGAGCGCCCGGTTGTCGAGGAGGCCGCGGAGCCTGTCGCGTACGGCCGTGGCGGTCGCCGGCTTCGCAGACCCGCCGGGGTCGTCGAGGGCGGGCGGTACGGTCGTCGGGCTGGGCCGTGGCGCGGTCGGCGCCGGCGTCGAGGGCTCGACGACCAGGTCACGCACGCCGGAGGGACCGAGAATCAGCACGGTCGCTCCGGCGGCGAGGAGGACGGCGATCGCGACAGCTCCCGCGATGACGGTCCGCCTGCCCAGCCTTGCCAGCACTGAAAATGCCCCTCCTCGTCTGTGGCCGCCACGCGCCTCACCGGCCACGTCCTGGACACTAGTCTGACCGGCGAGGAGTGGAGGCACGACGTGGACGTCGACGTGATGATCGAGATCCCCAAGGGTCAGCGGAACAAGTACGAGCTTGACCACCACACCGGCCGCATCTGGCTGGACCGCACGCTGTTCACCGCGACCCAGTACCCTGCCGACTACGGGTTCATAGAGCAGACGCTCGGCCAGGACGGCGATCCGCTCGACGCGCTGGTGCTCCTCCAGGAGCCCACGTTCCCCGGCTGCCTGATCCGTGCCCGCGTCGTCGGCATGTTCCGCATGACCGACGAGATGGGGCCGGACGACAAGGTCGTCTGCGTGCCCAGCAAGGACCCCCGGCAGGAGCACATCGATGACGTCGAGGCGCTCCCGGAGTTCTACCGGCTGGAGATCCAGCACTTCTTCGAGGTGTACAAGGACCTCGAGCCCGGCAAGTCCGTCGAGGGCGCCACCTGGGTCGGCAAGGACGACGCCGAGCGCGAGATCGAGGCGTCCCGCGCCCGCTACCGCCCCTGAGCCGCTGCCCTATCCGGTGATCATGAAAGGTCCTTGTTGCTATAGCTACGGCGAACTTTCATGATCACGGGGGAGAGGTGGGGTGTTACGGGCGGCCGGCGCCGATCAGCCCCGGGCGGTAGATGCTGGAGATGCGTACCTGCGCGCCGGTGTGCGGCGCCTCGATCATGCGCCCGCCGCCGATGTAGATGGCGACGTGGTGGATGGTGTCGGGGTCGGACGTGTTGTTCGCGTAGAACACCAGGTCACCCTTGCGCAGGTTCGACAGCGACACCCGCGACGTCTGGTAGTACTGGCCCACGCTCCAGTGCGGTAGGTACACCCCGGCCTGCTGCCAGGCGCGCATCGTGAGCCCGGAACAGTCGTAGGTGGCCGGTCCGTCCGCGCCCCAGACGTACCACTTGCCGAGCTGGGCGTACGCGAACTGCACCGCGGCCGCCGCGCCGTGGCTGGCGTGGTGGTGGCTGTGGTGATGGCCTCCTGAGGAGCCGTGGTGGCCGGATCCGTGGTGCCCACCACCGTGCCCGGAACTGTGATGTGTCGCCTGCTGCGCGGCCTGCTGCTCGGCCTTCTCCTTGGCCGCCTTGCGGGCTGCGGCGGCGCGGCGCGCGGCCTCCCTGCGTGCCTGCTCGGCGGCGATGCGCCTGGCCTTGGCGATGCCGGCCGTCCGCTCGTGCGCGAGGCTGTTCGCGGTGTTCTCCGCGTCGCTGGCGCGCTTGGAGAGCTTGCTCTCCAGCGCCGCGACGCGGGAGATGACCTGCTGCTGGGCTGCGACCTGGGCCTGAGCCCGCTCCTTGGCGGCCTTCACCTTCTTGGTCTTCTGCTGCTGGTTCTCCAGTGCCTTGGACGCCTGCTGGCGTACGACCTTGTTGACGATCCTGGCGGCCTTCAGCTTGGCGAGCACGCCGTCCTGCTGCTGGCTCAGTGCGCCGATCGCTCCCACGCCGTTGATGGTCTGCTTGGGGTCGGACGAGCCGAACAGCGCCACGTACTTGGCGAGGCCGTTGCCCCTGTACGCCGCCGCGGCGATCCCGGCTACCTGCTTGCGGGCCTTCTCCACGCTCTTGGCGCTCTGCTTGACCTGCTTCTTCGCCGAGGTGTACGCCCGCTTGGCCTTGTGGAGTTTGACCAGCGCGCCGTTGTACGCCTCTACCGCGGTCTCGGCCTTGGCGTCGAGCCTGTTCATCCTTGCCCGCTGGGTCGCGAGCTTCTCCCGGGTCGCCTGCGCCGCGCTCGCGCTATTGTCCGCCTTGCGCTGCGCGCCGGAGACCTTGTCCTTGCTTGGGTACGAGGGCTTCGCCTGGACCGGGGCCACCGTGGTGAGCGTCAGCGCGATGGCCAGGCCGATGGCTGCTGAAGCCCTCGCCGTCACCTGGCGCGGGCCCTGCTTGCGCACGGCAATCCCCCCATATCGCTCGGCGTGTCGCCTTGACGTGACCGACCGAGCCGCCCACGCCGATCATGGAGGTTAGCAACGATGGGCGTCAAAAGAAACATCAGTCACAGAAATAACATGAATTACATGCGTGTCGTCTTGACACTTGAGTG
>JBOHBN010000059.1:0-1495 GCA_050698355.1 Streptosporangiales bacterium | reverse complement strand
GCGGCGACGCGGGGTGATATGTCCTGAAAAGGCGGCTGCCGCGGCGTGTCGCGCGGGGTGGGGGCGGCCGCCCCTCGATCATCGTCGTGTGACCAACTCCGATCTTGAGGCGGCCGCTGCCGCCATGGTAGAAGGCGAGCTGGCCTGTGAGAAGCTGGGCGAGCTGATGGGGCACCTGGCGGGGTGTTTCGGCCGGGTAGAGCCGCGTCGGCAGGCCCGCAAGTACGTGGCCGGGCTGTTGAGCGACCTGCCGCGCAAGAACTGCTGGACACTGGCTGAGCACGTCGGGGACCGAACCCCGGACCGGATGCAGCGGTTGCTGGAACGCGCCTCGTGGAACGCGCTCGCCGCGATGCGGGTCGTCCGGGACTTCGTCGTCACCGGGCTCGGTGGCGCCGACGCGGTGCTGGTGCTGGATGAGTCGGGGCAGGAAAAGAAGGGCGAGGCTACCGCCGGGGTGAAACGCCAGTACGTGGGCTGCGCGGGGCAGGTCGCTAACGCGCTCAACGTCGTCTACGCCAGCTACGCCACCCCACGTGGGCACGCCCTGGTGGGTGCCCGGCTGTACCTGCCGGCCGAGTGGGTCGCCCACGCCGGGCGCCGCCGCGCCGCCGGCGTCCCCGACAGCGTCGGGTTCGCCACCAAGCCCGCGCTGGCGGTGCAGCTGATCAACGAGCTGGCCGACGATGACGCCCTGCCGCCGTGGCTCACCGGCGACGAGGTGTACGGCCGCGACCCCGGGCTGCGCGGATGCTGCGAGGCTCGCGGCGTCGGCTACGTGCTCGGCATCCCCTGCCCGTTTCGGGTCACGCTGCCGTGCCGGCGCAGCGTCCGCGCCGACCGCGCCGCGGCGCTGGCGCCGGCCCGCGCGTGGACCACCGTCTCCTGCGGGGCCGGGTCCAAAGGCGACCGCGACTACGCGTGGGCATGGCTGGCCACCGCCAGCGACCGCCACCACCTGCTCATCCGCAGGAACCTCAACGATCCCCGTGACCTGGCGTTCTTCTACTGCCACGTGCCCGCGGGCCGCCCCGTCACCTTGACCATCTTGGTACGAGTCGCCGGAAGGCGGTGGCCGGTCGAGGAAGACTTCCAGGTCGGCAAGAGCCACCTCGGGCTCGCCGACAGCCAGGTGCGCAGCTACACCGCCCTGCACCGGCACCTCGCCCTGGCCATGGCCGCCGAGGCCACCTGCGCCGTCACCGCAGCCGACGCCCGGACCCGCGCCGCAGCCTTGCCGCCCGCGCCGACACGCCCCGACGACGAGCCACCCGCCGAGCCCGGCCTCATCCCCTTCACCGTCGCGGAAGTCAAACGCCTGTTCGGCCTGCTCACCCGCACCTGGCACACCACCCGCCACCACCTGCACTGGTCCCGGTGGCGCCGCCGCCACCAAGCCCGAGCCCGCTGGTTCCACCACCGGGCACGCCTGCGACGGCAGGCAGCACCTCCATGATCACATCACGAAGTACGGCTGCCGTACCAGGCGTGGGAT
>JBOHBN010000058.1:0-4569 GCA_050698355.1 Streptosporangiales bacterium | reverse complement strand
CCGCTGTCGGCGTACCGCGCGATCGCCCGGTGGTACTCGGCGTTGACGTCGAGCACGCCCTCGACGGGCTCGCCGGACTTGGTGAGGGCCGCGCTCTCCTCGCCGACCAGCTTCTCCAGGTACGCGATGTCCTCGTCGGTCACGCGTACCGCCGCGCGCAGCGTGCCGTAGCTCTCCAGGCACACCCGAAGGTCGTAGATCTCCTCGATGTCGGCCGTGGTCCAGGTCGCCACGCGCGCACCGCGGTTCGGCAGCAGGTCGACCAGGCCTTCGGCGGAGAGCTTGCGCAGCGCCTCACGTACGGGCGTACGCGACACGTTGAGCAGGGCGGCCAGCTCGACTTCCCCGAGCCGTTCCCTCGCCCCGTAGTGCCCGGCGAGTATGCCCGCGCGCAGGCTCTGGTAGGCGTGCTCGACGGCGTTCACTTCAGATGGGCTCCTTCCCTGGTCACTGTGCGCTCCAGCCGCCGTCGACGAGCAGGTGCTGGCCGGTGATGTACGCGGCGTGTGGCGAGGCGAGAAAGACCACGAGGCCGGCGACATCCGCCGGAAGGCCCGCTCGCCCTAGTGGGGTGTGGGCAAGGACGTAGCCGAGGTTCTCCGGTACGTCGAGCCACTCGCTGTTGAGGTCGGTACGGATGTACCCCGGGCCGACGGCGTTCACCCGCACGTGCGGCGCCCACCGCACGGCGAGGACCCGGGACATCTGCGCCAGTGCGGCCTTGCTCGCCGAGTAGACGACCGACGCACCCGTGGTGATCTGGCCGGACAGCGACGCCACATTGATGATCGATCCGCCGTCGGCGGCAAGCATCCGCCGGCCGACGGCCTGGGACAGGAAGTATGCCGCGCGGGTGTTGACCGCGAAGACCTGGTCCCAGTCGCTGGGCGTGATGTCCAACGGCTCGGCCCGGATCATCATCCCGGCGGCGTTGACCAGGCAGTCCAGCCGACCGCCCCACTCCTCCACAGCGCCGACGACTTCGTCGAGCGCCTCGACCTCGGTGACGTCCGCGGGTACGGCCAGGAACCGTCGCCCGAGGTCCTTCACCTGCGTGCCGAGGTCGGCGAGTGCGTCCTGCGACCGCGCAAGTCCCGCGATGTCCGCCCCCGAACGGGCGAGCGCCACCGCGATCTCCCGGCCGATCCCTCGGCTGGCCCCGGAGACCAGCGCTACCCGCCCGTCCAGCGCGCCGGGCAGGAGATCGCCCCCCGTTGGCACGGTCACTGCGGAGCGAACAGGTCGACGAGCCGCTCGGCCTGGTGCCGCGCGGCCGGGCGCAGGATCGGGAGCTGTACCCCGACCTCCCGGAACCGGTCCACCCTGGCGACCACCTCGTCGGGGGTGCCGCTCGCCGTCATGCCTTGGACGTACGAGTCGGGCACGGCGTCGATGAGCGCCTCCTTGCCGCCGCGCGCGTAGGCCTCCTCGAACTTCGGGATGTCGTCCGGCTTGATGTACGGCTCGCCGACGCGCATCTTCGGTCCTGCAATGAACGGCAGCTGAACAGGATCGAGCTTGCTCGCCACCTCCCAACGCACAGCGTCGAGCGCCTTGTCGTGGTCGTCCTCCACCGAGCAGTTGATGATCTGGGCGACCTCGAAGTCGTCCCAGCTGCGTCCAGCCTCCTCCAGCGACTTGCCGATGATCGCAAGGGCATTGGCCGTGTATTCCGGCGAGCACACCGCGTTCAGCAGCACGCCGTCGCCGATCCGCCCCGCGAGCTTCAGCCCCGTGGTGCTCGTGGCCGGTATCAGCATCGGCACGTGCGTGCGGTACGGCTTCCAGCCCAGCTGGCAGTTCTCGAACGAGACGGTCTCCCCCTCGAACGTGACCTTGTCCCCGCTGAGGATCTGGCGCATCGAGTCGACCCACTCCTCCAGCGACCGCGGCGGTTTGGCCTCGTGCAGGCCGTGCCGCTTCGCGTGGGTGTTCGTGCACGCGCCCGGTGCGAGCAGCACCCGGCCGCCGGACAGCTCGTCCAGCGTCGCCACCGTCTGCGCCATCACCAACGGCGTGCGCAGCCGGACGATCTGCGTGCAACCGAGCTTGATCCGTTCCGTCGCGAGTGCGAACGCGGCCAGCGCGCTCACCGAGTCGCGCATCAGCTCGATGGTCTCGGAGACGAAGGCGATCTCGTAGCCGCGCTCCTCCGCCCGGCGCACCCAGGCGGCCATGTCCCGCACGGTCGCGTTCGGGTCGTATCCGCTAGCAAGTCCGACTCTCACCGTGTGGCCTCCGAACTATCACTGACCCGGGCTTCGCGCAGCCCGACAAGTTGCTTCTCCCACGACTCGACGACCGTCGCCGGGTCCATCGACTCCACCGCGAACATGAGGCCCTCGGTGACAGGCATGCCCTTGTGAAGGTCGCTTTCCACCGACTCCACCCGGAGCTCGAAGTGCCGCATCCTGGTCTCCTCCGAGCTGGAGAGCGAACGCGGGGTCGCGCGCACATACAGCACCGACCCCGGTGCCACGTAGCAGAACAGCGCGGTGCCACCGCTGGCGAGGTTCTTCGTCGTGCGCGACTCCGGCCAGAGCGCGACCCTGATCGAGCGGTCGTTCGGTACGAGGATCTCGCCAGCGCTGAGCATGCACGGCCGCGGAACACCGTCTTCGTCGGCGGTGACGAGCAGGTGCGCCGGCCCGACTTTCGCTTCCAGATCCTTGCCGTCGAAGAATCTCACGATCTCGTCCGGAAGCCGGTCACCTATCCGCTTGGACATACGCCCTCCGTCTGCCGTCGACGAGCCCAGTGTCCTCCTCGGAGGCGTCGTCGCCACGTCGCTCACCCCACCGGTGCAGCAGCGAGTGCTCGATGTCGAACTGGTCGAGCACGCGGCCGACCGTCTGGTCCACCATCTCCTCGACGCTCGCCGGGTTGGCGTAGAACGCAGGCGCAGGAGGCGCGATCACCGCGCCGGCCCGCGCGACCGTCAGCATGTTCTCCAGGTGGATGACGCTGAGCGGCGACTCGCGTACGAGCAGCATGAGCTTGCGGCTCTCCTTCATGGTGACCTCGGCCGCGCGGACGATCAGGTTGTCGGCGAACCCGTACGCGATGCCGGCGAGCGTCTTCATGCTGCACGGGGCGACGACCATCCCCATGGTCCGGAACGAGCCACTCGAGATGGCCGCCGCCTGGTTGCCCTCCCGGTACACGCGGGTGGCGAGCGCGAGGACGTCGTCGGGCCGGCGATCGGTCTCGATCGCGATCGTCTTGCGCGCCCACTCGCTCACCACCACGTGCGTTTCCACGGGCGTGTCGTGCAGTGCCTCAAGCAGCCGTACGCCGTAGACCGCTCCCGTAGCCCCCGTCATGGCGACGACGAGCCGTGGGTTCACGTAAATCACCAACCCTTCACGCGGTGCGGGGGAAGCGCTAGTCGACCCGCACCTGCGTCCACGCGTCACCGAAGTACGCTCCGAGATCCACCTCGTCGACTCCTGGCGTGGACAGCTCGCGCTGGTAGTTCGCCTTCCTGGTTGCGTCGATGCCAACCTTGGTCACCAGGTGCGAGCCGGCAGCGGGATCGTAGCTCGCCGGGTCGAGCGGTGAGCCGCGCGAGTACGAGACCGTGAAGGTGTCGTGGTCCCACCGCACCTTCGTGGCGATCGCGTGCAGTACTTCTGTATCGCTGGTGATGTCGACGTCGTCGTCCACGACCACGACGTACTTCAGGAACGGGTCCGCGCTGAACGCCGCCATCGCGACGTTCTTCGGGTCGCCCTCCATCAGCTTCTCCATCTGCACGTAGCAGATGAAGCGGCAACGCCCGGACGGCGGCACGTACGCCGACCGCACCCCGCCGCTCGCGGAGCGGCACGCGCGGTAGATGGCGCTATTGCGCGTGACCCCGGAGAGCAGCAGGTTGTCCGCGTGCCCGACGAAGGAGCTGTGGTAGATGGGGTTGCGGCGGCTCGTGACGGCGTTGACATGGACGACCGGGTTGTTGCGCTCCGGCCCGTACGTCCCGGGATACTCGCCGAACGGCGCCTCGAGCTCCCGCTCGGTCGGGTGGATCTCGCACTCGAGCACCATCTCCGCCTCGGCGGGAACCTCGATGTCGAGGGTCTCGCACTTGACCATGTCGAGCGGCCTGCCCAGCATCGAGCTCGCGATGGTCCACTCGTCCACGTCGTAGCCGGTGAAGCTCATGCAGCCGAGCTCGACGGCCGGGTGCAACCCGAGTACGACGGCGAGCGGTGTCGGCTCCCCGCGCTTGAGGTGCTTGCGCAGGATGTAGTGCCCGTGCGCGGTCTCGGATATCTGGATGCCGAACTTGTTCGACCCTTTGACCTGGAGCCGGTAGATCCCGACGTTGGGGACTCCGGTGTCGGGGTCCTTCATCGTGCAGTACGCGAGCGTCACGTAACGCCCACGGTAGGCCTCGTAGCCGGGATCGACCGCTCCGGAGTCGAACTCGTGGTACTTCAGCATGGGCAGCTTCGTCACGTCGACGTCGTCACCGGTGACGATGACCTCCTTGACCGGCGCACTGCCGGGGTCGGCGGCCGGCTGCGGCTGGATGGGCGCTTCTTCGCGCCGCATGTACTCGAGGATGAA
>JBOHBN010000057.1:0-1505 GCA_050698355.1 Streptosporangiales bacterium | reverse complement strand
ATCGAGCCGGTGACGGCGGTGTTGGCGGCGGTGGCGGGGCGGCCGGTGAAGCTGCATCTGTCCCGGGAGGAAGAGTTCGTCACGATCACCAAGCATGCCTCGCGGATCCGGTTGCGGACCGGGGTGCGGGCGGACGGCACGATCGTGGCTCGGCAGAGCACCTGCTACTTCAACACCGGCGCCTACGCCGACATCGGCCCCCGCCTGATCAAGAACGGCGGTTACGGGACAGGAGGCCCATACGCGATCCCGCACGTGTGGGTGGACTCGTATGCGGTGTATACGAATGTGCCGCCGGCGGGGGCGTTCCGTGGTTACGGCATTCCGCAGGCGGCGTGGGCGTATGAGACGCAGATGGACATGATCGCCGAGCGGCTCGGGATGGATCCCTACCGGCTGCGGGCGCGGAACCTGCTGGCCGACGGCGACACGCTGATGACCGGGGAGCCGATGAGCGACGCGCACTTCCCCGAGCTGCTGCGGTCCGCCGCCGACGGCATCGGCTGGGACTTCGACGGCTGGGACACCCCGCCGCAGCGCCAGGGCAGCCTCGTCCGCGGGAAAGGGCTGGCGTGCATTATCAAGGGCACCGTCACCCCCTCGACCTCGACGGCGGCCGCGCGGTTGAACGACGACGGCAGTCTGGACGTGTTGACCAGCTCGGTGGAGATGGGCCAGGGGGTGAAGACCGCGCTGGCGATCCTGGCCGCCGAGCGGCTGCCGCTGCCGGTCCGGTCGATCATGGTGTCCGAGCCGGACACCGCGTTTGTGCCCTACGACGAAGGAACGAGTTCGAGCCGGGCGTCGTTTTCCATGGGCAACGCGGTGGGCACGGCGGTCGATGAGGTGCGCCGGCAGCTGGTGGAGCTGGCCGCCGAGCTGTTGGAGGCGGCGCCGGGGGATCTGGAGTGCGTCGACAGGATGGTGCGGGTCCGTGGGGTGCCGGACCAGGCGGTCGACTACGGGCAGGTGGTGCGCAAGAGCCGGTCGGGGAACCTGCTCGGCAACGCCACCTTCAAGACCGAGGGCGGCCTGGACCCCGAGACCGGGCAAGGCATCGGCAGCGTCCACTGGCATCAGGCCGCCGGCGCCGCGGAGGTGGAGGTCGACCTGGACACCGGCCACGTCCGGGTACTCGACTACCACGCCGCCGTCTACGCCGGGCGGATCATCAACCCGGTGCAAGCCGAGCTGCAAACCGAGGGCAACGTCGCCTTCGGTGTCGGGCAGGCGTTCTTCGAGGAGATGCTCTATGACCACGGGCAGCTGACCAACGGCAACCTCGGCGACTACATGGTCGCCTCGTGCAAGGACATGCCCGCCCACCTCGGTCTGTCCATCCTCGAACATCCCGAGGCCCACGAGATCCACGGCATCGGCGAAACCAGTCTCCCCCCGGTGGCCCCCGCCATCGGCAACGCCGTCTACCGCGCCACCGGCATCCGCATCACCGACCTACCCATCACCCCCGACAAACTCCTCACAGCACTCCACACACAACACGA
>JBOHBN010000056.1:0-13673 GCA_050698355.1 Streptosporangiales bacterium | reverse complement strand
TTCCGGACGACCAGGGGCACACCAGGAAGGTAGGGCCTGATGCCCGTGGCGCGCGCGTGGTCCGTAGCCGTGGTCGGCATCGAGGGCCACCTGGTCGAGGTCGAGG
The DNA here is from genome assembly GCA_050698355.1 of Streptosporangiales bacterium. Taxonomy (GTDB): domain Bacteria; phylum Actinomycetota; class Actinomycetes; order Streptosporangiales; family WHST01; genus JBOHBN01. The sequence continues at coordinate 13,567 of JBOHBN010000056.1, read as the reverse complement.
CGGATATCGGTCAGGGCCTGCCCGGCTTCCACCTCGTCGGCCTGCCGGATACGGCCCTGCACGAGGCGCGGGACCGTGCGCGTGCGGCGGTGGCGAACAGCGAGGAGACGTGGCCCAACAGGCGGATCACCGTCAACTTGTCCCCCGCGAGCCTGCCGAAACAGGGCACGAGCTTCGACCTCGCGCTGGCCGGCGCCGTGCTCGCAGCGGCCGACGCCCTCCCGGCCGGCGTGCTGGAGAAGGTCGTCCTGCTCGGGGAGCTGGGGCTTGACGGTTCGGTACGCGGGGTGCGCGGCGTGTTGCCCGCGATGCTCGCGGCGACGGCTGCCGGGTTCACCTCGTATGTCGTGCCGCGCGCCAATGCGGCGGAAGCCGGGCTCGTCCCCGAGGTCGAAGTGGCGGCGGTGGGCAGCCTGGCCGAGCTGCTGGCACGGTTGCGCGGGGATTCGTGGCCGTACCCCTACGAGGAGCCGGGGTACGAGCAGGGTGCCGCGAGCGGGCGTGCCGCGGTCGGCGTGCACGCTGCCCTGCAGCTGCCGGATGCGACGGGCAAGGACCTGGCCGACGTCGCCGGGCAGGCGGAGGCGCGGATGGCGCTGGAGCTCAGTGCGGCCGGTAGCCACCACATGCTCCTCCATGGTTCGCCTGGCACCGGGAAGACGATGCTGGCTGAGCGACTGCCTGGCCTGCTCCCGCCGCTCGAACGCGGCGCGGCGCTCGAAGTCACGACCGTGCATTCGGTCGCGGGAACGCTGCCACCGCAGTGTCCGCTGCTCGACCACGCACCGTTCTGTGCCCCTCACCACACCGCCACCGTCCCGGCGATCGTCGGTGGCGGCAGTCAGCGGATACGGCCTGGAGCCGCCTCGCTCGCGCACCGTGGCGTGCTCTTCTTGGACGAGGCACCGGAGTTCGCCGCCGGCGTGCTGGACGCGTTGCGGCAACCGCTGGAGTCCGGTGAGGTCCTCATTAGTCGGCAGCGCGCCACCGTACGATTTCCGGCGCGATTCACTCTGGTGCTCGCGGCGAACCCGTGTCCCTGCGCTCTGGCGACCGAGGATCCAGCCAAGTGCACGTGTTCCCCCGCGGCGAGGCGCCGCTACCTCAGCAAGCTGTCCGGGCCGCTGCTCGACCGGGTCGACCTGAGCGTGGGCATGCGGCAGCTGTCCCGCCTCGACCTGCTCCATGCGGTCGGCGACGCCGAGCCGAGCGAGGTTGTCGCGACCCGCGTCGCCATGGCGTGGGAGCGGATGGTCGCGCGGTTCGCGGAATGGCCGTGGCGCACCAACGCGGAGCTACCCGGGCGCGAGCTGCGCGGACGGTACGCGCCAGACGCCGACGCGCTCGCCCTGGCGGAACACGAGCTGGCACGTGGCCGGCTAACCGCGCGAGGTGTCGTCCGGGTGTTGCGCGTCTCCTGGTCGGTCGCCGACCTCGCCGGCCACGACCGGCCGGATGCCGACGACGTCGCCGTCGCGCTCTCGTTACGGCACGGAGCGTGGACGGCATGAGCACCGCGAGTCCCGATGCCGAGCGCCTCGCCCGGATAGCCCTGAGCCGCGTGGTTGAGCCCGGCGACGAGCGAGTCGGCCAGCTGGTGCGTGCGACATCGGCGGCCGAGGTGTGGGAGGCGTTGCGTGCCGACGACCTGCACGTCCGCGGCGTCGACGGGTACCGGATGCGTCTGGCCGATGCCGATCCCCACGCCGACCTCGAACGCGCCGCGAGCTGTGGTGCACGGGCGGTGATCCCCGGCGACGACGAGTGGCCGACCGGCCTGGACGCGTTCGACGGCAAGCGGCCGCTGCTGCTGTGGGCGCGCGGTGACGGCGATCTGCGCGAGAGCAGTGGGCGTGCCGTCGCCGTCGTCGGGTCGCGTGCGGCGACGGGGTACGGCGAGCACGTGGCGGGGGAGATGGGGGTCGCGCTGGCCGAGCGTGGCTGGACGGTGGTGAGCGGAGGCGCGTACGGCATCGACGCCAGGGCGCACCGCGGTGCGCTCATTCCCGGTGGGCCTACGCTCGCCGTGCTCGCCTGCGGGATCGACACGGCGTATCCACGCGGGCACGAGGGCCTGTTCGACCAGATCGCCGGCTGCGGCGCCGTGGTTGCCGAGCTCCCGCCCGGCGCAACACCGACCCGATACCGGTTCCTGGAGCGCAACCGGTTGATCGCCGGCCTGAGCACGGGCGTCGTCGTCGTCGAGGCGGCGCTCCGGTCGGGTGCGGCGAACACCGCGCGGTGGGCCGAACGGCTCGGCCGCAGCGTGATGGCGGTACCCGGCCCGGTGACCTCCGCGATGTCGGCGGGGTGTCACACGCTGCTGCGCTCGCACACCGCCGAGTGCGTCACCGACGCGGCTGAGGTGATCGAGATCGTCGGCAGGATCGGCGCCGACCTCGCGCCGCAACGCCGCGCGATCTCGGAACCGCGCGATACGCTCGACGCCGAGTCCGGGCGCGTGCTCGAGGCGTTGCCCGCCCGCGGCACGTGCACGCCGGACCGGTTGGCGAGGACCGCAGGTCTCGACCCTCCCCGGGTACTGCGCGCGCTCGGCCGGCTCGAGTCCGGCGGTTGGGTCGAGCACGACCGGGCGGGATGGCGGCTGGCTGCCAACACGGCGGGCGACACCCGGAACGGAGGTGCTTGACGTGATGCGCGCGGTTGTCGAGCGTTGGTGGTGTGCGGCGCGAACGAGACGACGAGGGGGAGACGCCAGGCGTGCTCCCCGACGAGTTCGACTCAGCGCTCGCCGAGTTCGAGCGGCACTTGCGCGCGGAGCGGGGCCTTTCCCCGCACACAGTCCGCGCGTACGCGGGGGACGCGCTCGACCTGGTGCGCTACGCGGTCGCGCAGGGGGCCCAGCGCCTCTCGGACATCGATCTGCGCCTCCTGCGCCGCTGGCTCGCCGGGATGGGTGCCTCGGGACACGCGCGTTCCACCCTCTCCCGGCGTGCGGCGGCTGCCCGGGTGTTCACCGCGTACGCGGCCCGCCGTGGCTGGGTTGGCGCGGACGCCGGAGCAGCGCTGGTCGCGCCGAAGGCCCACCGGGGGCTTCCCGGGGTGCTCGGCGTCGACGAGGTGACAGCGGTGCTGGAGGCCGTGGCCGCCGCCGACAACGGCACGCCGGTGGGGATGCGTGACCGAGCCGTGCTCGAGCTGCTGTACGCGACCGGCATCCGGGTCAGTGAGCTGACCGGACTCGACGTCGACGATGTCGACCAAGGCCGCCGGGTGGTCCGGGTCGTGGGCAAGGGCGACAAGGAGCGCACGGTGCCGGTCACCGTGCCGGCCGCGGACGCCGTCGAGCGGTGGTGCCGCGACGGCCGGGCCACCCTCGTCACCAGCAGGAGCGGGCCCGCGCTGTTCCTTGGAGTCCGGGGCGGTCGCATCGATCCGCGCACCGTGCGGCGGATGGTCCACGCCCGCCTGCGGAGCGTCGCAGGCGTACCGGATGTCGGACCCCACGGTTTCCGGCATACCGCGGCGACGCATCTGCTCGATGGTGGTGCGGACCTGCGCAGCGTCCAGGAACTGCTCGGACACGCCACGCTCGCGACGACCCAGATCTACACCCATGTGACGGTGGAACGGCTGCGTAGGACCTATGACCAAGCCCACCCCAGAGCCGGAGAGCCTCGGCGATAGCCGACGCCCGCTGCTCGCCGCTGCGGGCCGTCCGGCCGCGGACGAGGAGGAGCCGGCGTCGGGGCCGCGCGGGCGTGCGTTGGCCCTGCAGTCGCCACGAAGGTCCGGGCAGGCCGTCGATGCCGACCTGGTCGAGTACGCGCGGGGCGGGGACAGGCGGGTCCGGGACCGGTTGCTCGCCCGCTATGCGGGGCTCGTCGCGGCGGTGGCGCGGCGGGTCGTCGCGGGCCTGCCACCGCACGTGGAGTACGCCGACCTGGTGTCGTCGGGCACGCTGGGCCTGTTCGAGGCGCTCGACCGCTTCGACCCCCGTGCCGGAAAACCGTTCGAGGCGTTCGCCTTCCCGCGGATCCGTGGCGCGATGCTCGACCACGTACGCAAGGTCGACGGCCTGCCGCGGTACGCCGCGCAAGGGGTGGGGCAGGACGGTGAGCGGTCACGGGCCAGGCTCGTCGAGTTCGACGAACTGCTCGCGGACCCGTCGATGGCGGGTGTGCTGGCCGACACGGCCTGGTACGCCGACCCGGCGTTGGTCGCGGAGGACTCCGATGCCCGCGCGTGGCTGCGTTGGGCCATCGACCGCCTACCCGACCGCTCCCGCCGGGTCGTCGAGTGGCACTACCGCGACGGCATGACGTTCACCCGCATCGGCCAGATGCTCGGCGTGGGGGAGAGCCGAGCCGTTCAGCTGCACGCCCACGCGCTCGCGTTGCTGCGGGCGCGGCTGCGCCCGCCGTGAGGCGTACGCGACCAGGTACCCTCGTTAGGTTGCCCTAACTAACGGCTGCTTTCTGATTACCTTGGGGGTTCGTTGTGCGTGTGACGCGAATGGCCGTCGCTGCGGCGTGCTTGGCACTCGCCGCCGGCTGCACGAGCGCGTCCGGGTCGGACCAAGCCGGGTCGAAGGGCGCCGACGCGTCCGCGACGCCCGCGGCGCAGGAAACGGGACCCATCACGGTACGGGTGACACCGAACGACGGCGCGAAGAAGGTGAAGCCCAACGAGTCGGTCAAGGTGAGTGTCTCCGGCGGTGCCCTCACCACGGTGACCGTCAAGAAGACTGGCGGCGGTAAGAAGATCCACGGAGAGATGGCCGGGGACGGCACCTCCTGGACGAGTTCCGTGCTGCTTCGCCCGTCCGCGTCGTACGTCGTGCGGGTCAAGGCGAAGAACGACGCCCGCACGAAGAAGGAGCGGGCTGCCTTCACCACGCTGACCCCGAGCAGCACCGTCAAGGCTTCCATCGCGCCGCTCGACGGGATGACCGTCGGTGTCGGCCAGCCGATCGGCGTCTACCTCTCCAACCCGGTGCGCGACCGGGCCGCGGTCGAAAAGGCCCTGAAGGTCACCACCAACAAGGACGTTCATGGGGTGTGGCACTGGTTCTCCGACGACGAGCTGCACTTCCGGCCGCGTGACTACTGGCCCGCCCATACCAAGGTGACGCTGCACGCCGACCTCGCCGGCGTACACGCGGGCCCGGGTCGCTGGGGCGCCCAGGACCGCACCATCAAGTTCCGCGTCGGCGACAAGCACGTCAGTACGGTCCACGCGAAGACCCACCAGATGAGGGTGCGGTCCGGCGGCGACCTGGTCAAGAAGATGCCGGTGTCCACCGGCCGCCCCGAGTACCCGACGAAGAGCGGCGTCCACGTCGTGATGAGCAAGTCCGACCCGTACCAGATGGATTCGACCACTGCCGGCATCACCGGGAGTGATGCGTACAACGTGACGGTTCGGTACGCGGTCCGTATCTCCAACTCCGGGGAGTTCGTGCACGCCGCGCCATGGTCGGTGGGCAGCCAGGGCAGCGCCAACGTGTCGCACGGTTGCGTCAACCTGTCCATGGCCCGTGCCGCCTGGTTCTATGACTTCTCGCAGCCGGGCGACATCGTGCGGGTGAAGGGCACGGACGCGCAGCTTCAGCCGACCAACGGGTTCGGCGACTGGAACGTCGCCTGGAAGAAGTGGGTCGAGGGCTCCGCGCTGCACTGACACGCACGCGCAGCCTGACACGTGTCATGGTCGGTCCAGGCCATCCAGCAGTGTCGGTCGCCGCTTTCTTTGGGCACAGTAGTAGCCATGACCCAACCGACGCCCGAGCAAGAGTCCGAGCGCACAGTCGAGCGGGACCGACGCTACTGGGATGAACACGCTCCGCGCTACGACCGGTCGATGGCGAGGTTCGACCGGTGGCTGTTTGCCGACAGCAGGGCATGGGTCTGCTCGCGAGCGCGCGGCGACACGCTCGAGGTCGCGGTCGGGACCGGACGCAATTTGGCGCTGTACCCCGATGATGTCCGGTTGACCGGAATCGACCTGAGCCCCGGGATGCTCGACATCGCCCGCGGGCGCGCCCGTGAGCTCGGCCGCGAGGTCGATCTTCGCGAGGCCGACGCGCAGTATCTGCCGTTCGAGGACGCCAGCTTCGACACCGTCGTCTGCACGCTGGGCCTCTGCTCGGTCCCGGACGTGGACACCGCTGTGGCGGAGATCCACCGGGTGCTGCCGGCCGGAGGGCGCCTGTTGCTGCTCGATCACGTACGCCCGGCCTGGCCGCCGTTGCAGTGGGCGCTTCGCGGTCTACAGTACGTGGTCGACCGCTTCGTGCCCGGCACGGAGAGGTTCCTGCGACGGCCGCTCGAGAACGTCGCCGCTCGCGGGTTCACGCTCGGCCGCCACGAGCGGTTCAAGGCTGGCGCCATCGAGCGCCTCGTCGCGCACAAGCCCGGTTGAGACGGCCGGCCCTCACGCACCGTTGTGGGGTCTTGACAGTACGGAAGTCGCTCCATACGTTCTTGGGAATCGATTTCTCAGGAGCGACGATGCCTGACCGATCACGCAGCCGGGGCCCGCACACGGGTAGTACAGAGCAGCCGGGAGCATCCGGGTACGGCACATCCCGACGGCGGTTTCTCACGGTCTCGGGTGCCGCCCTGGTGGGAGGCGGCGCGAGCGCGCTCAGCGCCACGGACCAGGCTCAGGCCGCGCCTGTGGCAGCGCACGGGCACGGCGGCCGCAGCGGCGGCGAGCTGCCCACCCGCGACGCGATCCCGGCAGGTGAGCTGGACCAGACCACCAGCACTCTCTTCTCAACCGCCTTCGTACAGAGCGCCGGCACCGTCGCAGCGAAGGGCAGCGACGGGGACCTGTGGCCGAGCTGCTGGGCAGACGACGACCACGTGTACTCGGCGAACGGCGACGGCCGCGGCTTCAGTGACGAGCCGTTCAAGGACATCGTCGTCAACCGCATCACCGGCACACCGAGAACGGGCCTGTCCGGCACCAAGCTGGCCGAGGCGGACGAGGTCGGCACGATCTGGGGCGACCCGGACAAGTACAACCGCAAGCCGACCGGGATGGTCTGCGTCGACGGCGTGCTCTACCTGGCGATCCAGGATCTCAGGCACGGCAAGAACGCCTTCGATGACGCGCCCAACGCGAGCATCTCGCGCTCGGACGACCACGGGCGGACCTGGCAGAAGACGAGCGAGCCGATGTTTACCGACCACCGGTTCACCACCATCTTCTTCGTGGATTTCGGTAAGGACTCGCGGGAAGCGATACCCGCACTCGGCCGGGAGGACGGCGGCTACGTCTATGCCTACGGCATGGACTGGAACTGGCGGGCGTCCAACACCGGGACTGTTCCGGATCCCACGGCGCTGTTCCTCGCTCGCGTCCGCCCGAAGAGCGTCCAGGACCGGAGCGAGTGGCGCTTCTTCACCGGTACCGACCACGGTGGCCGGCCCACCTGGAGCGCGCGCATCGAGGACAAGGTTCCCGTGCTCGCCGACACCCTGCGCCGTTACCCGGACACGCGCCCGGGCAAGGCCGGCAACCTGTCGGTCGTCTCCCAGGGCGGCGTGCTCTACAACGCCGGCCTGCGCAGGTACATCTACACGTCCTGGACCGACCCGAGTTTCGAGTTCTACGAGGCCCCGACCCCGTGGGGTCCGTGGAAGCGCTTCCTGTACCACAACTTCGGCCGCGTCGAGTGGTACCAGATGAGCGACGAGAAGCACACGCCCAAGAGTGGTGGCTACGCGACGACGATCCCCTCCAAGTTCGTCGAGGACGGCGGGCAGCTGATGTGGGTGCAGAGCAACTGGTGGACGCCGCCGCGCCCGCACCCGGAGGACAACTACAACTTCAACCTGCGCCAGCTCCGCGTGACGCCGTACCGCAAGCGGCCACCGCGCAACGGACCGAACGCGCAGGACAACATCGCCCGCACCGGCAAGGATGTGACGCCCGTACAGGTCTGCCCGCACTTCGCTCACCGCGGTTACTACAACAACGGTGACCGCTCCGAGAGCGAGGACAGCTTCGACGGCGCCAACAAGCTCACCGACCATTGGGGCTACACGTTCTCCCGGCCGTACCGGATGGACCGGGTGGTCTACACCACGGGCGCGAAGTACCCCGACGGCGGCTGGTTCTCCCCGTACGCCGGCGGGCTGCGCGTGCAGGTGCGCCAGGAGTTCGACTGGGTCGACGTCGAGGACCTGCGTATCCGGCCCGACTACCCGTACGACCAGAGCGCGACCCCGCACAACACCTATATGCTCGACTTCCGCCGGACGTGGGGGGACGGTGTCCGCATCATCGGCCAACCGGGCGGCGAGGCACACTTCACCTCGATCGCCGAACTCGAGTTGTACTTCCGCGGCCACTGACCGGGGTGACTTGGTTGCCGACGGCGGCTGCGGGAGGCTTGCGAGGATGACCTGGTTCGACGGCGCCCGCATCGCGGTGACGGGAGCTGCCGGGGGCATCGGACGCGCCGTGTGCGGCTGGTTGGAGGCACGGGGGCACGGGTCTTCGCGCTCGACCTCCGCGAAGCACCGGTAGGGGAGTTCGTGCGGTGTGACGCGACCGACGAGGACAGTACGAATGCGGCCATCTCCCGCGTGGTCGACGTCGCTGGCGGAATCGACGGTCTGGTGACGGCTGCGGGCGTCGTCGAGGGGGACGTGGCCGCGGAGGATATGACCGGTGAGCAGTTCGACCGGGTAGTCGCGGTCAACCTGCGCGGGGTCTTTCTCGCCTGCCGCGCGGCCGGCAAGCACATGTTGGCCGCCGGGGCGGGCCGCATCGTGAACGTCGCCTCGATGGGCAACCACGTGGTGAACTTCCCGCAGAAGCAGTGCGCGTACAACGCGTCCAAGGCCGCGGTCACCGCATTGACCAGGACGCTGGCCGTCGAGTGGGGAGCGCGCGGCGTACGCGTGAACGCGGTTTCGCCGGGGTACGTCGACACGTCCCTGATCGAGACGCGTACCGACCTGTTCACCTCCTGGCGGGAGGGCACGGTCGCGGGCCGGTTCGCGACGCCGGACGAGGTCGCGGGTACGGTCGGTTGGCTGCTCGGCGACGAGGCGGCGTACTGCGTGGGGACCGAGCTGGTGATCGACGGCGGCTACTCGCTGCGGTAGCGGTCCGTGTCGCAGAGGAACGTTCGGGCCGCCGTGGCATACACCCGCGCGCAGCGGGCGATGTCGTCGACCTCGACGTACTCGTCGGCCTGATGCGCGATCCACTTTCCGCCGGGCCCGTAGACGACGCTGGGTACCCCGCCGTGGTGGGTCAGCACGGTGCCGTCGGTGGTCCCCGGTACGCCGCCGTACCGCGGCGGCTCGCCGGTCACCTCCTGGTGTGCCGCGGCGAGCGCCCGTACGACGCCGTCCTCCGCGGGCGTGTCGACCGGCGGCCGGTCGACCAGCACGCTTACCTCGGCGCTCACCTCGTCGGGTTCCGCGGCGGCGCGGGCGAGCGCCGCGACCCGGTCGGTAATCGCCTTGTGATCGGTGCCGGGAATGGTGCGCACGTCGACGCATACCGCCGCGTGAGCGGGGATGACGTTCATCTGTTCCTGCGTGCCGGCGTCGACGACGGTCGGCGTGAGGTACACAGGTCCCAGATGTTCGTGGGAACCGCCCGCCTGCCGGAGTTCGGCATCGTAGCCGCGCAGGCTCGTCAGCAGCGGACCCAGCACGGCGACCGGGTTGCGGGCGTGCTGCGGCATCGCGCCGTGCGCCATCCGGCCGTGCAGGTCGATGCGGAGGCGCAGTGCGCCTTTTGATACCGGGCAGACCTCACCCTCCTCTGGCTCGCAGACGATCGCGCCGTCCACACCGGCGGCGAGACCGGAGTCGACGAAGTGGTGGACGCCGAGCATCAGTCCCTCCTCGTCGGCGAGGGCGGCGACGATGACGCGACCGGGGAACGGGCCGGTTTCCTGCAGCGCGCGCACGCCGTACAACATGGCCGCCACGCCGGACTTCATATCGGCCGCGCCCCGCCCGTAGAGGCGGCCGCCGGTGATCTCGGCGCCGAACGGGTCGACCGTCCAGGTGTCGAGCGCGCCCTCGGTGACCACGTCGGTGTGGCCCTCGAACAACACCGTCGGTCCAGGACCACCGCCGCCGTCGACCACCGCGACGACGTTGGGGCGTCCGGGCGCCGCCTCGGACACCTCCGGCTGCCAGCCCCAGGAGCGCATCAGGTCGGCGACGAGGCGGGCCGCCTCCTGTTCGCTGCGCCCGAGCCGTGGATCGTTTGTGCTCGGCACGCGCACCAGTGCCCGGGTGAAGGCGATGGCCCCTTCGGCGTTCACCGCGATCGAGTCGACGCCGGAGTCACGCAAGGCCATCAGTCCCTCTCCTCTTCGAGCTGGCGCGGAGCATGCCGCTGCAACGCCTTCGCGAGCGTGGGAACGGCATCCAGCAGCGTACGGGTGTAGTCATCCTGCGGCTCCTGCCACACCCGCTCGACCGGCCCGGTCTCCACCACCCGGCCATCGTGCATCACCGCGACGGAGTCGCATACGTGCCTGACGACGGCCAGGTCGTGGGATACGAACAGCAGGGTCAGCCCGTACTCCTCGACCAGGTCGGCAACGAGGTTGAGGATCTGCGCGCGGACCGACACGTCCAGCGCGCTGACGGGCTCGTCGGCGACGAGCACCGAGGGGCGCGGTGCGAGGGCGCGGGCGATCGAGATGCGCTGCCGCTGACCACCGGAGAACTGGTGCGGGTAGCGGTGGCGGGCGCTCCGCGGCAGACCCACCGCGTCAAGCAGTTCCGCGACGCGGGGCGAGACGCCGGGCTCGCCGAGCGCGACGAGCGGCTCGGCGATGATGTCGCGTACGCTCATCCGCGGGTCGAGCGAGCTCATCGGGTCCTGGAAGACGATCTGGAGCTCCCGGCGCAGGAAGCGCAGCGCCCGCTCCCGTCGGCCGTGGACCGCGCGTCCGGCGACCTCGATGGTGCCTGAGGTCGGCCGGTCGAGCCCGGCGACGAGCCGGATCAGCGTGGACTTCCCCGACCCCGACTCGCCGACGATGCCGAAGCGCTCGCCCGGCGCGACATCGAGGCTGACGCCGCGCAGCGCGTGCACTCTTGCTGCTGGCCGGGTGAGTGACGTGCGCGGCCGCTGGAAGACCCGCTCCAGGCCGCGCACGGCGACCGCGGGGACGGTTGACGCCGCACTCATCGTGGTCCGCCGACCGGGTTCCAGCAGGCAAGGCCGCGCCCGTCGCCGACCTCCAGCGTGGGCTCGGTCTCGCAAGCGGCCGTCGCGTTCGTGCAGCGGTTGCGAAAGACGCAGCCGGACGGGAACCCGCCTGCGGGCGGCACCGCGCCCGGGATCGTGGGCAGCCGGCGCTTGGCGTCGGTGGCGGTGAGGTCGGACGCCGCGAGCAGGCCGTGCGTGTACGGGTGTCGCGGTGCGGTGAAGACCTCGTACACCGGGCCGGACTCCACTATCCGCCCGCCATACATGACGAGCACCCGCTCGCAGACGCTCGCGACGACGGCGAGGTCGTGCGTGATGAACAACAACGCCCGGTCGCGACCGACGAGGCTAGCGACGAGGTCGAGTACCTGCCGTTGCACCGTGACGTCGAGCGCGGTCGTCGGCTCGTCGCAGATGAGCAGGTCCGGTTCGTTCGCCAGCGCGATGGCCAGCACGATCCGTTGCCGTTGCCCGCCCGAGAGCTGGTGCGGGTAGGCGCGCGCCAGCTCCGCAGGTTCGGGGAGCCGGACGGCGTCGAGGAGCTCGACGGCACGGCTGCGCGCCTCCGCCCGCGAGCGGGCCCTGCCGTGGAGCAGGAGCGTCTCGGCGACCTGCCGGCCGACGCGCATGACCGGGTTGAGCGCCGTCATCGGCTCCTGGAACACCATCGAGGCGACCCGGCCGCGTACCCGGGCCAGGCGCCGCTCGGACTCGCCGATCAGGTCGCCGGCCGCGCCGGCGAGGGCGGCGCTGCCGCGCGCAGTGACGCCCTCGGGGAGCAGGCCGAGCAGCGCGAGCGCCGTGAGGGACTTGCCCGAGCCCGACTCACCGATCAGGCCGACCCGCTCGCCCGCTGCAATGCGGAACGACACGTCCGTCACCAGCGGCGTGTCTCCGGCGTCGACGTGCAACCCCGAAACGTCGAGCACGGGTTCGGCCGGCGCGATCGTGGCGGTCACTAGGGCACCATCGTTTCTGCGGGTGCCCGATGGGCATTCGCTGTAGGGACTCGGCGGGGGCCGAGGTGACGGCTCGTGGTGGTCGCCCTTTGAGGGCCCCAATGACACCGCCGCCCTCGGTCCTGCCGGGGTCGCAGACCGGCTTCAGGAAGACGCGCCGTAGAGCGCCAGTTAGTGACCGTCCGGTGGTCGATCCCCTCGCCGTGTCGTCGCTGCCAACCACAGGAGACCTGTTGTCCGAGGAGACCGCTGAAGTCATCTATGTCGGCCTGGACTGGGCCGCCGCCGTCCACGCGGTGTGTGTGATGAACACGGCCGGAACGGTTCTGACTGAGTTCAGCATCGAGCACACCGCCGACGGCATCGCGTCGCTGATCCGTCGGCTCGCGAAGTACGGCGACCCCGAGGTCGTCCAGGTCGGGATCGAGCGGCCCAACGGCAGGCTGGTCGACCTGCTCCTCGAGGCCGGACACCCGGTCATCCCGGTGTCCCCGAACGCGATCAAGACCTGGCGCGAAGGCGAGGTCGTCTCCGGCGCGAAGTCCGATGCTGGCGATGCGCGGGTGATCGCGGAATACCTGCGGCTGCGTCACCATCGACTGCATCCCGTGCAGCCCTACTCCGAGGAGACCAAGGCACTGCGCACCGTGGTCCGCACCCGCGACGACGTCGTCGACATGCGCGTGCGAGCCACCAACCAGCTCGATGCGCTGCTGGACACCTACTGGCCCGGCGCGAAGACCATCTTCACCGACACCGAGTCCCAGATCAGCCTTGCATTCCTGCGCCGTTACCCCACCGCGGCCGCTGCCGCCCACCTGGGTGAGAAGCGCCTCGCGGCGTTCTTGACCAAGCACGGGTACTCCGGCCGGCGCCCCACCAGCGCGCTGCTCGACCGACTCCGGTCGGCCCCGGCGGGCACCACAACCCCGGCACTCACTGAGGCCGTCCACGACGCGGTGCTCGCACTTGTGACCGTGCTCGAGGCACTCAACACCGCAAGGAAGAACCTTGACCGCTCGGTGGTCGCCCACCTCGGGGAGCACCCGGACAGCGAGGTCTTCACGTCGCTGCCAAGGTCGGGTCAGATCAACGCCGCCCAGGTGCTCGCCGAGTGGGGCGATTCCCGCGCAGCCTACGACTCTCCCGACGCCGTCGCAGCCCTCGCCGGCGTCACCCCAGTCACCAAAGCCTCGGGCAAACAACGTGCCGTGCACTTCCGCTGGGCCTGTAACAAACGCTTCCGCCAGGCCATGAACACCTTCGCCGACAACAGCCGCCACGCAAGCCCCTGGGCAGCCGACATCTACACCCGGGCCCGATCCCGCGGCCACGACCACCCCCACGCCGTGCGCATACTCGCCCGCGCCTGGATCCGGGTCATCTACCGCTGCTGGCACGACCAACAGCCCTACGACCCCAACCTCCACAAAGGAGCCCAG
>JBOHBN010000055.1:0-16387 GCA_050698355.1 Streptosporangiales bacterium | reverse complement strand
CCGACCCATCAACGACTGGTACGTCACCTGGCCAAGAGTTCCGCGGCATGGGCGCCGACGGCAAGCATCCTGACGGCGAACCTCTCGCATCGCTTCGTGGCCGACACCGACTGGGACTTCTCGGAGTTCTCTGTCTATGACCTCGGCCAGGCGGTGGCGCACATGACGCTGCAGGCGCAGGCGATGGGCCTATCAGCCCGGCAGTTCCGAGCGTTCGACCGAGAAGGTCTCGCCGCTGAGTTCGGGGTACCCGCCCACTGGGAGGTCACCACGATGACCGCGTTCGGTCGAGCGCCCGACGGCACCGCACCCCACGCGGCAGCCGCACCGGGCGCGGACGCCCTTCCACGACAACGCCGACTCGCAGCCGACATCATGTGGTGCACAACAGGGGTGCTCGGTGAGCGATCCGCGCACGATTCCCCTTGCCCGGATTGCTAAGGACATCACCAGGTGATGTACGTCGGGACGCCCGGGGGAGTCGGGACCGGTGAGTTGGCCACGGTGGAAGTACGCGTCCCCGGCGTGCAGGACGAACCCCGCCGGAGGCGGTAGGACGGCGCCCGCGTGGCCGAGGGAAGCGCGCGACCGGACCCAAGCGATCGGCGGGCGAAGCTCGTCACCCCCACCGACCTGGGCCTGCGGTAGACGTCGCAGATCGACGCCGCCATGCAGAGGATCGAACAGAGGATGGCCATGGCCTTGGGCGAGCAGCAGTACCACGCCTTCAAGCGCTCCTTCGGGAAGGTCGCAGACCTATTGATGAACGGCCAGAGCGTTACCGGCTGAGCGTGTCAGTACAGGATCGGCAGGTGAGAGCGGTCAGGGCCTCACCGGGTCGGGAACTGACCGTGGTCACAGCTTGCGCCAGAGGAGCAGGTAACGCCGCAGAAGGCTCTCATGTCCCGCTGCAGCGCCTGCCCACGGCATGGAGCACGAGGTGTAGAGGTTGAGGGTTCGTTAAGTGTAGCGGGCGAAGCGCTTGCGCTCAGTTCGTGTCGAGCTGGGCGAGATCGTCTGGATCGAGGGTCAGGTCGGCGGCGGCAAGGTCTTCTTCCAGGTGTGACGGGGAGGACGTGCCGGGGATCGGCAGCATGACGGGCGAGTGATGCAGTAGCCAGGCCAGAGCGACCTGGGAACGGGTGACGCCGAGCCGGTTCGCGATGGTGCCAATCGGGTGCCAGGGGATGAACGCGGTTCCGTGGCGCTGACAGTAGCCAAGGACCTTTTCGGAGGCGCGATTGGTGAGGTTGTAGCGGTTCTGGACACTGACGATCGGCGTAACCTGTTGGGCCGCAGTGAGCTGGTCGATGGTGACTTCGACAGGCCGACGTGTCGGATCTTGCCCTGCTCTTGGAGAAGCCGGAACGCCCCGAAGCACCGTCGATGGTCCGTAACGAAACTAACGTCTTGACGTAGCGGCGTTACGGACGTTTCATGAGCAGATGGAGTCTGCACAGGCACAGGAGCGGGCGGCCGGTGGTGGGCGGCTACGCCGCGAGCTCAACATCTGGGAGGCCATCGGCATCTCGGTGGCGTTGATGGCGCCGTCGATGGCGGCGAACATCAACCCGCAGGGCACGGCGGGAAGCGTCGGCCGGGCGGTGCCGCTGGCGTTCGCGCTCGCGACCGTGGGCGTGCTGCTCGTCGCGTACACGTTCGTGCGGCTGTGCCAGCAGTTCCACCACGCCGGCTCGGTGTACGGGTTCGTCGGCGCCACCCTCGGGGCCCGCGCGGGCGTCGTGTCCGGCTGGTCGCTGCTCGGCACGTACACCTTCTACGGCGTGGTGACGTCCAGCGCATGCGGGATCTTCGTCACCTCGCTGCTCGAGTCGGTGGGTGTCTGGCCATCGCCGCCGTGGTGGGGGCCGTTCATCATCACCGGGATCGTGCTGCTCGGCGTGTACGCGCTGACGGTGTCGCCGGTGCGGGCCGGCACCAGGCTGCTGCTCGCGATCGAGGGCACGACCGTCCTGCTCATCATCGTGGTCAGCGTCATCGTGCTGGTCAAGTTGCTGGCGGGCAACGCACCCGGAGGCCAGCACGCGACCTGGGACGTGTTCACCGTCCCGTCCGGCACGGCGCCGTCGGCGGTGTTCCTCGGCGTGGTCTTCGGGTTCCTGTCGTTCGCCGGGTTCGAGGCCGCGGCGACGCTGGGTGAGGAGGCGCGCAACCCGCGGCGCGACATCCCCCGCGCGATCCTCGGCACCGCCATCTTCGGCGGCGTGTACTACGTCTTCGTCACCGCGGTCGAGGTGATGGGCTTCGGCGCGAACCCGTCCGGCGTCAAGAAGTTCATCGGCTCCGGGTCGCTGATGGGCGACCTCGGCGCTCGCTACGTCGCCGCGTGGGTCGGCGACCTCATCACCATCGGCGCTGCGGTCAGCGCGTTCGCCTGCTGCCTCGCGTGCGCGGTCGGTGCGTCGCGGCTGTTGTACGCCCTCAGCAGGGACCGGGTCGGCCCGGCCGCCTTGGCGAAGGTGTCGAGCCGGCGGGGCACGCCCGTCCCGGCCTCGGTCGCCATCGTCGCCGGGATGTACCTGATCCTCGTGGTCGACACCGTGGTATTCCACGCCAAGCCGTTCGACACGTTCGCCTGGTCCGGCACGATCGGTACGCTCATCCTGCTCGTCGTGTACGTGCTGGCGACCCTCGGCGCGATCTGGCTGCTGTTCTTCTCCGGCCAGCGCAAGGTGCGCCGCGCCGAGATCATCATCCCGATCCTCGGCCTGCTCGTGCTCGGCTACACCATCTACCGCAACGTGCTGCCCTACCCCACGGGGCCGAACGCATGGTTCCCTGTGGTCTGCGGCGCGTGGATCCTGCTCGCCGTGTTGTACGTGCTGCTCCGTCCCGCGGTCGCCCGCCGGGCCGGGGAGAAGATGACCGCCGAGGAGGGGCTGGGAACCGATGGGTCGTGACGGGACGGAGCGTGACGAGGCGCAGCGCAGGCGACGGGCGCGCGAACTCGTCACCATGCTGCGGGGGCGGGACGTCGACGGGGTGGTGCTCTCCTTCGTCGACACCGCGGGCGTCAACCGGATCAAGGCCGTGCCGGTCGAGCGGCTGGAGTCGGCCGCGGTGTGGGGCGTCGGCATGTCCCCGGTATTCGACACGTTCCTGTCCGACGACGTGCCGATCACGAGCGACGAGCTCGGTGGCCCCGACGGTGACCTGCGGCTCGTCCCCGACCTCGACGCGTTGACCGTACTCGCCGGCCAGCCCGGCTGGGCTTGGGCGCCCGTCGACCGCTACACCCAGGACGGCGGTGTGCACCCCGCCTGCCAGCGGCGGTTCGCGGCGACCATGGTCGACCAGGCCGCCGGCGCGGGCCTGACCTTCCGGGCGTCCTTCGAGATCGAGTGGGCTGTCAGCAGCGGGACGGGTCACGACTTCGAGCCCGCCTCCAGCGGTCCCGCGTACGGGATGACGCGGCTCGTCGAGCTCTCCGACTACCTGCGCGACGTGCTGGTGGCGCTGCAACGCCAGGGGGTGGACGTCGAGCAGATCCACCCGGAGTACTCCGACGGGCAGTACGAGGTGTCGATCGCGGCGACCGACCCGGTCACGGCCGCGGACCACAGCGTGCTCGTACGCCAGACCATCCGCGCGGTGTCGCAGCGGCACGGGCTGCGTGCGTCGTTCGCGCCGTCGGTGATCGCCGGACATGTCGGCAACGGCGGCCACATCCACATCTCGGCGTGGCGCGACGGGCAGAACCTGTTCGCGGGTGGCGACCGCCGTTACGAGATGACCACCGCGGGCGAGTCGTTCATGGCCGGGGTACTGGAGCTGCTTCCGGCCCTGCTGGCGATCGGCGCGCCGACGCCTGCGAGCTACCTGCGTCTCGTGCCGTCGCACTGGGCCGGTGCGTACGCCTGCTGGGGCAGGGAATCCCGTGAGTCGGCGCTGCGCTTCATCACCGGGGGCGTCGGCACGCGGGGACGCGCGGCCAACTTCGAGGTGAAGTGCTTCGACCTGGCCGCGAACCCGTACCTGGCCATCGGCACGCTGATCGCGGCGGGACTGCACGGCGTCAAGTCGTCCACACCGCTCGGCGAGGAGGTCACGGGAGACCCCGCGTGGTACGCAGACGACGTGCTGGCCGCACGCGGCATCAGCAGGCTCCCGACCAGCCTGGACGAGACGGTCGACGCGTTCGCCGAGTCGGACGTGCTGCGCGACGCGCTGGGGCAGCCGATGTTCGGCGCGGTCATAGCAGTACGCCGGGGGGACGCCGAACGTCTGCGCGAGTCCAGCCCCGAGGAGATCGCCGCGGCGCTCCGCTGGGTGTATTAGGGCGCGCCGTCATGGAGGACAGCCCGACCGTCTCCGAACGCGTCCGCGCGGAGATGCCGCGGCTCGCGCCGGCGGAGCGGCGGGTCGCCCTTGTGTTGCTCGGCGACGACCCGCTCGCCGGGCTCGAACCGGTCGCCACCCTGGCGGAGCGGGCGGACACCAGCGCTCCGACGGTCTTGCGGTTGCTCGGCAAGCTCGGGTTCGAGAGCTATCCGGCCTTCCAGCAGGTGGTGAAGGACGAGCTCTCCGCCCGGCTGGACTCGCCTGCGCAGATGTACCCCCTCGGCCGCACCGGGCCGAGCCTCATCCCACGGATGCTCGAGCGCGTCGGCCACGCGGTGACGGCGAGCTACGCGCACCTCGCGGCCGATGACGCGCACGCGGTCGTACGGCTGTTCGCCAACGGGCGGCGGCCACTGTGGACGGTCGGCGGCCGGTTCAGCGGGTTCCTCGCCGACTACCTTGCCACTCACCTGCAGCTGCTCCGGCCGGCCGTCAGGCCGGTGTCGGCCTCGCCGGGCGCACGGGCGGCGGCTCTGCTGGACATCGACGCGAAGAGCGTGGTCGTCGCGTTCGACTACCGCCGGTACCAGCGCGACACCATCGAGCTCGGGCGTGCCGCGGCCGCGCAGGGCGCGACGGTCGTGCTGTTCACTGACCGGTACCTGTCGCCGCTGGCCGCCGACGCCGACGTCGTCCTGCCGACGACCGTGGAGGCACCGTCGCCGTTCGACGTGCTGGCGCCCGCGGTCGCGCTCGTCGAGGCGCTCGTGGCCGCGGCCGTGGACAGGCTCGCCGACCGGCCGCGGGCCCGGATGACGCGGTACGACGAGCTGAACACCCAGGTGATCGGCGCGGCCCACTCCGCTGCCCGAGGTGAGGGATGACGGCGCTGCCCGATCTGTCGTCCGACACGGTGCTCGCCGGCCTCGACGCGGAGATTCCCGACGCGGTCGAGCTGCGCCACGAGCTGCACCGCGCACCCGAGATCTCCGGTGCCGAGACGTGGACCGCGTCCCGGGTCGCGGCGGCCCTCGGCCGTCCGGAAGCGCCGGTGGTGGCGGGAACGGGCCGGTTGGTGCGGTTCGGTGCCGCCGACCAGCCGTGCGTGGCGCTGCGCGCCGAGCTCGACGCGCTGCCCGTGACCGAGGAGACGGGCGCGGCGTACGCGTCCGGTACCGGGCGGGCGCACGCCTGCGGTCACGACGTGCACCTGGCGGGCCTCGTCGCGTTCGCTCGTGCGCTGGTCCGCGTCGCCCCCGAAGAACCGCTGCTTGCCGTCCTGCAACCGAGGGAGGAGACCCAGCCGTCCGGCGCGTACGACATCGTGCAGTCCGGCGCGCTTACCAAGCAGCGCGTACGCGCGATCGTCGGCGTGCACGTGCAGCCGCAGCTGCCCGCCGGCTCCGTCGCCGCCGATGCCGGGGTCGTCAACGCGGCGTCCGACGAGTTCGAGATCACCATCACCGGCAGCGGCGGCCACGGCGGTTACCCGCACCTGGCTCACGATCCGGTGCCCGTGCTGTGCCTGTGCCTCACCAGCCTGCAGGAGCTGGTGCGGCAGGCGGTGGACCCGATGCGGCCCGCCGTCGTCACCGTCGGCGAGCTGCACGCGGGCGGCGCCCCCAACGTCATCGCCGAGACCGCGCGGGCACGGGGAACCATTCGTACGTTCGACGACGCGGACCGGGACCGGCTGCTCGCCGCCATCCGGTCGGCCGTGCGCGGGTACGCCGAGGCACACGGGTGCGCGGGTTCCGTGCGGTTAGACGCGGTGGAACCCGTCCTGCGCAACGACTCCAGGCTCGCGGCGCTCGGCGCCGAATGGCTCGACAAGGTCGGTTTCCGGCTCGCGACGCCGAGCTTTCGCTCCTGCGGCTCGGACGACTTCTCCCATTACGGCACCGCGCTGCCGAGCCTGATGGTGTTCCTCGGCGTGGGCGAGGGTCCGGGCTCGCCGATGCTCCACGACCCGCGCTTCCTGCCGCCCG
This sequence comes from Streptosporangiales bacterium, assembly GCA_050698355.1. Lineage (GTDB taxonomy): Bacteria > Actinomycetota > Actinomycetes > Streptosporangiales > WHST01 > JBOHBN01. The sequence goes on along the minus strand of JBOHBN010000055.1, from coordinate 10,097 downwards.
ACGAGCGCGTACGCGACGTGGCCAGGGCACTCGCGGCCGGCTACCTCGCGGCGCGCCAGCTGGATTGACCGTCCGCGGGCGATGCGTCGATGAGACGTTCCGGCACCGTCGCCGGCAGGCTCGGTCAGGTGAGAGCACCGGTGGTTGGGGAGGCGAGTTCGGTGATGATCTCTGCTACCCGGCTTGGCTGGGCCAGGAAGGACGAGTGCCCGGTGTCTACCTCGCACAAGCCACTTTCCGGTTCGGTAGCCAGATGCCGATCCGTTTCGTACACGTCGCTCAACATCTCGAGGCGAGTGGCCGACGAACCCCACATAACGTGGTCATTTGGGGCGGGGTTCAGCCGTCGCCGCAGGCGCAGCGCCGCAGTGCGCGCAGCGTGGTGCCCAGCTCCTCCTCGTCCTCGACCGGGCCGGGGAACGGAATACGAAGGCACCGGGTGTCGGTTGCGCATTGACAGGCCAGATCCAGGCCGTACCGGTCGACGCGGGTGACGAGGATCTGCCGGATAGTGCAGGCATCGCGAGGGGCGAGCCGCTGCAGCGTCCACTCGGTGAGGTCGTCGTAGTGGTGCTGCTGCAGATGCGCGGCGACCTCGCGTTCGCACGCGTACAGCGGGTCGGGCGCGGCCCCGCGGAAGTCGTCCGGGTCGATGTCGCACGTGCCGTACGGCGTCGTCACGGTGACATCCGCGAGGTCGAACCGGTAGAGGCTGACCCCGTGGCCGACGGTCAGCAGTTCGGGAAAGACCCGGGCGTCGGCCGCGGCGAGTAGCCTCGCTCGCCGTTCGGCCGCGACGACGGGCTCGGCCCAGCCGGTGAGGCGCAGCCGCGCGCGGGGCAGGTCGGTCGGCACGGCGGGCGTGTCGAGCACGTCGAGCAGCGCGGGCACGTCCTCACCCCGACTCGACCGGACCGGGTCGGCCAGGTGTCGGGCCGTGCCGGTGCGGTCGGGGACGAGCAGCAGCACGTCCCCGAACGCCGTATTGCAGGGACGCACCACCGCACCGCTGCCTGCGTTGGTGCCGGGTACACCGGCGGCGAGCAGCGTGCCGGTCACGACACCGGACGTGAGCGTACGGGCGAGCTCAGCGGGCCCGAGCCGCGGTACGCGAGTGTGCTGAGCCATGACCCCTCCACGCCACAGACAAACAATTAGGTTAGGCTAACCTAAATTACGGAAGGAGCACAGTGAACCGTTCCCGCCCGAAGACGAGGCAGAGCCGCGCGCTCGGCATCGCGCTCACGCCCAAATGCGTGCCCTACTTCGAGCGACGGCCGTACCCGCCGGGTGACCACGGGCGCAGGCGCCGCAAGGACAGCGACTACGCGCTGCGCCTGAAGGAGAAGCAGCGGTTGCGCGCGCAGTACAACGTCTCCGAGACCCAGCTGCGCCGCGCGTTCGCCGACGCGAAGCACCGGCCGGGCAAGGCCGGCGCCAACCTGCTCAGCCTGCTCGAGCGGCGCCTCGACGCGGTCGTGCTGCGCGCGGGCCTCGCCCGGACGATCTACCAGGCACGGCAGATGGTCGTGCACCGGCACATCGCCGTGAACGCACGGCGCGTCGACAAGCCGTCGTACCGTGTCTCGGTCGGCGACGTGGTGACCGTGTGGCCGACGAGCCGCACCAAGACGCCCTTCCTCATCGCGGCGGAAGGCGGGTACGCCGCCGACTCCACCCCTGCGTACCTGAGCGTCGACCTGGCGCAGCTGCGCGCCGAGCTGGTGGCGGAGCCGAGTCGTGCGCTGATCCCCGCGATCTGCGACGAGCAGCTCGTCGTGGAGTACTACTCCCGCTGATCGGCTGCGGCCTGCCCGGGCCGTACGAGGAGCAGCCAGGCGAGCACGGCGGTGGCCGAGCAGGACGCCATCACCACCGCCATCGGCAGCGCGACGCTGTTGCCGCCGATGCCCGCGAGCGGCGCGATGAGCCCGCCGACGAGGAACTGCACGACACCGAGCAGCGCCGACGCGGCGCCGGCCCGCCGGCCGTGCTCGTGCAGGGCGAGCGCCTGGGTGTTCGGCGCGACGAGCCCGATGCTCGCCACGACCAGGAAGATGGCGGGCAGCACGCCGGCCAGGCCGATCCCGCCGAGCACGACCCCGGTCAGGGCGAGCCCGCCGAGGAGCGAGGTGCAGATCCCGGTCACGAGCAGCCGGCCGGCGCCGAGCCGGTACACCAGGCGCCCGCTCACCTGCGCGCATCCGACGATTCCCACCGCGTTCATCGCGAACACCACGCTGAACAGCTGCGGTGTGAGGCCGTAGACGTTCTGCAGCACGAACGACGATCCGGAGATGTACGCGAACATCGCCGCGAACGCGAACCCGGTCACGAGCGCGTACCCGACGAACGCGCGGTCGCGTACGAGCACGCCGAAGTCCGACCAGGTACGTCGCAGGCCGCCGCCGTACCTGCGCTCGGCCGGGTGCGACTCGGGCAGTCCCGTCGCGACCGCCACCGTCAACGCGACCCCGATCACGGCGAGCGCGACGAACACCCCGCGCCAGGACGTGAAGCGGAGCATCTGCGCGCCCAGCACGGGTGCCAGGATCGGCGCCAGCCCGTTGACGAGCATCAGCGAGGCGAAGAACCGCGCGGCCGCCGGGCCGGAGTACAGGTCGCGTACGACGGCGCGGGCGAGCACGATGCCGGCCGCACCGGACATGCCCTGCGCGAACCGCAACACGTCGAGAGCGGCGATGCTCGGCACGAAGATGCAGAGGGCCGACGTCAGCCCGTACAGCCCCATGCCGACGATCAGCGGTTTGCGGCGACCGACCGCGTCGCTCCACGGCCCGATGGCCAGCTGGCCGAGCGAGATGCCCACGACGAACCCGGTCAGCGAGAACTGCGCGGCCGTGCTTGTGGTGCCGAGATCCCTGGTGAGTTCCGGCAGGCCCGGGAGGTATGCGTCGATGGACAGCGGCGCGAGCGCCGCAAGGGAGCCGAGTATGACGATGACCCGGAGCCGGCGCGTACGGGAGTCGAGCAGGTGCGGTGTTGCGGGCGGAGCGGGCGTCACGGGTCTCCGGGTCGGTCTCCGTGTCAGTACCTCAACTCGCTATAGCAGGCTGAGGCACTGACACATTCCAGCTTGCCGCTTGTCAGCGGGCGAGCGAACCCATCGGGTCCCACGCTGGGAGCGTGATGGGCTCGGTGTCGAGGGCGGCGCGCAGCTCGTCGGGCAGGGCGGACGCGCGTACGGCGACCTCGAACACGTACTCATCGAACCACGAGTCGTTCATCGTGAAGAAGCCCTTGTCACCGTTCTCCTCGCCCCAGCTGTTCTCCACCCGCCACTTGCGCGGCGCGCCGTCGACGACGTCGACGCCGGTGAAGAGCATGGCGTGGGTCATCGCCGACTCGTGGTACACCAGCCGGTCCGACTTCGACAGCGTGAACTCGGTGTCGTACACCGCGCCGTAGTCGAACAGCCCGGCGTCCCAGATACCGAGATCGCGCCGCATCTGCGGGCCCACGTCACAGCCGAACCACACCGGCTCGCCGCCGACAACCGAATCCATCGCGAGCTTCTTGAGCACGCCGATCTCGGCGTTTAGGTAGCGCACCTGCTCGCCGCCGACGACGTTGCCCAGGTAGTCGACGGTGAAGGTGTGACCGAACGGGCTGGTCGGGCGCGGGTCGTTGACCAGGCACACGTACTCGTCCAGGGGTACGGTGACGTACTCAGCGGCGAACTCCTGCGGGGTGAACCAGCCGCCGCGGTGGAAGCCGCGCTCAGTGTCCTTCCACTGCCAGAGGAACTTCTCCGGCGGGTTGCCGAGGTGGATGCGCAGGATGCGGTGCACGGTTTCGAGCACCTGTTGCTTGCGCTCGCGCTGCGCGTCGACGCCGCCGGCATGCAGCTCGCGCACCTGCCTCGCGCCCTGGCGCAGGACGAGCTGCAGGATGCCGTTCATCTTGCTGGTCGCCGACGAGCTCTCCGTCTCCGGCATGACGCTCTTGGGGACCAGCCCGTGCTTGCGTACGAGGGCCACGAACATGTTCCACTGACCGCCGTCGCCCGCGACGGTGTCGAGCAGGGCTGCGACGGTCCTGTCGTCGACGGAGCGGTCGCTGGTCTCGATGACCGCCTCGAGGAAGTAGTTGGCGCGCTCCAGCTTGTCCCAGTACATGATGTAGTTCTGGGAGAACTCGAAGTCCTTCATGGCGAGCTTGTCGCGGGCACCGGCGCGCAGCAGGTTGAGCCCTGCGAACAGCCAGCACCGGCCGCTCTTCTTCTGGCTCGTCGCCGTCCAGTCGTCCAGCAAGTGGGACACGGTCGGATCGATGGACGTCACGACGTCGCGGTCGAGTGCCACGTCGTCGACGCTCACCTGGGTGACCGCGTTCTGCATCACCCGGTACGCGGGGTTCGTGGCGAAGTTCTTCTCGAACAGTTCCAGATCACCGGGGTTGAGAGCGGCATCAGTCAAGGCGGGCTCCTCGGTCGAGCGACAGGGTAGGTCTAGACCGAGGTTACCGCGTTGCCAGAACCTCACGCTGCTGTTATCAGAACCTCGTGCCCTGCTGTACGAGAAGGTCAGCGGTGCGGGAGGACGAGTAGTGCGTCGCCGATCGGCCGTTCGCCGGTCGCGTCCGAGGGATCGTTGATGACCCGCCCGTCGACAACCATCGTTGTGGAACCGCCGCCGTCGAGGTTTATCGCTTCCCGCAGCCCCAGTGCCTTGGCGACCTGCCCTGACTCGGTGATGCTCAAGCCGAGGCTCGCGGTGCTGCGCCCGTCAGCCGTGACCAGGACGACGCGGCCGTGAGCATCGATTCCCGTGATGGTACGTGGGTTGCGCTTGTGCGCCCAGCTGTAGTAGAAGCTCGGGTCACCCGGGTGGACGATGCCATCGCGTCGCGGGGTGACGTGCAGCCGCCCGTCGCGGACGAGCACCGGTGCCCCGTTGACGACGTAGGTCGACCGCCGGGGGTGGACCGTTTTGCCGCTGGCGTCGGTCAGCCGGTCGGTGAACCGGAGCCGGGCACCCACATGCGCGATGGCCCTGAGCTCGGCGGCATCCGAGCCGGTCGCCTGGACCGAACCGCCGCCGGCCGGCAGCGCGCCGCCGCGCGGCGAGCGCATTGCGACCACCCGGCCGTGCTCGTCGAATACCGCCTCGACACCCGGCCCCGCCGGCGTGGAGGTGCCGTACTGGGGTGTGAAGCGTATGGCTTCGTCCGGGTCTGTGCAGGTGACGTCGTGCAACGGCCGAGCGGTGGGCTGGTCGTCGGGCGTTCCCCCGCAGTTACGGATCAGGCCGGGCTTGCGGTCGACGCCGTCGAGCGACAGCCGGCTGCCGTGCTTCCCGTGCACCGAGCCGTGCCAGGCGTACCTGGTCACGCTCCCGTGCCGGGCATCCGCGTGCACGGTAAAGGTGGGCCGGCCGTTCGTCGCCTCGCTCAACAGCCGCCCGCCGTAGACGCCGAGGCCAGCGGGGTCGCCGGGCGCACCGGCAGCGGGGTCGAGGACGAAGAAGCCGGCGTTGACGCCTGCTGTCGCCGACAGCGCCGCGCTCAGCTCGCTGGTCCGCTCACGCCGTTCGATGTCCGGCCCGTACGACGCGACCAGGCGGCCGCGGAACAGCTTCGGATCGATGGTGAGGACGTCGATGTGCCACGGGCCGCGGTCGGCGGCGCCGTCCCAACCGGTGAAGACCGCCGAGCCGCTGAACCCGGCGTCGTGCACGGTGGCCAGGTCGCCGCTCGCTTCGTCCTTGCTGCTGTACTGGCCGACCCGGACTCGCCATCCCAGGGTCCCTGGCGCGTAGTCGGCGGTCGCGGGTGTTGTCACCTTCTCGACCCGCACGTCCAAGCCGTCGTCGCGCAGGTGATCGGCGGTTTGCTCGGCCTCGGACCGCGATGACAGCGCCGTCGTGGGTGCGTCCGGGTCGGGGGAGCCGTTCGCCGGTATCGCTACCTCGATGGTCCAGAAGTCAGACGGATCCGGCTCGCCGCGCACGATCTTGGTCAACGTAACGCCTGGCTGCAGCGTCTTCGTCGTCCGCGTCTCGGTCAGGCCGGGAGACCCGAGCGGCAGCGAGCCGTCTCCGTGGGGAGAGGCGGAGACCGGCGGCGCGAAGAGCGCGGTGGCGGACAGGGCAGCGATGGCCGCGACGCTGGTGAGCATCCGGCGAGGCAACGGCGGCAGCATGACGGGAGCGTAGTTTCACCGGGGCGGCAGGGCAGTACCCCGGCGACAGGTTCAACGCAAGGTAACCGCGGGCGGGAGCCGCAGCGGGGGACTAGGGCCGGAGCGTGCCGAGGAACTCGGCCATCTGCGTCTCGAACAGCGCCTCGACGTTGTCCAGCGCGAACCGCATGTGCCCGTAGAGCTCCAGCGCGACCAGCCCGTACAGCCGGACCCAGCCGTCGAGAAAGACCTTGACCAGCCCGAGCGGCGCGTCCTGTCCGGCGCTGTGCGTCCAGGCGCGCAGCTGCCGGGCGAGGTCCGGGTCGAGTGCCGACTCGTCGAGAACGGGAAACCGGTCGCGTCGGAAGAGGGCGACGAACAGCCCGAAGAAGATGCCGCCGAACCGCACGCAGTTCGGGGTGTTGCAGTGGTCAGCCGGCACGCCTTCTGGGACGACGGTGAGCCCGAACATGAGCTGGAACTCGTGCGGGTGGCCGACGCACCAGTGCCGGAAGGTGCGTGCCACAGCGGCCATCCGGGCGTCCGGCTCGGCGGGCCCGTCCCCGTCACGCGCGTACTCGAGCACGTCGTCCATCTCGCCCATCACCATGTCGGTGAGGGCGAGCAGCAGCTCCTCGTGGGTCGGGAAGTAGCGGTAGAGGCCGGGCGCGGTCATGCCGATCTCGCCAGCGACCGCACGCAGCGACACCGCGGGCGGGCCGCCCGCGGCGAGCAGCCGACGAGCGGCGTCGAGGATGTCGCGCCGTGTGGTCTGCCGGCTCGTCTCCCGCCGGGTGAGCTGTGCCCCCACCGGATTCTCCCTTGACACGAGTTAACGCCGTATGCAAAGTGAACGGTGTAAGTCGTTAACACTGTTCACCATCCTACCCGATCTCCCGGGAACGTCGGAGGTCCTCGTGTTCGAGACGCTCGGCCGCCTTACCCACCGGCTGCGCTGGCCGATCCTCGTACTCGCGATCCTCTTCGTCGCGGGTGGCGCGCTGTGGGGGAGCCGGGTGGTGAGCGATCTCCAACCGGGCGGCTTCGAGGACCCGGGGAGCCAGAGCGCGCACGCCGAACAGATGCTGGACGACGAGCTCGGTGGGGGTGGTGCCGACGTCATCGTGCTGTACCGCAGCTCGGCACACACCGTGCACGACCGGGCATTCCACGAGTCGGTGCGTGACACCGTACGGGCGCTGCCGTCAGACCTGGTGGAATCCGCGAGCACGTACTGGACGACCAAGTCCGGATCGTTCGTCTCGAACGACAGGCACGCCACGTACGTCGCACTGCGGCTGACCAGCGACGACGACGCGCACCAGCTCGACCAGCTGGCGAAGCTGCGCCCGGACCTCGACGCGCCGGGCCTCACGGAGAAGGTCGGCGGCCCCGTCGCGGTGAACGCGCAGATCTCCGACCAGGTGAGCGAGGACCTCGAACGCGCGGAGATGCTCTCCTTTCCGATCGTGTTCGTGCTTCTCGTCATCGTCTTCGGCGGGCTGGTCGCCGCGGCCATGCCGCTCGCAATCGGCGGCCTGGCGATACTCGGGGCTTTCACCGCGCTGCGGGTGATCTCATTCGGCACGGACCTCTCGGTGTACGCGCTGAACGTGGTGACGCTGCTCGGCCTCGGCCTCGCGATCGACTACGGGCTGTTCGTGGTGAGCCGGTTCCGCGAGGAGCTGGCCAAGGGCCAGGACGTGCCGTCGGCGCTCGCGGCGACCATGCGTACGGCCGGCCGCACCGTCGCGGTCTCGGGCATCACGGTCGCCGTCGCGCTCGTCGGGCTCACCTTCTTCCCGCAGATGTTTCTGCGGTCGATGGGCTACGGCGGGGTCGCCGCGGTGGTGATCGCCGCGGGATCGGCGCTCGTCGTCCTGCCGGCCCTGCTGGCAGTGCTCGGGCGCAAGGTCGACGCCCTGTCTGTGCGCCCCCTGCTCGCCCGGCTGGTCCCGAGGAGACCGGCGCACGCGGCCGGCGGGTGGGCGCGGTTGGCGCACAGCGTGATGCGCCGGCCGGTCGCGTTCGCGGTGCCCGTGGTCGCGTTGCTGCTCGCGTTGGGTACGCCGTTCCTGCACATCTCCTGGGGCGGGGTCGACGAGCGGGCACTGCCGGAGGGTGCCACGAGCCGCGTGGTCGCCGAGACCATCGACCAGGACTTCCCCGCCCAGCAGACCGCGCCCGTCCAGGCGGCGGTACGGCTCCCCGACCCGGCCACCGAGCCCGCCCAGCAGCGGCATCTCGCGGCGTATGTCGACAGGCTCGACGGGCTGCGCGGCGTCACGGGTGCGCGGGTGACCGGCGCGGAAGGCGACCTGGCACGGGTGAGCGTCGCCTACGACGGCGAGCCGACCTCGCAGGCGGCGCGGGACGTGGTCGAGCGGGTCCGTGACGCCGCGCCCCCGCCCGGCGGGCACGTCCTTGTCGGGGGGCAGAGCGCGGACCTCGTCGACCTGCTGGACGGCATCGCCGACACGTTGCCGTGGGCGGCACTGCTCGTCGTCGGCGCGAGCTTCGTGCTCCTGTTCCTCGCGTTCGGCTCGGTGGTGCTGCCGGTGAAGGCGGTGCTGATGAACGTGCTGTCGCTGGGAGCGACGTTCGGCGCGCTGGTGTGGATCTTCCAGGACGGCAACCTGTCCGGGCTGCTCCAGTTCACCCCGACCGGCGATATCGAAGCGACCCAGCCCATACTCGTGCTCGCCGTGGTCTTCGGGCTCTCGATGGACTACGAGGTGTTCCTGCTGTCGCGCATCCGCGAGCAGTACGACCTCACCGGCGACAACACGAAGGCCGTCGCGAGCGGTCTGCAGCAGACCGGGCGGATCATCACGAGCGCCGCGCTGCTGCTCGTCGTGGTGATCGCGGCGTTCTCGACCTCCGAGATCACCTTCATCAAGCTGATCGGGGTGGGCATGGTCGTCGCGGTCGTCGTGGATGCGACCTTGGTACGGATCCTGCTCGTACCCGCCACCATGCGGCTGCTCGGCCGGGCGAACTGGTGGGCACCCCGCCCGCTGCGCCGGCTGTACGCGCGCTACGGCATCCGTGAGTCCGACGCGTCCGACTACGCACCGTCCCCGCGCGAGCTCACCCGTACGTAGCCGGTCGCCGCTTTGTCAGTGCCTGGTTGAGCTATGGCCCAACCAGGCACTGACAACTTCGCGTTACGCGGACGCGCGCAGGCCGGCGACGAACCACTCGTACTCCGCGGCCGCACTCGGGATCGTGCAACCCCAGCCGTTGATCGTGCCGATCAGCTGCCAGTACCGCTCGACCCGCCGGTCGGAGAACGTCTCCAACCGATCGGCCAGCTCCCGGCGAAAGGCCGGTGACGACGGGTCGTCCCGGGCCCCCGCCATGCCTGCCGTGAGCTCGTCGATCACCGGCCGGGCCCCTTCGGACGCCGGCTCGACACCGTCGGCCAGCGCGGCACCGGCCTTATCCATGACCGTTCGGGACGCTTGCCACGACTCCTCCTCGGACGGAGCGTCGCCACGGGCATGCATCTCGGCGCCCTTCTCGGCCATCTCGCGCGTACGGGCCCGAAAGCCGGGGTCCTGCACCAGCTCGGCGAGCTCGACCCACGCCTCGACCTGCTCGGTGCCCGGCTCGTCCGGCAGATCCGGCATCGCCTGCCGCATCCGCTGCTCGACGCCGCTCGGGTCGTCGACGGTGCCGAACGTCTCGTCCAGGAAGTCGTGGACGAGACGGCGGCGCTCCTCTGCGGTCATCTGTGCCACCTTGTTCATCAGCTCCAACTCCTTCGGTGTGGCCCCGCGGCGGGCGACGGTACGGAGCACGGCGCGGTGCAGCCGCAAGGTCGCGATGTGCACGTCGAGCGCGTCGGCGTGCGCCTCCGCCACCTCGGTGACGCTGACCTCCCGTGCCAGCACCCGCTGGACGGTCGCCAGGTCGACGCCGAGCTCGCGCAGCGTGCGTACGAGCGCCAACC
>JBOHBN010000054.1:0-9579 GCA_050698355.1 Streptosporangiales bacterium | reverse complement strand
CGGTGGAGCGGACGAAGTACTTGATGTTGTCGAAGTCGATGTCACCGAGCTCGGCGCCCCACGTCGGCAGCGGCTTCTTCCCGAACAGCTTGTGGCCCTTGAGCCGGGTCGACAGCATCCACTCCGGCTCGTCCTTGCGCGCGGAGATCTCGCGCACCGCCTCCTCGGAGAGACCGCGGCGCGCGTTGGCGCCCGCCTCGTCGGAGTCGTGCCAGCCCCACTGGTACCGGCCGAGACCTTCGAGTTCGGGATGGGCAACTGTTGTCATGCGGAGGTCCTCCGAAACGTTGTGGTGGTCCTACTCGCTGAACTGCGATCCGCGGCCGGAGAGATTCCCCGTCCGGTCCGCGACGACACATGCGTCGTGCAGACGTCGTCACCACGCGCGATGGTGGCGAGCCGCTGCACCTGGGTGCCCAGCAACCGGGCGAACGCCTCCGCCTCCGCCTCGCAGAGCTGCGGGAACTCCGCGGCGACGTGGGCGACGGGGCAGTGGTGCTGGCACAGTTGCGCGCCCCCGCCGGCGACCGGCGCCGGGACGACGGAGGCAGCGTACCCGTCATCGGTCAGCGCCTCGGCGAGCACCGCCGCGTGCCGCGAGCTCGGTGCCTGGTCGAGGTGCTGGCGGTACCGCCGCTCGAGCTCGGCGACCCGCTTGCGGGCGAACATCGCGATCGCCTCGGGCCCCACCGACTCCCCCAGGTAGCGCAACGCGCTCGCGGCGAGGTCGTCGTACCCCTGGTAGGCGGCGTCCCTGCCCGCGTCGGTCACCACGAACACGCGAGCGGGTCGCCCGCGGCCGCGCTGCCCGTAACAGGGCGCCTCCCGGTCCGCGACGTACCCCACCTCGACGAGCGCGTCGAGGTGGCGGCGCACCGCCGCCGGGGTAAGACGGAGTTCCTGGGCCAGCTCGGCTGCCGTGGCACGGCCGAGCTCGAGCACCAGCCGGAACACGCGGTCCCTGGTGCCGCCTGCGGCGGTCACCGAGGAGCTCTCGTGCCCGACGTTTTTCACAAGACGAGTGTCGCGTAAATCGCGCTGATCGGCAAACCGACCGCGCCAGCGTCGCCGGTGGCGCACAGGTTGTCAGTACGTGGTTGAGCCATACCTCGACCAGGCACTGACAACCTCGGTTCCTAGACTCGGGTCGTGACGGGCGAGGTACCGGCGGTCGAGGTCGGCGGGCTGACCAAGAGTTACGGCCAGCGGCTGGCGGTCGACGGCGTGTCGTTCCAGGTCGCCCATGGAGGCGTCACCGCCCTGCTCGGGCCGAACGGCGCCGGCAAGACCACCACGGTCGAGGTCTGCGAGGGGTTTCGCAGGGCCGACGGCGGGCGGGTACGGGTGCTGGGCCGCGACCCGTGGACGCACCGGACGGCGCTTCGTGCGCGCGTCGGCGTCATGCTGCAGTCGGGTGGGGTGTACCCGGCGAGCCGGCCGGCGGAGCTCCTCGCAGCCGTCGCGCGCTGCTACGCGCACCCGCACGATCCGCGGTCGCTCATCGACGCGCTCGGGCTCGAGCGCGTGGCGCGCACCCCGTACCGGCGGCTCTCCGGTGGCGAACGGCAGCGGCTGGCGCTCGCCGTCGCGCTGGTCGGCCGCCCCGAGCTGGCGTTCCTGGACGAGCCGACCGCGGGCCTCGACCCGCAGGCGCGCCGCGCGACCTGGGACGTCATCGGGCGCCTGCGCAGGTCCGGGGTGTCGGTGCTGCTCACCACCCACTACATGCACGAGGTCGAGGAGCTCGCCGACCGCGTTGTGATCATCGACAGGGGGCGTGTCATCAGCTCCGGGACGCCGGGCGAGCTGACCGGGGCGGACGCCAGCCGCCAGCTGCGCTTCCGGTCCCGCCCGGGGCTCGACCTGGATGGCCTGGCACAGCGACTCCCCTCCGCCGTCAGCACGGCGGAGGAGCCGGCCGGCCACTACACGGTCGATGGCCCCATCGACGCGGTGGGCCCGGATACCCTCGCCGCCGTCACCGGATGGTGCGCGGACCACGGTGTGCTCGCGTCCGACATCGACGTGGGCCACCGCACGCTCGAGGACGTGTTCCTGGCGCTGACCGGGCGGGAGCTGCGATGAGCCCCGCCCCCGTTCCAAATGACGGCGGTGCAACAGTGAGCGGCGAAACGGAGCGCCTGAGCGTGGACGGCACCGCGGTGACCGGGCTGGCGGCGCTCGACCTCTCCCCCGCCCCGGCCGCGGCGAGCCCGTACCGGCGGGTGCTCGCGTACGCGTCCCTCGAGCTGCGCCAGCAGCTGCGCAACGGCGAGCAGCTGCTGCTGACGGTGGCGATCCCGGTCGGTGTGCTCGTGCTGCTCTCCACCGTGCCGATCATCGACCTCGGCACCGACCCGGTCGCGTTCGTGGCGCCGGGCGTGCTCGCCCTCGCCGTGCTGTCCACCGCGTTCACCGGCCAGGCGATCAGCACCGGCTTCGAGCGCCGCTACGGGGCTCTGAAGCTGCTCGGCGCCACCCCGCTCGGCCGTGCCGGCCTGCTCGCCGGCAAGACACTCGCGGTGTTGGCGACGGAGGTGCTCCAGCTCGTCGTGCTCTGCGCGGTCGCCGTCGGGATCGGCTGGCGGCCGCACCTGGCCGTCGGCGCGGCCGTGCTCCTGCTCGTGCTCGGCACCGCGGCATGCAGCGGCCTCGGGCTGCTGGTCGCCGGCACGCTCCGCGCCGAAGCCACGCTCGCCGGGGCCAACCTGCTGTACGTGATCTTCCTCGCACTCGGTGGCGTGGTGTTTCCCGTGCGCGACTTCCCCGCCGGTGCGCGCCACGTCCTCGACCTGCTGCCGCTCAACGCGATGGCGAACGGGCTGCGCGACGCCCTGCAGCACGGGACCTTCCCGGGCGGCAGCGTGCTCGTGCTCGCCTGCTGGGCGGCCGGCGCCCTGGTCGCGGCCTCGCTGACGTTCCGCTGGGACTGACCCGTTTCTCCGCGTGATCATGAAAGATCGTCGTAGCCATGGCAACGAGCATGTTTCATGATCACCGGGTAGGAGGATGCGATCGCGGCGCCGTGCGACGGCGCTCGTAGCATGAACTGGTGACGGCAACGGTTTCACGGCCCGGGTGGCTTGGCGCGCTCGCGCGGTGGACGCCGTCCCCACTTGCGATGCGCCGCGCCGCGCTCGCCGCGTTGATCGCCAACGTCGGCATCGCGCTGTCCGGCGCGGTCGTGCGCCTCACCAGTTCCGGCCTCGGCTGCCCGAACTGGCCGCGGTGTACCGGCGCCAGCCTCGTCCCCATGCACAACCCCGACCACCCGGCCGTCAACATGGCGATCGAGTTCGGCAACCGCATGCTCGGCGTCGCGGTGTTCCTCACCGTCGCCACCTGCCTTGTCATCGCGATCCGCATGCGGCCACGCCGCCGGTCGGTCGTCGCGCTCGCCGCCGCGCTCCCGCTCGGGGTGCTGCTGCAGGGCATCATCGGCGGCCTCACCGTGTGGTACGCGCTCATGCCCGGCTGGGTGACCGCGCACTTCCTCGGCACCACAGTGATGATCGTCCTCACCGTGTGGCTGTACGAACGCGCCAGCGAGGGCGACGAACCGCCGCGGCTCACCGTACGGCCCGAGCTGCGCACGGTCGCCCTGGCGCTTGTCGCGGCCGCGGCCCTCGTGCTCATCGCCGGCACCGTCGTCACCGGCACCGGGCCGCATGCCGGCGACGCGAGCGCTACCCGTTACCCGTTCCGCCTCGACCAGGTGGCGCACGTGCACGCGACCCTGGTCTGGGTGACCGTCGGACTCACCGTCGCGCTGATCGTGGGCCTGCGCGTGTCCGACGCGGGCGTGGTGGCCCGGCGGCGGGCCGCCCAGGTGCTCGGTGTCGAGATCGTCCAGGGCGTGATCGGCTACGTGCAGTACTTCACCGGCGTCCCCGCCCCGCTCGTCGCCCTGCACGTTCTCGGCGCCTGCCTGCTGTGGGTCGCCGTGCTGCGCATGCTGTTCGCGACCCGGGAGCGCGGAGCGCTGGAGACGACGCCTGTCGCGCAGCCGGCCGCACACCTCGTCGCACGCTGAACCGCGCGTCGCGATCGCCCGTACTAGAGGGCTGTCACATCCGAACGCGCAAGGCGGATGATCACCATGAGGTCACTTCACTTCGTTCCCGTCCTCGCCGCGCTGGCGGCACTCGCCACGGCCTGTGGCGGCGCGGGAGCCGCCAGCTCGCAGGCGGCATCGAACGGACCGGTCAACACCGGGAAGGTCGACGGCGTCGGCACCGTGCTCGTCGACATGTCGGGCAAGACGCTGTACTTCGCCGAGCAGGAAACCGCCAGCAAGGTGAGCTGCACCGGCAGCTGCACGCAGTTCTGGCACCCGCTCACCACCAACCGCAGCACCGCACCCAAGGCGGGCGATCTGCAGAAGTCGCTCAAGGCGGTGAAGCGGCCGGACGGCAAGATGCAGCTCGCGTACGCCGGGCACCCGCTGTACACCTTCAGCCAGGACGGCGGGGCCGGGAACGCCAAGGGCAACGGATTCAAGGACAGCTTCGGCGGCACCAAGTTCACCTGGCACGCCATCACCCCGAAGGGCGTAGCGCCGAGCGGCGGGTCGAGCTCGGGCGGTGGGGGCGGGTACGGCGGCGGCTACTGACCGCGAGGCGGGCCCTGCGGACCGGGCTGGCGCGGCGGGTAACCCGCCGGCGGGCCACCGGGTGGTGGGCTGCCGGGAGGCGGCCCTCCGGGGTACCCCGGGTGGCCGGGTTGACCCGGCGGCGGGCCGGGCTGGCGCGGGTAGCCAGGCGGGCCGCCTGGCGCACCCTGCGGCGGTCCCTGCGGTGCGCCACCCCCACCGGGCGGGGGCGGCGGACCACCCGGTCGCGGCTGCCATTTCGGCGGCGGGGGCGGTGGCAGCGTTCCCTCGATCTCCGCGAGGTTGCGCACCATGCCTTCGTTGCCGGGGAACGCCTGCTTGGACACGAGCAGGATCCGCACGAGCGCCTCGCGCCGCGGCCCGTAGTTCGGCCCGGCCGTACCGCGTGCCGCCTTGTCGTCGAGCATCGCCAGCTCGGTGGCGGCCTGCTGGTAGTCGCGCATCAGCCGGCGCATCTTCCCGCGCGACTTCATCGTGCGTAGCAGTCCCACCTCGTCGGCATGGAAGACACCGGCCGGGATGTAGGAAGGCAGGTACTTCCCGACCAGCCCGAGCGTCCGCCTGCGGTCGAAGTAGACGATCAGGATGTTGCCGACGAGTACGGGAACCATGATCAGCAGGTAGTACAGCGCCAGGCCGACGACACCGAGCGCACCGGTGGAACCGTTCCACAGCCCGTGCAGGATCATCGCCAGCACCAGACCGGCGATCGGCACCAGCCAGCGGAATGCGGTATCGCGCTTCAGCGCGGCGAGGCCGAGCGCGATCCCGGTAGCGGAGGTGAACAGCGGGTGCGCGAGCGGCGAGAAGATCCCCCGCAGGACGAACGTGCTCACCAGCCCGGCCGCGCCGTGCTGCATGATCGATGACCCGTAGTACACGATGTTCTCGCTCATCGCGAAGCCGAGACCGACCATGCCCGCGTAGACGATGCCGTCGGTGGGACCGTCCAGCTCGGTCTTGCGGATGTGCAGGATGAAGAAGATGATCGCGCCCTTGGCGAGCTCCTCGGCGAACGGCGCGATGACCGCGCTCCCGACGATCTGGTTGCTGGTCAGCAGGCCACCGGCCAGCTCCAGACCGAGCGCGATGACCACTGCGACCGCGGCACCCCACGCGAAGGTGAGGACAAGGTTGCGGGTCGGTTCCGGCTCCAGCCGGTCCAGGCTCAGCACCGCGAACACGAGCAGAGGGACCGGCAGCAGCGCGAACAGCAGCCCGAGCAGGAAGCCACCGACCCCACCGGCGAAGAAGGCGTACGCGAGCGCGACCAGCCCGCAGAAGCCGATCCCTATCCAACCCAGGACGGTGAGCGCGGGACGGTGCGGCGCGGACCGGCCCTCGAGCGTCGCCCTGACCCACTCAGTCATGCTTCCCCGCCTCGCAGTTTCGTATCTTCGTATCCCAGCGACCGGACAGGCTACAGCAAGGCGTCGACCGCGACGGCAACGAAGAGTATCGCGAGGTACATGTTCGACCAGTGGAACAGCCGCATCGGCTTGAACAGCGCGACGCTCTGGGCGTCCCGGCTGGTACGGGCGAGCAGCGCGACGGCCTCGGCGAGGAAGGCCGCGCCGAGCACGACCGCCGTGCCGACGTACACGTAACCGGTGCCGGCGAGCGGCCACAGCAGCAGCGAGCTGGCCACTGTGAGGACCGTGTAGACGACGATCTGCCTGGCGACCCGCGCCGGGCTCGCGACGACGGGCAGCATGGGCACACCGGCCGCGGCGTAGTCGTCGCGGTAGCGGATGGCGAGCGCCCAGAAGTGCGGTGGCGTCCAGAAGAACACGACGAGGAACAGTGCTACCGGCGCCAGCGCGAGGTGGCCGGTGATCGCGGTCCAGCCGATCAGCGTCGGGAAGCACCCGGCGATGCCGCCCCAGACGATGTTGGTCGACGTCCGCCGCTTGAGTACGAGCGAGTAGCCGAACACGTAGAAGAGGTTCGCCGCGAGCGCGAGCCCGGCCGACAGCACGTTGACGGTCGCGGCCAGCCAGACGGTCGACAGCACCCCGAGCACCACACCGAAGACAAGCGCCGCCCGCGGGCTGACCGATGCCGCCGGCAGCGCGCGCTTCCTCGTGCGTCGCATGGTCTCGTCGATGTCGCGGTCGACGTAGCAGTTCAGCGCGTTCGCGCTGCCGGCCGACAGCGTCCCGCCGATCAACGTCGCCACGACCGGCCACAGCGGCGGCAGCCCACCCGCGGCGAGGAACATCACCGGCACGGTGGTGATGAGCAGCAGCTCGATGATCCGCGGCTTGGTGAGCCCGGCGTACGCGCGAACGGTCGCCATGAGCGGCACGGTGGCAACCGTCATGGGCGCGCCTCGCGGGAAGACACCGACACCTCTTGTTCGAACGGCAGGAGGCACCTCGGACCGGTGCCTACGACCCGACAACCTTAGCTCCGGCGCCCCCGTGTCACCGCGCTGCCCCACCCCGCGACCTGGGGCGCTAGTGTCAACGCCGAGAGGGCGAAACGTGCAACGTGGGACAGGGACAGCAGTGAGCGCACAGGCAGTGGAATGGTCCGATGTCGACGCCAAGGCGGTCGACATCATCCGCGCGCTCGCGATGGACGCGGTCGAGGAGGCCGGTAGCGGCCACCCCGGTACCGCGATGGGCCTTGCCCCCGCCGCCTACCTGCTCTACCAGCGCCTGCTCCGACACGACCCGTCCGATCCGGAATGGCTGGGTCGCGACCGGTTCGTCCTGTCCTGCGGCCACTCGAGCCTCACCCTCTACATCCAGCTGTACCTGTCCGGGTACGGGCTGACGCTGGAGGACATCGCCGAGTACCGCAAGTGGGGCAGCCGCACGCCGGGCCACCCCGAGTACGGCCACACCGCCGGCGTCGAGACCACGACCGGCCCGCTCGGGCAGGGCATCAGCACCGCGGTCGGCATGGCGATGGGAGCCCGCCGGATCCGCGGCATGTTCGACCCGGACGCGGCGCCGGGCGAGAGCGTGTTCGACCACACTGTGTGGGTGTTCGCGTCCGACGGCGACATGCAGGAGGGGATCTCGAGTGAGGCGTCGAGCCTCGCCGGCCACCAGCGCCTCGGCAACCTGGTCGTCTGCTACGACGACAACCACATCTCCATCGACGGCAACACCGACGTCGCGTTCAGCGAGGACGTGCTCGCCAGGTACGAGGCGTACGGCTGGCACACGCAGCAGATCGACGACGTGAACGACGTCCAGACGCTGCACGACGCGCTCGTCGCGGCGCGGGACGAGCGCGACCGACCCTCCATCATCGGCATCCGGTCGATCATCGCGTGGCCAGCGCCCAACGCGCAGAACACCGGTGCCGCGCACGGTGCGGCGCTGGGTGCGGACGAGGTCGCGGCCACCAAGAAGGTGCTCGGCCTCGACCCGGAGAAGCGGTTCGCCGTACCCGACGAGGTGCTGTCGCACGCGCGCGAGGTCGCCGACCGCGGGCGCGACCTGCACGCCAAGTGGGATGCCAGGTACGAGCAGTGGCGCGACGCGGACCCCGCGCGGGCGGCGGAGCTGGACCGGCTCGAGGCGCGGCGGCTCCCGGACGGCTGGGAGCACGCGCTGCCGGAGTTCCCGCCGGACAAGCCGGTGGCGACCCGCAAGGCGTCGGGTGAGGTGATCAACGCGCTCGCGCCGGTGCTGCCAGAGCTGTGGGGCGGGTCGGCCGACCTCACCGGGTCCAACAGCACCGCGATCAAGGGCGAGCCCAACTTCCTGCCCGCGGGTCGCGGCAGCGGGTCGCCGTACGGGCGGTACGTCCATTTCGGCATCCGCGAGCACGCCATGGGGGCGGCGCTTTCCGGCATGGCACTCGCCGGTCTGACCCGCCCGTACGGCGGCACGTTCCTCACCTTCAGCGACTACATGCGCGGTGCGGTACGCCTCGCAGCACTGATGGGCTTACCGGTCATCTACGTGTGGACGCACGACTCCATCGGGCTCGGCGAGGACGGGCCGACGCACCAGCCGATCGAGCACTACGCCGCGCTCCGCGCGATCCCCGGCCTGGACGTCGTACGGCCGGCCGACGCCAACGAGACCGCGGTCGCATGGCGCACCGTACTCGAGCACACCGACCGGCCGGCCGGCTTGCTGCTCACCCGGCAGAACGTGCCGGTCGTCGACCGCGCGGCGGGCGAGCACGCCTCGGCCGAGGGCGTCGCCAGGGGCGGCTACGTGCTCGCCGAGGCCGACGGCGGCCAGCCGCAGGTGCTCCTGCTCGCCACCGGCAGCGAGGTCGCGATCGCCCTGGACGCCAGGATCCAGCTGCAGGCCGCCCGCATCCCGACGCGGGTGGTCTCGATGCCGTGCATCGAGTGGTTCCGCGCGCAGGAGCAGTCGTACCAGGAGACCGTGCTGCCGCCGGCGGTACGCGCGCGGGTGTCGGTGGAGGCCGGCGTCGCGCAGGGCTGGCACGAGTTCGTGGGCGCCACGGGCGAATGTGTGAGCCTTGAGCATTACGGGGCATCAGCTGACTACCAGATGCTGTACGAGCAGTTCGGCCTGACCGCGGAACGGGTGGCCGCCGCCGCGCGTTCCAGCCTCACCAAGGCCGGCGGGACCCTCTAGTCCAGGAGGCAAGCATGACCACCGACATCCTCGCCCGGCTGTCCGCCGAGGGCGTGGCGATCTGGCTGGACGACATCTCCAGGGAACGCCTCGTCTCCGGCAACCTCGCCGAGCTCGTCCGCGACAGACACCTCGTGGGCGTGACGAGCAACCCCAACATCTTCCAGAAGGCGATCACCGGCTCGGACACCTACGACGAGCAGGTCCGCGACCTCGCCGCTCGTGGCGTGGGGGTCGAGGAAGCCGTCCGGATGATCACCACCTACGACATCCGGTGGGCGTGCGACGTCCTGCGGCCTGCGTACGACGCGACCGGCGGTGTCGACGGCCGGGTATCGATCGAGGTCGACCTGCGGCTCGCCTACGACACGAGGAAGACGATCGCCGAGG
>JBOHBN010000053.1:0-14240 GCA_050698355.1 Streptosporangiales bacterium | reverse complement strand
CTCGCCCACCTGGAGGCGATCGAGGCCTGCCACAGCGTGGCAGGCGACGAGAGCTACATTCTCAAGGTAAGGGTCGGCACCCCGGGGGAGCTGGAGGCGTTGCTCCAACAGATCCGCTCCGCAGCGAACGTCTCCACCCGCACCACCGTCGTGCTCAGCACCCCCTACGAGGGGCGGCCGCCCACCCTGTGAACGGACGCGGCGAGCGCCACCCTCGGATCGGCCCACCGCGCACGGGAGTGCCGTGCCCCGCCGCGTCAGCGACACGTCAGCGAACGAGATAACGAACAGAGAGGACCGCTATGACCGGTGTCATCGACCTTGTGCGGCAGCGCGAGCCGGCGCAACGCCAGGAAAAGATCGTCGAGGTCCTGGTGGCCGCCTTCAGCGAACTGATGACCGCCGACCCGAAGGCGTTCCGGCAGAAATTCCGCAAGATGGCCGTCGACCCGTTCGCCTTCTACCGCGGCACGGCCTGCCTGTTCTACGCCGACATGGAACGCGAAGAGGACCGCTGGTCGAACGAGCGCACCGGCCGGGTGTGGATCCAGGGCGACCTGCACGCCGAGAACTTCGGCACCTACATGGCCGGCGACGGCGTGTTCGTGTTCGACGTCAACGACTTCGACGAGGCCTACCTCGGGCACTACACGTGGGACCTGCAACGGCTCGCGGCCAGCGTTTCATTGCTCGGCTGGCGCAAGGCGTTCGCCGACGCCGACATCGAGACCCTCGTCGCCGACTATGCCCGGGCGTACCTGAACCAGGTCCGCTGGTTCGTCGAGACGGCTCATGACGCGTCGTACTCGCTGCGCCTCGACACGACCGACGGCGTGGTGCACGAGGTGCTGCAACGGGCCCGCCTGCGCAGCCGGGAGACCCTGCTCGACTCGCTCACCGAAACCGAGGGGTACGACCGCCGCTTCCGCGAGTCGTCGCGCGCTCGCCACGTCGACGACGACGAGCACGCGAAGGTGCGTGCCGCCTTCGCGCGCTACCTCGACACGATCCCCAAGGCGAAGCGGTTCCGCAGCGTCACCTACGAGGTCAAGGACGTGGTGGCGAGCGGCGGGTTCGGCATCGGCAGCGCGGGCCTGCCCGCCTACACCGTGCTCATCGAGGGGTTCAACGAGGCACTCGACAACGACGTCGTACTGTCGATTAAGCAGGGCAACGTCGCTGCGCCGTCTCGAGTCGTGACCGACGAGCGGATCGCCGCGTACTTCGAGCACCACGGTCATCGCACCGCCGTGTCGCAGCGGGCCCTGCAGGCGCGTGCGGACCCGCTGCTTGGTTACACCGAGCTCGACGGGGCCGGCTACGTGGTGAGCGAGCTGTCGCCGTACGAGTCGGACCTCGATTGGGACGACCTGACCGAGCCGGACGAGATCGCCCCCGTCCTCGACTACCTCGGCCGTGCCACGGCGAAGGTGCACTGCGTGGCGGACTCGGACTCCGACCAGAACCTGGTGTCGTTCCAGACCGAGGAGGCGATCGCCTCGGCCGTCGACAACCGGGACGACGAGTTCGTGGCATGGCTGGTCGAGTTCGCGCATGACTACTCCGCGGTCGTCCGCGACGACCACCGGCTGTTCGTGGAGGCCTTCCGCAGCGGGGAGATCGCTGGAGTGTCATCTACCCGCTACCGCGGGTAACAACTCGTTTATAGGGGACGGCCGGCCGGGGAACCCTCGACCGGCCGGAGAGCGTTGCACAGGGTTATGGGAACGCACGGCTTCACGCACGCTGCCCTCGTCGTCAACACGCACTCTCGCGACGGCGAGCGCGCCTACGAGCACGCGCGGGAGATGCTCGCCGAGTCCGGGGTACCGATCCAATCGGCGTACTCGATCACCGACCCTGGCCGGATCCCGGAGACGGTCCACGAGGTGCTCACCGACGGGTGTGACCTGCTCATCCTCGGGGCGGGCGACGGTACGGTGAGCGCCGTCGTCGACATGCTCGCCCACCACGAGGCGGTCTTCGGGCTGCTGCCCCTGGGCACGGCCAACGACTTCGCCCGCACCATGGAGATTCCCGCCGACCTGCGCGGCGCCTGCGACGCCATCGCGTCCGGCAAGGTGGTCGACGTCGATCTCGGGCTGGTCGGCGACAACTACTTCGTCAACGTGGTCTCTGCCGGCCTGTCGGTCGGGGTGACCCACGCGCTGTCGCCCGGCCTGAAGAGGCGGGCCGGGCGGTTCGCGTACCCGCTCGCCTCGGTGAAGGCCTTCCTCAAGCACAAGCCGTTCACCGCCCACCTGAGCTTCCCCGACGGGGACCGTCCCGAGCTCGAACTCGACCGCGTACTCCAGGTGGCGGTCGGCAATGGGCGCTTCTACGGCGGCGGGAACCTGGTCGCGCCGGACGCCCACATCGACGACCATGCGCTCGACGCGTACGTGATCCAGCTCGGCCGGCACCGCGACCTGGCCGGAGTCGCGCGCTACTTCCGCAGCGGCGACTTCATCCAGCAGGACAACGTGACGCAACTCACCACGCAGCGCATGGTGGTGACGACCGACCCGCCGCTGCCGCTGAACGTCGACGGCGAGATCGTCGCGCACGCGCCGCAGGAGATCACCATGGCCCGCAACGCCCTGAAGGTGCTCATACCGGAGCATTCGACCGCGGCGACGTTCGACGGCTAGTTGTGATGTCCAGGCAGGGTGATGCCCAACTCCGCGCAGGTGGCGCGCCAGGCGTGGGACCTGTATGCCGAGCCGTTGTCGGAGAGCACGCGTTGGACCAGGACGCCGCGTTCGGCGAACCAGGCGACTGCCCGCTGCAGGACGGCGATGGCGGTGTCGGCTTTCTCGTTGCGGCAGATCTCGGCGTAGGCGACGCGGGAGTGGTCGTCGATGACGGTGTGGACATAGCTGGTGCCCAGCAGTGGGCCGTGGGTCGTGCTGCGCGGTGTTGCGGTGCGTGCGACGGTGGCTGACCGGTTACGGTCGCCTTGTTGCTTGCCGACGTAGCGCCAGCCGCCGCCGTCGGGGATGTTGCCGAACTTGGTGACATCGACGTGGATCAGTGAGCCGGGGTACTGGTGCTCGTAGCGGCGTAGTGGCTCGCCGGTAACCCTGTCGATGTGGCTGAGCCGGTTGATGCGGCAGCGAGTCAGCACCGCGTGCACGGTCGAGGCCGGGATCTGGAGTCGACCGGCGATCTGTACCGGCCCGAACCGGTGCCGCCACCGCAACCGCACGATCTGTCGCACCAGCTGCAGGGGCGTCTTGGTCGGGCTCGTGCACGGCCGTGAGCTGCGATCGGCCATACCGGTCACACCTTCGGCGCGGTAGCGGTCGGCCCACTTGCGGGCCGTACGCGGCGAGCACATGAACATCGTCGCGGCAGCCGAATACGTCCAACCGTGATCGACGACCAGCTGGGCGAGCCGAAGCCGGGCACGCGGGGTCAAGACAGCGTTAGCGTGGGACACGAGGGCCTCCGGTCGGTGAAGCGGTTCCTGGACAGCTCCACTTCACAACCGGAGGCCTCGCCTGTCTCAACGACAGGCCGACATCAGCTCAGACCATGACAACGTCCCTGGACATCACAGCTAGCGCGCGTTTCGGCGGCGGGATATCGGGGCACGCCATGCCCGACGGCAACCAGCGAGGAGCAACCGTGACCGATCGAGACGAGGCACGAGTCGCGAAGGCATTGCAGGGCGCGGACTTTCCCACCGACCGTGCTGACCTGCTCAGTTACGCGGAGACACGCGGCGCCGAGGAGAAGACGCTGCAGGCGCTGCGTGCCCTGCCAGACGGGCAGTACGGCAGCGTGCAGGAGGTGACCGACGCCGTACCGCAGGAGCCCGAGGGCAGCCGACACCCCGGCGGCACTGCGCGGTGAATCGGCCCTACGACCCGGTGATCATGAAAGGTCGTCGTAGCTATGGCTACGCGCATCTTTCATGATCACCGGGATGGGGGTCAGGGTCCCTGCAAGAGCAGGCCGACGCATACGACCACTATCGCCGCTACCGCGATCGCGATCAGCGCCAGACCGAGGCGTTTGCGCCACATCCCGTGCGAGCCGTCGAGTTCCCGCGCATCCGAGTCGGCGCGACGCACCGGGGTAGTGCGGCCGATCCGCTCGGTGTCGCCTTCGTCCCGCTGTCGGGTACCGGCAGCTCCAGCCGGGGTCGCCGGTACGGTCGCTGGCTCGGCACCCATCTCGGCCAGGTCCGCCGCCATGACAGCCGCAGAAGCGTAGCGATCCTCCGGGTCCTTCGCCATTGCCCGGCGAATCACGCTCTCCATCTCCGCCGTGATCGCCGGATTGACCGCACGCGGTGCCCGCGGTTCTTCGTTCACGTGCTGGTAGGCGAACGCGGCCGGTGTCGAGCCGGTGAACGGTCGTTGACCCGTCGTCATCTCGTAGAGGCAGCAACCGAGCGAGTACACATCCGACCGCGCGTCGAGGGTTTCTCCCCGCGCCTGTTCCGGCGACAGGTAGGCGGGAGTGCCGAGCACGGTTCCAGTCTCGGTGCCCGAACCCGCGTGCGCGACCAGCGCGATGCCGAAGTCCAGGACTTTCACATGCTTGTCGCTGCAAATCATGAGATTGCCCGGGCTGACGTCTCGGTGTACCACGTCTCGCGCGTGCGCGGCGCTCAGCGCCTCGCAGGCCTCGGCCGCGACCCTCGCCGCGGTCGCGACCGGCAAAGGGCCGCGCCGTGCGATCAGCTCGCCGACGGTCTCGCCCTCGAGGTATTCCATCACCACGAAGACCTTGCCGCCCGACACCCCGATGTCGTGCACGGCGACCACACCGGGATGGCGGAGGGATGCGATGGCCCTGGCCTCGCGCCGCAGCCGCTCGACATGTCCGGAGTCCCGATCGCCCGACGCCACCAGCTTGATCGCTACGGGTCGGTCGAGCTCCCGGTCGCGGCCCAGGTAGACCTCGGCCATACCGCCCGCGCCGAGAAGCTCGGACAGCTCGTAACGCTCGACGAGGAGCACCGGCTCCATATCGGCCCCCACTGTTGCGTGCCCGGCCACAGCACGCTCAGACACGCGGTATCCGTTCGATGTCGCCGCCTTGAAGCAGCTCGTCGAACAGGTACCGGTAGTCCACCATCGCCTGCCGGAGGTCCTCGGTCTCCACGGGCTCCTGCTCGTTGGCGACTGCCGCGGCATGTGCGCTGCGGAAGTGCTCCACGAGGTCCGGATGGTCGACGGAGATGAGGTCCGCTCGCTCCTCGAAGTGCTCTACGGGATATCCGCGCTCACGCATCACCTGCATCACCAGCAGGTCCGCCTCGCGAAGCCCCTGGACGGGCTTGTCGACGAACGCCGACTGCGCGGACTCCCACGCCGACCCAAACCGATCACGTTCAGCAGCATCGAGATTGCGCACCGTGACCTCGCGACGTCGACGCAGGCGCTCCCGCAGCTCCGCCTCGCCACGTGGACGACCATGCTCGGCGACCACGCGGTCGTACTCGGCACCGAAATGCTCGCGCAGCATCGCGGTGCGCCGGTTCGCATGCACGCGGCTGGTTGCGTACAGGATGATACCGACCACGAGGATCACCACGGCGGCGACGATCACCCAGAGCCACACGCCAAGGGCCTGCATCACGGTCTCCTATCGAACGGGTTACGGCCCTTGTGACTTTCCCTGACGCGGGCGCGTCAAACAGCGTCCCGACCCGCAGCCGCTGGCCTTGCTCATCGTCAGGAGTCGAAGCCCAAACCCAACCGGTCGAGGGTGCGCAGCCACAGGTTACGCCGCCCCTGGTCGTGGTCGGCGCGGTCCAGCGACCAGCGGGTGAGCTGGATGACGCCGTAGCGCAACGGCTCGGGCGGGAACGGCACGGGTTTGGTGCGTACGAGCCGCAGCCGCGTACGCTCGGTCTCCTCGCCGGCCAGGTGGTCGAGCATCACCTGGGCGCCGAACCGGCTCGCCCCCACGCCAAGGCCGGTGTAGCCGGCGACGTACGCCAGCCTGCCGTCGTAGGCGGTGCCCCAGAACGGACAGAACCGGCTGCAGGTGTCGATCGCCCCGCCCCAGGCGTGGGTGAACCGGACACCGTCGAGCTGCGGGAACGTCTCGAAGAAGTGCCGGGCCAGGGTGGCGAACGTCTCCTGCCGGGCGTCCAGCTCCGCCCGTTGGCCGTTGCCGAAAGTGTAGATCGCGTCGTACCCGCCCCACAGGATCCGGTCGTCGCGGGTCAGCCGGTAGTAGTGGAACTGGTTGCCCGCGTCACCGAGACCCTGCCGGCGCTGCCAGCCGATCGACGCGCGCTGCGTGGCCGACAGCGGCTCGGTCGCCAGCGCGTAGTCGTACACCGGCACCACGTACGCGCGCAGCCGGCGCAGCAGCGGACGCGCGGCGTTCGTCGCGAGAGCGACCCGGCCCGTCCGGACCGCGCCGTACGGTGTGGCGAGCCGCACCCCCGCACGATCGGGCGCGAGCCGGGTGACCGGGGTGTGTTCGTGGATGCGCACGCCGAGGGACAGGCAGGCCGCGCGCAGCCCCCACGCCAACCGCGCGGGGTTGACAAGGGCGGTGCGGTTCTTGGTCCACAGCCCCCCGAGGTAGGTCGGTGAGTGGACCTCGTCGCGTACCCGCTCTTCGGTCATCAGCTCGACCTCGTGGCCGTAGTCGGGAGCGACACGCGCCTCTTCGGCGAGTTCGGCGAGCTGCCATTCGCCGGTCGCGACCGTCACCTCGCCCGTACGCTCGAAGTCGCAGTCGATCCCGTACCGCCGCACCGCCTTCTCGATGCCGTCCAGGTTCTCCGCACCGAGCCGCTCCAGCTCCCCCATCTCGTCGGGGAAGCGGCCCAGACCGTTCGCCAGGCCGTGGGTGAGGCTGGCGTCGCAGAACCCGCCGTTGCGTCCCGAGGCCGCGCCGCCCACGGTCGACGCCTCCAGTACCGTCACGTCCCGGGACGGGTCGCGTTCCTTCGCGAGCAGCGCGGCCCACAGGCCGGTGAAGCCCGCCCCGACCACGGCCAGGTCGCACGTCATGCCGCCGACCAGCGCGGGCAGCGGGTCCGGGACGTCGGGGTCGTCCAGCCAGTACGGGCGGAGCTTCGCGCCTGCGAGCGCCCGCAACGGGCCGGGCGAGGCCGCGCGGGACGGCGCGCGTCGTTGCCGGAGCACCATGGAACGCCTACCTGCGCCGGCGTCCCGCGAGGAGGCCGGCGACCGCGAGCAGCACCCCGACCACGAAGATGATCGTACCCATGACGTTCGCCTGTGGCGGCGTGCCGAGCCGGCTGGTGCCCCAGATCCACAACGGCAGCGTGAGCGTGCGCCCGGCGGTGAACTGGGTGATGATGAAGTCGTCGATGGAGAGGGCGAAGGCGAGCAACGCGCCTGCGACGACACCAGGCATGATCATCGGGAGCGTGACGAGCCGGAACGTCGCGAACGGCCCGGCGCCGAGATCTCGGCTGGCCTCCTCCAGGGCGCTGTCGTAGCCGCCCATCCGCGCCCGCACGGTCACGGCGACGAACGGGATGTCGAACATGATGTGCGCGATCGCGATGGTCCAGTAGCCACGCGGCATGCCCAAGGTGACGTACAGCGACAGAAGTGCCGCGCCGATGCCGATGGGCGGCGCCGCGATGTTCGCGAACAGGATGAGGTCGGTCAGCCCGCGTCCGCGGAAGCGGTACTTACCGAGCGCGAGTCCGATCGGCGTGCCGAGCAGCACCGAGCCCGCGGTGGCTATCAGCGCGATCGTGAACGAGTTGATGAGCGCTGTCGTCAGGGAGTGGATCGCAAACAGGTGTTCCCACCAGCGCAGCGTGAAGCCCTGCCAGCGGAAGTTGTACCTGCTCGTAGTGTCGTTGAAGCCGAACGCGGCCATGATCACGATCGGCAGGAACATCCAGACCAGGACGGCCCACGTGTACGCGTGCAGGATGTGGCCGCCGCCTCCGCGTCGCTTTCGCGGGGCCGGTTGCCGCTCGTGCGCGGGCGCGGACGGCTGCGCTGTCGTCGCGGTCATCCCGCGCTCACCTCCAGCACGTCCTCGGTGCCGAGCGCCCGCGCGTACCCGAAGATGCCCAGCAGCAGCGCGGCCATCAGCACGAACGACAGGGCGGCTGCCTGCGGGTAGTCGCTGTTGGTTATGTACAGCGTCTCGATGATGTTGCCGATCATGACCTGGCCGGTGCCGCCGAGGATAGTCGCGCTGATGTAGTCCGACGTGACCGGGACGAAGGTCAGCAGCACGCCCGCGAAGACCCCCGGCAGCGAGAGCGGCAGGACGACGCGCAGGAACACCTGCACGCGATTCGCGTACAGGTCGACCGCCGCCTCCAGCACCTCGCCGTTGATGCGCTCCAGCGCCACGTAGATCGGCAGGATCATGAACGGCATCGAGTAGTAGGTGAGGCCGGCGACGACGGCGAAGCCGGTGGCCAGGATGTGGAAGTCAGACGGCACGATGCCCGCGTCGTGCAACGGCCCGAGCAGCAGGCCGTTGTCAGAGAGAAGGAACTTCCACGCGATCGTGCGTAGCACGTACGTGACGAAGAAGGGCAGCAACAGCAGGAACAGGTAGACCGACTTGCGGGTGCCGCCGCGGAAGGCGATCCAGTAGGCCATCGGGTAGCCGATGACGATCGCGGCGAGCGTGGTCAGCACGCCGTAGATGATCGAGCGGACGAACTGCGAATGGTAATTCGTCAGCACCTCGGCGTAGTTGGCGAAGTGGAAGGTCTGGCGGAAGCCGTCGAGTAGGTTCCCGGTCTGCGTCGAGAGCGAGATCATCACGAGGATCGGCACCACGAAGAAGATCGCGATCCACAGCCCGCCGGGCAGGATCAGCGCGTACGGCGTGACGGCCGCCGCCAGCCGCCTTCTCATCCCTGGTACACCTGCTCGAAGATGGAGTTCCAGGTGTCCAGCTGCTTGCCGGCCTTCGGGGTGAGCCCGACGACAGTCTTCTCATACGTCTTGCTGGTGGGGAAGACAGCGTAGCTGTCCGCCACCTGGCGCAGGTACTTCGCGGCGTCACCCGACGCCTTCGCTGCATCCTTCTTGACGACCTGCTGCGCCTTCGGCACCGGCGAGATGTAGTTGACCCACTCGGCGAGCATCGCCGCGTGTTCGGGCTGGTAGTAGAAGTTCATCAGCTCCAGGGCATCCACGGGGTGCTTCGCGTACTTCAGGATGACGAAGTTGTCGGTCCACAGCAGGCCGCGTTCCTCAGGTATCACGAACTTCAGGTTCGACCCGGAGAGGTTCTGCTGGAAGATGTCACCGGACCACGCCTGCGATATCCAGATATCGCCCTTCGCCAGATCCCCGATGTAGTCCTGCGAGTAGTACTTGCGCACGAGCGGCTTCTGCTTCTCCAGCCACGCCGCGGCCTTCTTCCAGTCCTTCTTCGTCGACTGCTGCGGGTCTACGCCGATCGCCAGCAGCGCGGAGTTCGGCAGGTCCTCGTTGTTGGCGAACATGCCGATCTTGCCCTTGAACTTCGGGTCCATCAGGTCGTCGAAGCTCTTGATCTCCCGACCCGTCTTCTCCGGGTCGTACCCGATGCCGGTGAAACCCGCCTGGTACGGGATCGAGAACTTGTTGTGCGGATCGAAGATCGGATCCTTGTACTTGCCGCCGCCGTACTTGTCGAAGTTCGGCAACCGGTCGTGGTCGAGCGGCACGAACCAGCCGAAGTCGCGGAACTTGTTGAAGTAGATGCCCGCGCTGATGACGGCCAGGTCGTACCCCGAGTACTCCTTGGCGGACAGTGCCGGTTGCACCTTGGCGAAGAACGGCCCGTTGTCCTGGATGTCCTCGTAGTAGCTGACCTTGATGCCGGTCTGCTTCTCGAACAGCTCGAGGCTCGGGTGCTTGTTCTTGTGGCCGTCGGCGGTGTCGATGTAGAGGGGCCAGTTCGCCCAGTCCAGCTTGCCCGTCTTCTTCTTGCCCGCCCAGTAATTCTGGGCCTCATCCTTGCTCGTCTTCGCCCGCTGACCCTCGACGCCGCACGCCGACAGCATTCCGGCGGCACCGAGTCCCGCGGCGCCGACGCCTGCCATCCGGAACAGCTCCCGCCTGGCCACGCGGGACTGGGTCAAGCCCCGCAGCAACGCGGGATCGACACCGGGTACGGGTTCGTCGTTACGTGTCATGGCTCTCCTATCCGGGGGCGCCGCTCTCGGCTGTACGCAGGCCCGTCGGCGTCGGTGTGGTTTCCAGCTCCAGCGCGTAGGAGTGCTCGGGTCTCCACGACAGCCAGATGACGTCACCGCGATCGACGGAGTCATCAGCAGATGACGCGTTCTGCTGGAAGACGACGACATCGGAGCCCGCACCGGTTGCCACGGTGTAGTTCGTCGCGGTGCCGAGGTACACGATCTCGGTGACCGTTCCCCGCAGCGCGCAACCATCGGCGGACCGCTTGGTGTCCAGGGCGATCTTCTCCGGTCGTACCGTGAGGTCGATGCGGTCTCCGACGTTCGCGGCTTCGCGAAGCGGAACGATCACGCGGCCACTGTCGCCGAAGTCCAGGATCGCCTCACCGTCGTCGACGCGGTCGACCGCTCCGGCGAGCAGGTTGGACGTACCGATGAAGCCGGCCGCGAAACGGGTCGCGGGTCGCTCGTAGATCTCCTTCGGTGGCCCCAGCTGCTCGATGCGCCCGCGGTTCATGACGGCGACACGGTCCGACATGGTGAGCGCCTCTCCCTGGTCGTGGGTGACGTAGACGAAGGTGATGCCGACCTCGCGCTGGATCCGCTTGAGCTCGATCTGCATCGCCTGCCGCAGTTTCATGTCGAGCGCACCGAGCGGCTCGTCGAGGAGCAGGGCGCGCGGCCGGTTGACGAGCGCGCGAGCGAACGCGACGCGCTGCTGCTGGCCGCCGGAGAGCTGGCGCGGCCTGCGCCGTTCCATCCCGGTCAGCTCGACGAGTTCCAGCGCCTCACCGACCCGCTTGGCGATGTCATCTTTCGCTACCTTGTGCCGCCGTAGCCCAAACGCGACGTTGCCGAAGACGTCCATGTGCGGGAAGAGCGCATAGCTCTGGAACACCATGTTGACGTCACGCCGGTTGGGCGGCGTACCCGTCACGTCGTCGCCGTACAGCAGGACCTGGCCCTGGCTCGGCTCCTCCAGGCCCGCGATCATGCGCAGGGTCGTGGTCTTGCCGCATCCGGACGGGCCGAGCAGGGAGAAGAACTCGCCACCGGCGATGGTGAGGTCGATGTGCTCGACAGCGCGTACGTCGTCGCCGTGGCGGGAGCCGAACTCCTTGGCCACGCCGACCAGCTCGATCGCTGCATCCATCATGTGCTCTCCACGCGACCGCATCGCGCGACCTCACCCCTCGACCAGGTAACTGGCCGTATCGCGCGATCAGCTCCTTCGCTCATGTGCCTGCTCAAGCCTCGATGTTGCTCATCACGTGCTTGACGCGGGTGTAGTCCTCGAGGCTGTACATGGACAGGTCCTTGCCGTGGCCGGAGTGCTTGAAGCCGCCGTGTGGCATCTCGGCGATGATCGGGATGTGGGTGTTGATCCACACGCAGCCGAAGTCCAGCGCCTTGGCCATCCGCATCGCCCGGCCGTGGTCCTTGGTCCACACACTGGAGGCGAGGCCGTACTGCACGCCGTTGGCCCACGCGAGCGCCTGGTCCTCCTCGGAGAAGCCCTGCACCGTGATGACCGGGCCGAAGATCTCGTTCTGGCTCATCTCGTCATCCTGGCGCAGCCCGGACACGACGGTCGCGGGGAAGAAGTAGCCGACCTCGCCGAGCCTGGACCCGCCTGTGCGCACCTGCGCGTGGTCAGGGGCGCGGTCGAGGAAGCCCGCCACCCGACCGAGCTGGTTGGCGTTGTTCAGCGGCCCGAAGTCCGCCTCGGTCACGCCCGGCCCTGCCGCCATCTGCTGGGCCCGTTCGGTCAGCGCCGCGGCGAGGTCCTCCTCCACCCGCGGCCCCGCGAGCACCCGCGTCGCGGCGGTGCAGTCCTGCCCGGCGTTGAAGTACCCGGCCTCGGCGATGCCCTCCGCCGCGGCGGCGATGTCGGCGTCGTCGAACACGATGACCGGCGCCTTGCCGCCAAGCTCCAGGTGGACGCGCTTGAGGTCGGCCGCCGCAGCCTGGGCGACCTCCTTGCCGGCGCGGACGCTGCCGGTGACCGACACCATCTGAGGGATCTCGTGGCTGACCAGCGCCCGGCCGGTGTCGCGGTCGCCGCAGACCACGTTGAACACCCCGGGCGGCATGAACTCGGTGGCCATCTCGGCCATCAGCACCGTACTCATCGGCGTGGTGTCCGACGGCTTGATCACGATCGTGTTGCCCGCCGCCAGCGCCGGCGCGAACTTCCACACAGCCATCATCATCGGGTAGTTCCACGGCGTCACCTGCGCGCAGACCCCGATCGGCTCGCGGCGCACGTACGAGGTGTGCCCGGCCATGTACTCACCGGCGGCCTTGCCCTCCAGCACCCGCGCCGCTCCGGCGAAGAACCGGATCTGGTCGACGGCCATCGGGATCTCCTCGGCCGCGGCCACCGCGCGGGGCTTGCCGGTGTTGAGGCACTCGGCGTCGAGCAGCTGATCGGCCCTGGACTCCATCGCGTCGGCCAGCCGGAACAGCGCGAGGCTGCGCTCCGCGGGCGTCGCGTTCCCCCACCTCGGAAAGGCGGCGGCCGCCGCCCGGCACGCCGCGTCGACGTCCTCGGGCCCGGACAGTGCGGCATCGGCGAACCGCTCACCAGACCTCGGATCGATCAGCGGCATGGTGCGGCCGCTTGCGGCCGGCACGTGCGCGCCGTCGATGAAGTTCGTGACCGTCCGCGTACCCACCTCGGTCGTCATCAGCGCTGACCTCCTGCGTTCTGCGTTCTGCGTGACTTGCGTACGACGATGGCACAACATCACTCACTGGGCAAGGGAATCCATCGTCAAGAACAGGTATCAGACATGAATCGCTTGACAGCTGCGCGTTTGGTGACAGGATGACGGCGACGGGCGAACCGAGGAGGTGCGGCGTGCGAACCCTCGCCGAGGCACCCGTCGTCGACGACGTCGCCAAGCGGATCATCGACCAACTGCAGCACGACGGCCGGCGCTCGTACGCGGCCATCGGCAAATCCGTCGGCCTGTCCGAGGCCGCCGTGCGGCAGCGGGTACTGCGCCTGGTCGACGCCGGCGTCATGCAGATCGTCGCGGTCACCGACCCGCTGATGCTGGGCTTCGCCCGGCAGGCCATGATCGGCATCCGCGCCGACGGCGACCCCCGCGAGGTCGCCGGCAAGCTCGCCGCGATCGACGAGATCGACTACGTCGTGCTGTGCGCCGGCTCGTTCGACATCCTGGTCGAGTTCGTCTGCGCCGACGACGACGACCTGCTGGCCCTGGTGGGCGACCAGATCCGGGCGATCCCCGGGGTTCGCGACACCGAGACCTTCGTCTACCTCCGCCTGATCAAGCAGACCTACGCCTGGGGAACCCGGTGACTACCTCCGCCTGATCAAGCAGACCCAATCCACTATCCGCCTGGGGAACGCGATGACAACGCTGCGCAACGACCCGACCGTCTCCGCCGACAGTGCCGTGCAGGAGGCCAGCAAGCGCCACCTGTGGATGCACTTCACCCGCATGTCGGCCTACGCCGACCATGACGTGCCGGTGATCGAGCGCGGCGAGGGCGCCTACGTCTACGACAGCGCGGGCAAGCGGTACCTCGACGGGCTGTCGGGGCTGTTCGTGGTGCAGGTCGGGCACGGCCGCGCCGAGCTCGCCGAAGCCGCCGCGACCCAGGCCAAGCAGATCGCGTACTTCCCGGTGTGGTCCTACGCCCACCCCCGCGCGGCCGAGCTCGCCGAACGCCTCGCCACCCTCGCCCCCGGCGAGTTGAACCGGGTGTTCTTCACCACCGGCGGGTCCGAGGCGGTCGAGTCGGCGTGGAAGCTCGCCCGCCAGTACTTCCACGCGATCGGCCAGCACACCCGCTACAAGGTGCTGTCCCGCGTAGCCGCCTACCACGGCACCACCATGGGCGCGCTGTCGATCACCGGCCTGCCCGACATCAAGGCCCCGTTCGAACCTCTCGTGCCCGGAGCCCTGCGCATCCCCAACACCAACATCTACCGCGCCCGCCAGCACGGCGACGACCCCGCCGCGTTCGGCCAATGGGCCGCCGACGAGATCGAACGCACCATCCTCGCCGAGGGCCCCGACACCGTCGCCGCGGTCTACCTCGAACCCGTCCAGAACTCCGGCGGCTGCTTCACCCCACCACCGGGCTACCT
>JBOHBN010000052.1:0-1329 GCA_050698355.1 Streptosporangiales bacterium | reverse complement strand
TGCGGCGTGCTGAAGTCGAGGTCCACGGAGACGGGCGCGGCGGCCAGCGCGGCCGTCGCGTCCCCCTTGTCGGCGCCGGCCTCGATCAGCGGGTTGCCCTTGTCGGGGACGGCGTTCGGCGCCTCGGTCGCGAAGTCCACCGCGGCGGACCACTCCTCGTATGCCGGCCGCACCAGCGAAGCCCCGTACCGCGCGGCTTCCGGCGTCTCGGCGACCACGACCGCGATCGGCTGGCCGTTCCAGTGCACCTCGTCGGTGGCCAGGTAGTTGACCGACGAGCCCGAGGCGATCGAGCTGGGATTGAGGAGACTCGTCTTGGGGGCGGGTTTCATGGCGGGCGCGTTCTCATGGGTGAGGACGTCGATCACGCCGTGCACGGTGCGAGCCTCGGCGGTGTCGATCGCGGTGATACGACCCCGCGCGATCGTGGCGTGCACGAGCGCGGCGTAGGCCAGGTCCGCGTACGGATATTCGGCGGCGAAGCGGGCCTGACCGGTGGTCTTGGCGAGGCCGTCGACCCGGTCGACCGCACGGCCGACGTACTTCGTCCCGCCGACCGTACGCTCCCTCTCGGTGTACGTGGTGCTCATCGGCGGCCGCCTTCCTCGCTCAGCTCGCGCAGCGTGGCCACGATCGTGGACGTGGCAAGAGCGACCTTGAACGCGTTACCCGGTTGGATGGCAGCCGGGGCCAGCTCGGCCTCGGCCGCGCGGCGGAATGCCGCATCGTCCGTCGGTCCGCCGGCCAGCAGCCGCTCCGCCTCGCCCGCCCGCCAGGGCTTGGGGGCGACGCCGCCGAGCGCCAGCCGGGCCTCGGTCACCGTCCCGTCGCTCACGTGCAGCGCCGCGGCCACCGACACCAGCGCGAACGCGTAGGAAGCCCGGTCGCGGACCTTGCGGTAGCGGGAAGGAGCGGTGATGGGCGGCAGCTCGACCGCGGTGATGAGGTCACCGGGGGCCAGCTCGGTCTCGATCTCCGGGGTGTCACCCGGGAGCCGGTGGAAGTCCGTCAGCGGGACGCGGCGTACGCCGTCCGCACCGCGCACCTCGACGACGGCGTCCAGGGCGGCCAGCGCCACGCACATGTCCGAGGGGTGCGTGGCGATGCAGCTCTCGCTGACGCCCAGGATCGCGCTGCCACGGTTGAACCCGTCGAGCGCGTCGCAGCCGCTGCCCGGCTCCCGCTTGTTACAGGCCGATGCCGTGTCGTAGAAGTACGGGCAGCGGGTGCGTTGCAGCAGGTTGCCGCCCACGGTGGCCATGTTGCGGAGCTGGCCGGAGGCGCCGGACAGCAGCGCCTGGGACAGCATCGGGTAGCGGGTACGCACCC
>JBOHBN010000051.1:0-9095 GCA_050698355.1 Streptosporangiales bacterium | reverse complement strand
TCCCACCACATCGGCGACCTCGTCGGCGCCCAGGTGGCCGGCGAGCCATGCGTTGCCCCAGGCGACGAGCGTGGCCGACGCCGGCGTGGAAGCGATGTCCGACACTCGTCGAGGATATGAGCTTGGTGTCGTAGTTTTGACCCGGGCGCTGCGCCCGATGACGATTCGTGCCGATGCGGGGGGGCGATGCTGTGCACGCGGACGTGCTCCGGCTCGAGTTGGTGTCGGTGGTCCGGGACGGCTCGCTCCTGCTCGACCGGCTGAGCTGGACGGTGCGAAGCGGCGAGCGGTGGATCGTCGTCGGGCCGAACGGCGCGGGCAAGACCACGGCCATGCGGATCGCATCCGCGCACCTGTTTCCCAGCCGGGGCACCGTGGAGATCCTGGACGCCCGGCTCGGCGCGGTCGACGTCTTCGAGCTGCGGCCGCGCATCGGTGTGACCAGCGCCGCGCTGGCCGAGAGCATCCCGCGCACCGAACGCGTGCGCGACGTCGTGGTGACCGCGGCGTACGCCGTCGTCGGCCGCTGGCGGGAGGCATACGACGAGCACGACATCGACCGCGCCGGGCGACTGCTGCGGCAGCTCGGGTGCGCGCACCTCGCCGACCGCAGGTTCGGCACGCTGTCGGAGGGCGAGCGCAAGCGGGTGCAGATCGCGCGGGCGATGATGACCGACCCGGAGCTGCTGCTGCTAGACGAACCGGGCGCGGGGCTCGACCTGGGCGCCCGCGAGGACCTAGTGAAGCGGCTGTCCGCGCTGGCGACCGACAGGTTCGCGCCGGTGACCATCCTGGTGACCCACCACGTGGAGGAGATCCCGTCGGGCTTCACGCACTGCCTGCTGCTGCGCGGCGGCCGGTCGGTCGCGCAGGGCCCGATCGGCGAGACCCTCACCGCCGAGGCGCTGTCGGACTGCTTCGGGATGTGGTTGCACGTCGACCACGCCGATGGCCGCTGGACCGCGCGCGCGAGGTGACCCGCGCGTTACTGATGAGTACTAGGGTTGCGGCATGGACCTCGATCCGTGGCTGTTGTGGCTGATTGCAACAGTGGTGCTGGGCGTCCTGGAGGCCGTGACGCCGGTGCTGATCTTCGGCATGCTGGGCATCGCCGCGCTGGTCGGGGTCCTGCTCGCGCTCCTCGGCGTGCCGGTCGCGTTCCAGATCCTGGGGTTCGTCGTCGCGTCCATCGCCACGCTTGGTTTCGTCCGGCCGATCGCGCGCAAGTACATGCGGCCGAAGCTCGCGGAACGCTCCGGCATCGAGCGGCTCGTCGGCCAGGACGCGGAGGTCATCCAGCGCGTCGACGCGCGGGGCGGCCAGGTGAAGCTCGCGGGTGAGCTCTGGTCGGCGCGCGCCTTCGACCCCACCCTCGTGCTCGAACCGGGGAGTACGGTGCAGGTGATCGAGATCGAAGGTGCCACGGCGCTCGTGTACGGCAGCGGATCGGGAGAACTCACATGACAGGCGGACTCATCGCGATCATCGTGATCGCCATCCTGGTGATCATCACCATCGCGCGCTCGGTACGCATCGTTCCGCAGCAGCGTTCCGGGATCGTCGAGCGGCTCGGCCGCTACAACAGGTCGCTGGAAGCCGGACCGCACCTGATGATCCCGTTCATCGAGCGGATCCGGACGATGGTCGACAGGCGCGAGCAGGTCGTCACCTTCCCGCCGCAGTCGGTCATCACCCAGGACAGCCTGAACGTCAACATCGACACGGTCGTCTACTACACGGTCACCCAGCCGCGCGATGCCACGTACGAGATCGCGAACTTCATCCAGGGCATCGAGCAGCTCACCATCACCACGTTGCGCAACGTCATCGGATCGATGGACCTGGAGCGCACGCTGACCTCCCGCGACGAGATCAACGGTGCGCTGCGCGGCGTGCTCGACGAGGCGACCGGCAGGTGGGGGGTACGCGTTAACCGGGTCGAGCTGCGTGCCATCGACCCGCCGCCTTCCATCAAGGAGGCGATGGAGAAGCAGATGCGCGC
This sequence comes from Streptosporangiales bacterium, assembly GCA_050698355.1. Classification (GTDB taxonomy): domain Bacteria; phylum Actinomycetota; class Actinomycetes; order Streptosporangiales; family WHST01; genus JBOHBN01. The sequence goes on along the minus strand of JBOHBN010000051.1, from coordinate 7,093 downwards.
TGACCGGGACAAGCGCGCGACCATCCTCAACGCGGAAGGCACCAAGCAGGGGCAGATCCTGAACGCCGAGGGCGACCAGCAGTCGGCCATCCTGCGTGCCCGCGGCGAGGCCGAGGCGTCGGTCACCAGGGCCGAGGGCGACGCGCGCGCGCAGGCGCTGAAGGCGAAGGGCGAGGCGCAGGCCATCGAGACGGTCTTCGAGGCGATCCACGAGGGCAACCCGGACCCGAGCCTGCTGTCGTACCAGTACCTGCGCATGCTGCCGGAGATCGCCCAGGGCGACGCCAACACGATGTGGTTCGTGCCGAGCGAGCTGAGCAGGGCGCTCGAAGGCGTCGGCCAGGCGCTCGGCGCGCCGAGCGGACGTCCCGACACCGACCAGCCCGTGCAAGCGGCGCCCACCGCCCCGCCCACGACCGGCGGTGAGTCCGACGAGGAGGCTGCTGAACGCAAGCGGAAGCGTTCCGCCGGGGCAGAGCTGGAGCAGGCGATCGAACGGCTCGGCGCCGCCCAGGTCGGCCCGGCCGCGCAAGCGTCCGACGGTATCGAGGAGTCGACCGGCGGCACCCCCACCCAGTGATCATGAAGGTTTGTCGTAGCTATAGGTACGACAAACCTTCATGATCACCGAAGAGAGCGGCGCCGTGCGCTACCTCCGATGGGAGGCGTGAGCCAACCGCGGTCGGTTACCGCGCGGTAGGTGACCGGGCTCGCGGGAGGGCGCGCGCAAACCAACCGGAGTCGGTCGCGCAAACCAACCGGGGTTAACCGCGCAGGCCGCACGGCTTCAGGCACTCTTCGGTAACGCGTTTCCGGATACCTCTTGACAGCGCTCGCCGGGCCGTCCTAGCGTCTGAAAAGCGTTGCAGTAACGCGTTTCAGAAGGGCGTGCTGGCGGCGCCCGAGACACGTTGGGGGCCAGGTTGAACGAGTTGGACTACGTGCACGCGGACGCCGACGCCGAGCGGAAGCACAACGTGCTCGCGCTGTCGTTCGCCGAGGTGCAGGAGCGGCTACGCGAGGGCAACCAGGATCTCGCGATCGTCCCGTTGGGGAGTACGGAGAAGCACGGCGCGCACATCCCGTTGGGCACCGACAGCTACGTGACCATGGAGGTCGCCAAGCGCGCGGCGAAGGCCGCGGACGTGCTCTACACTCCGCTGGTGCCGTTCGGCTACTCGCCCCACCACATGGGCAGGCACCTGGAGGGCGCCGGCACGATCACGCTACGGGCCGAGACCTACCGCAGGATCATCAGCGACGTCGCTCGCAGCCTCATCTACCACGGCTTCACCAAGATCGTTTTCGTCAGTCACCATGGCTCGAACATCAAGCCGATCGACGAGGTCCTGCGACAGCTGCGGTACGAGACCGGCGCGTTCATCTCCTACTACAAGACGCCGACCGAGCGGGACGCCTCGGTGATCGAGGACCTGTTCGACAACCCGCCGGAGGAGACCCCCGGCTGGCACTCCAGCGAGCTGGAGACCGCGGCGCTGATGGCGACCGGCGACGGCCTCGTGCACATGGAGCGTGCAGTGGAGGACCGGGCGCACGCGCCGGCGTACATGGGCGACGAGTTCTCAAAGATCGACGGGACGGCGACCGTGAAGTTCGGCGGCTCGGAGAACGTGTGGGTGCCGATGGAGCACCACGAGTACTGCGAGACCGCCGTCATCGGCAACCCGTTCCGCGCCTCGAAGGAGAAGGGCCTCGCGATGCTCGACCGGATGGCCGAGCACCTCACCGCGTACCTGCGCGAGGTGCAGCAGTTCAAGGTCGAGATCGTGAAGAGCGACTACCCCGAGCGCGCCTGAGCCCGAGCGCATCACCGCCGACCGACAGGAAGGTCAGCATGGCGTCTTCCATCGACCCCGCGACCCTGCAACTGTGCCGGGAGGAGCTGGCCGCCGTGTCCCGGCGGGGCTACGAGCGCGGGCTGGTCGTCGGGGTCTCCGGCAACAACAGCATGCGGGTGCCCGGCAGCGACCAGGTGCTCATCAAGTCGTCTGGCCGGTGCCAGGGCGAGATGGACACCTCCGACACCGTGCTGATGACCCTCGACGGCGAGGTGCTCGACACCGGGCGCACGCCGTCCAAGGAGTGGCGCTGGCACCTGGGGGTCTACCGCGTACGGTCCGACGTCGGCGGCATCGCGCACCTGCACCCGCCGCACGCCGTGGCGTTCGCCGTCGCGGACGAGGCGCCGCTGCTCGTGCACAGCGCGGCGCGCGGTCACCTGCGCAGCGTCGGCGCGGTCGGGTTGCTCCCGGCCGGCTCGGCGGAGCTCGCGGACGCGGTGACCGACCTGTTCCGCGACCCGCAGCTGCGGGTGGCGCTCATGCGCGAGCACGGCACCATCGCGGTCGGCCCGGACCTGCGTACGGCCTTCTACCGCACCGAGTACCTCGAGGACGACGCCAAGGTCGCGCTGCTGGCGGCGCAGATCACCGGCGTCGCCCCGGGGAAGCTCGCGCTGGCCGCGGACACCCCACCGCTCGCCGAGGACACGGGATGAACTCCTTCGTCGCCGTCCTCGCCACCCTGGACACCAAGGCGGCGGAGGCGGCGTACGTCCGCGACGAGCTCGCCCGGCTCGGCTGTGCCGTGCGGGTCGTGGACGTGAGCCTGCGCGAACCGGAGGCAGGCACCGGAGCCGACGTGCCCGCGACCGAGGTCGCGCGGGCGACGAACCAGCAGCTCGCGTCACTGCGTTCCCGCAGCCGCCGGGACGAGGCCATGCGTGCCATGGCCACCGGCGCCGCTCGGGTGCTCGCGGCCTGGCACGAGAGCGGCGAGCTGGCAGGTGTGCTCGGTCTCGGCGGCAACCAGGGCACTGCCGTGACCACCGGCGCGATGCGGGAATTGCCGTACGGGCTGCCGAAGCTGGTCGTGTCGACCGTGGCGTCCGGCGACGTCCGCGGCTTCGTCGGCGACAGCGACATCACGCTGATGTTCTCGGTCGGTGACCTGCTCGGCGGCCCCAACCCGGTCACGGCGGGCGTGCTCGCGCGGGCGGCTGCGGCGATGGCCGCGATGAGCCGGGTACGCGACGAGCGAAGCGACGACCCGCGCCGCCTGGTCGCGGTCACCGCCTTCGGCAACACCCACGCGGCCGTCACCGGGGCGACGGCGGCGCTCGCGGCCGCGGGCGTGCGCACCGTACCCTTCCACGCCTCGGGCGCCTCCGGGGCGGCGATGGAACGCCTCATCGATGCCGGGCGGTTCGACGCCGTGCTCGACCTCACCACGCACGAGCTGCTCGCCGAGCTGTTCCCCGATGACATCTACGCACCCACGCGGCCCGGCCGGCTGACCGCGGCGGGACGCCGCGGTGTGCCGCAGGTCGTCGCGCCCGGTGGCCTCGACTACCACTGCTTCGGCGCGGCCGACACGATCCCGGCGAGCATGCGCGAACGCCCGACGCACCACCACAATCCGAACAACACCAACGTACGGGCGACGGTCGAGGAGGTGACCGAGGTCGCGCGTGCCATGGCGGAACGCCTGAACGCGGCTACCGGCCCGGTCGCGGTGCTGATACCGCTGCGCGGGTGGTCGGAGGTCGGCAGCCCGGGGGGAGTGCTGCACGACCCCGGCACCGACGCGGCGTTCGTCGCCGAGCTGCGCGGCGCGCTGTCACCGGACGTGCTGGTGCAGGAGCTCGACACGACCATCAACGACCCCGCCTTCGCCACGGCCGCCGTGCAGGTGCTGCTGTCGTTCCTCGACGGGCCCGAGCTGGCGGCCGCCACCGCAGCCGAACGAAGGGATGGCGCATGACACACGTCGCAGACCAGGTGCGCGCGCAGTCGCAGGACGCCGTGCCGGAGACGATGCGCGCCGCGGTCCTGTTCGGCCCGGGCGACATGCGCGTGGTCGAGCGCCCGGTACCGCGCCCCGGGCCGGGGGAGGCGCTCGTCCGGGTCGCGGTGTGCGGCACCTGTGGCACGGACGTGAAGATCCTCGGCGGCCACTTCCCGCAGACACCTCCGTACGGCGAGTTCACACCGGGACACGAGTGGGCCGGAACGGTCGCGGCCGTCGGGGCGGACGTCGACGAGTTCGCGCCCGGTGACCGCGTGTGCATCGAGGCGCACCGCGGCTGCGGGAGGTGCGACAACTGTCTCGTCGGCCGCTACACCGCCTGCCTGAACTACGCGAACGCGAGCAAGGGTCATCGCGCCAGCGGCATGAGCGCCGACGGCGGATTCGCCGAGTACGCCGTGCACCACGTCGCCGCCCTGTACCGGTTGCCCGACGCGGCGTCCTTCGACGACGCGGTTCTCATCACCACCGCGGGCACCGGCCTGTACGGGCTCGACGCCGCCAGCGCGTACATCGTCGGCCAGGATGTCGCGGTCTTCGGCCCGGGACCTGTCGGGCTGATGACCGTGCAGGCGTGCAAGCAGATGGGGGCGGCCCGGGTCTTCCTCGTCGGGACCCGCGAGTCGCGGCTGCGCGTCGGCCGCGACCTCGGCGCGGCCCATACCGTCAACGCGCGGGAGACCGACCCGGTGCGCGCCCTGCTCGACCTGACCGGTGGGGAGGGCGTCGACATGGCGATCGAGGCGTCCGGTGCGCTCGCCACGCCGCAGCAGTGCGTCGAGGCCACCAAGCGCGCGGGCAAGATCCTGTTCCTCGCCTACTACCCGGACCGGGTGAGCTTCGACCTGTCCGCCGTCGTACGCAAGGACATCGCGATGTATACCTCGCGCGGCGAGGGTGGCAACAACGTCAAGCGGGCCGTGGCGCTCGCCGAGGCAGGGCGGCTGCGCGGCGCTGAGCTGGTCACACACCGGTTCCCACTCGAGCAGATCACCGAGGCCTTCCGCGTCGTCCAGGACCGCGACGGCGATCCGCTGAAGGTCGTCGTCGTGCCCTAGAAGGAGGGTGAGGCACGTGCAGACCACAACACCGCGGCAGCGCGACTCGTCGGGCACCGACGCGCAGGAGAGCGCGGGCCCCGGCGCGCGGCCTCGGGGCGTCGGTCGCGTCGTGCTGCGGTGGCTGCGCTTCAACGGCGTCGTCATCGGTGTCTACGTGCTCGCGTTCGTGCTGTGGCAGGTCATCACGAGCCTGTTCGCCGTGCCCACCTTCATCCTGCCGTCGCCCCTGGCCATCATCGACCGGGCGGCGGAGGTGCCGCGCATGCTGGGATCGAACCTCTGGGTGACGCTGGTGGAGGTCGTCGTCGGTTTTGCGATCGGCGCCGCGGTCAGCATCCCGCTCGGTGTCGTGCTCGTGTACTCGCGGTTCATGGAGCGGGTCGTCTACCCGTTTCTCGTCGCGTTTCAAGCCACCCCGAAGGTCGCGCTCGCACCGATCCTCGTGGTGTGGTTCGGGTTCGGCCCGAGCTCGAAGATCGTGCTGGCGCTCGTCACCGCCGCGTTCCCGATCGTCATCAACACCGTGATCGGCATGAACCAGACGCCGCGCGAGATGGTGCAGCTGATGCGGTCGCTGCGCGCTTCCCCCTGGCAGGTGTTCGCGAAGGTACGGCTACCGCTCGCCGCCCCGTACATCTTCGGTGGCCTGAAGATAGGCATCACCCTCGCGGTGGTCGGCGCGGTCGTCGGCGAGTTCATCGCCTCGAACAGCGGCCTGGGGTACCTGCTGCTGACCGCCAACAATAACCTCGATACCCCGATGCTCTTCGCCGTCGTCGTGATGCTGGCGATCATGAGCAGCGTTCTGTTCTACCTGATCGAGGCCGCCGAGGCGTTGCTGCTGCCCGGACCGATGCGGGGGAACCAACGGAAACTCGACCCGGGGGTGAGCACATGACGCAAGGCGCGACCACGCTCGGCGAACAGTCCGGCGGCGAGCCCGCGACCGTCCTCGCCGAACGGGTCTCGATGGTGTACGAGTCGCCGGACCAGGGCGGCCTCAAGGCGCTCGACGAGGTCAGCCTTGACCTGCCCCCGGGCACGTTCTGCTCACTCGTCGGGCCGAGCGGCTGCGGCAAGAGCACGTTCTTGATGCTCGTCGCCGGCCTGTTCTCCCCGACCACGGGCCGGCTTGCCATCGACGGCAACGACGTCGAAGAGCCGTGGGACGGGCTCGGCGGGGTGTTCCAGCGCGACGCGCTGCTGGAGTGGCGGACCGTGCTCGACAACGTGCTGCTGCCCATCGAGGTGAAGCGGCTGTCGAAGAAGACGTACCGGCAACGCGCCTCGGAGCTGTTGGACCTCGTCGGCCTCACCGGGTTCGAGCGCTACTACCCGGAGAAGCTGTCCGGCGGCATGCGGCAACGCGTCGCAATCTGCCGCTCGCTGATCCACGACCCGCGGCTCTTGCTGATGGACGAGCCGTTCGCCTCCGTGGACGCCCTCACACGAGAGCGCCTCAACTTCGACCTGCTCCGCCTGACCGGTGGTGCGTCGACCACCGTCGTGTTCGTCACCCACAGCATCGAGGAAGCCGTGCTGCTGTCCGACCGCGTCCTGGTCATGGGTCCCCGGCCGGGCCGCATCGTGCACTCGGTTGCCGACGACCTGCCACAGCCCCGCACGCTCGAGACCAAGTCATCCGCCAGGTTCCACGAGCTGGTCGACGACATCCGCTCGGACTTCCACTCGATGGGATTGGTCTAGAGCGACACAGATACGAGAGAAGTGAAGCGAAATGCCACAACCAGCACAGGGCACCACGTCGCTCGACCTCGACAGGCGGAGCTTCCTGCGCGGCGGCCTCGCCGCAGCCGGCGCCGGCCTCGTCCCGTCGCTGCTCGCCGGGTGCGGGTCGAGCACGGCCAAGACGGCTTCCGGCAAGGACGTCGTCTCCGTACGGTTCAACTGGACCCTGAAGGGCGAGTTCACGCCGTTCTTCGTCGCCCGCGAGAAGGGCTACTACGACAAGGAGAATCTCGAGGTCAAGCTGGGGGAGGGCAAGAGCGGCACCCAGGCGGTGCAGGTCGTCGGCACGGGCAAGGACGACTTCGGGTACATCCCGTCCATCCAGGTGGCTCAGGGCGTCAACAAGGGCGTACCGCTCAAGAGCATCGCCACGATGGGCCGCTACACCGGCATGTGCTGGGCGTCGTGGCCGGACGTACCGCTGGACGGCCCGAAGTCCCTGCTCGACCGCCGGG
>JBOHBN010000050.1:0-21955 GCA_050698355.1 Streptosporangiales bacterium | reverse complement strand
CAAATGACCATCCCCCGCGGGTTCTACTTGCGCGCGGCCGGGTACTTCCAGTGGACTACGGCACTATCGTTACTAAGCGTGGGGAGGATGTACCAGTGAGCGCGACCGCGGCGCACGCGGATGGGCCGGAGAGCAGCGCCGTCGATCGATTGGGGCTTCGCGAGGGGCAAGTCGTACAGGAGCTCGGTTACGACGACGACTGTGACGACTCGTTCCGCCAAGCGGTCGAGGAACGCATCGGCGGCGAGCTCGTCGACGAGGACTTCGAGGACGTCGTGGATATCGTCCTGCTGTGGTGGCGTGAGGAAGACGGTGACCTGGTCGACGGCCTGGTCGACGCGCGCACCACCCTGGCGGACGACGGCACGATCTGGTTGCTCACCCCCAAGGCGGGCCGCGAGGGCCACATCGAGCCCAGCGAGATCGGGGAGAACGCCCCGACCGCCGGTTTCCAGGCGACGAGCAGCGTGAGCGCCGCACAGGACTGGGTCGGTACGCGGCTCGTCGGGCCGCGCGGGAAGGGCAAGAAGTGACCGAGCCGGCGTCGGCGACCGTGCCCGTCGGTTCCGCGGCACCTGACTTCGCCCTCACCGACCAGCACGGCGCCACCGTCAAGCTCGCCGACTTCCGCGGGGAGAAGGCCGTTCTCCTGGTCTTCTACCCGTACTCGTTCACCGGCGTGTGCACGAGCGAGATGAAGGCGCTGCAACGCCGGATCGACTCGTTCCAGACCGGCAGCGTGCAGGTGCTCGGCGTGTCGTGCGACTCGGCGTTCTGCCAGCGTGCGTTCGCCGAGCAGGAGCGGCTCACCTTCCCCGTGCTCTCCGACCACTGGCCGCACGGCGAGGCGGCGCAGGCGTACGGCGTCTTCGATGCCGAGCTGGGTGCGGCCAGGCGCGGCACGTTCGTCATCGACCTGGACGGCACCGTGCGGTGGAGCGTGCTGAACCCCATCCCGGACGCCCGCAGCACCGAGCAGTACCTGGAGGCGCTCGCCGCGCTGTGACGGTGCGGCGCTCCCTGTCCTGCCTGCCCGTCGAAGATGATCACGTTATGTAACTGCGGGGCCCCTCTGGCGGAGGCAGGCGTTACCTGCTGCTCGTTGCCTGCAGGTCGTGGGAAGCAGGTACTCGTCGAGGTAAGTAGCCCGCCTCTCGAATTCGGGACCCGATGCCGCTGGTGTCGGAAAGACCTAGCGATACGGCCTTGCCAACCGTAAGATTTGCTCCGCTGTCACGCAGAAGGACTGCGTGGTGTCTGTGGGTAGCGGGAGGGTGAGACGTGCGTACGGTGGCGCGAGTGGTCATCCCGGCGGTGGCCATCGCCCTGGCGGCTGTCGGCTGTGGCGGGGGCGAGGACCAACAGGCCGGGTTGAAGGCCTTCTCGGCGAGCCTGGGAGAGCCGGCAGAGCTGATCCCGGGCAACGCCTCGGAGTCGGAGGGTAATGCCGTAGACCGCCTGCTGTTCAGCGCGCTCACGACCGTCGACGCCAAGACCGGTGAGGCCGTCAACCTGGTCGCGAAGTCGGTGACGAGCAGCGACCAGAAGAACTGGACCATCAAGATCCGCGACGGGTGGACCTTCCACAACGGCGAGCCGGTCACCGCCCAGTCGTTCGCCGGCGCGTGGAACGCCGTACTGCGCAACGGCTGGTACACCACCGAGCGCTTCACCGGCCTGCTGCGGATCAAGGGCTCGGAGCGGGTCGTGAAGCACCGGGCGAAGACGATGTCCGGCGTAAAGGTCGTCGATGACTCGACCCTGATGGTGCACCTCGAAGCGCCCAACATCAACTTCCCGCTGATCCTCGGCTACCACGGGTTCTTCCCCATGCCCGAGTCCGTCGTGAAGAAGGGCGACTGGAAGAGCTACCGGGAAAAGCCCATCGGCAACGGTCCGTACAAGATGGCCGAGCCGTGGAACCACAACGAGACCGTCACGTTGGAGAAGTTCGGCGACTACACCGGACCGGACGCGGGCAAGGCGGACAAGATCACCTTCAAGATCTACTCCGACCCGAACACCGCGTACAACGACGTGACCGCCGGGAACCTGGACGTGTCGACGAACATTCCCGACGCGCGCGTCGCCTCGGCGCCGCAAGATCTGGCGGGCGGGTTCCTCACCCACCAGAGCTCGAGCTTCACCTACCTCGGTTTCCCGCTGTGGCTCGACCAGTACTCCGACGCCCGCGCCCGCAAGGCGATATCGATGGCGATCGACCGTGAGGCGATCGTGCACAAGGTCCTGAACGGCACGGCATCGCCCGCCCAGTCGCTGGTGACACCGTTGATCAAGCTCGGTCACCGCGACGACGCGTGCGGTGAGCTGTGCGAGTACCACCCGGCGAAGGCGCGGCAGCTGTGGAAACAGTCCGGCTACGACTCCTCCAAGCCGGTCGCGCTCTGGTACAACACCGGATCGGGCAACGAGGGCTGGGTCGAGGCGGTCGCCCATCAGCTGCACAACATTCTCGGCGTAAAGACCACGCTCAAGGGCCAGCAGTGGACCCAGTACCTGCAGACCACCCGCGGCCACAAGGTGACCGGCCCGTACCGGCTCGGCTGGGTCGAGGACTACCCGAGCCCGGTCGACTACCTGGCGCCGCTGTACGGCACCGGCGCGGCGTCGAACGGCACGGGCTACTCCAACCGCGCTGTCGACAAGGCGCTGCAGAAGGGAAACGAGGCGACCAGTCCGAAGAAGTCGGTGACGTACTACCACCGCGCCGAGAACCTGATCCTGCAGGACATGCCCGTAGCGCCGCTGTGGTTCGCCGACACCAAGCTCGCGCACACCAGCCGGGTGTCGCACTTCAAGTTCGACGGGCTGGGATACCTGGAGTACGGCCAGATCGGCGTCACCGACTGACGGTCGTTGCGCCCGGCTGGGGCGGTTCATGATCGTGGGAAGTCCACCAGTTGCCCGGCACGGGTGCGCTTCCCACGATCACGGCGGCGGGAGTCTGCCGTCAGCGACGGGGATGGCTCCAGCCTAGGGTCGTCGGATGGAGATTCAGTTTTCTCGTGAGGGCCGATCTGGTCGCGTCCAGGTATCGTGCAAGACGACCGACGAGCCAGCCACGGTGGGTGCGTTCCCAGGGGCTAAAGGGCTGCCGCACATGACGGCGCGGGTCGAGTACGCGGGCAGCGGCTACGACGCTCTGTTCGGGTGGGTGCAACTGGTGCGCTCGACCGATTACGACTCGGGCGGTCGCGGCTTCGAGATGGACCCTTTCGCGCTCTTTCCCGACTCGCCATCACCGTACTGCTTCTTCGGCTTCGAGCCGACGCTGTTCGACGCACCCGCTCGGGACGCCCGGCCTCGGATGGATTGGTTAGCGCATAGCTTTCTGGCGTACTCGCCGCTTGAAGCAGAGGCAAGGCAAGTGGTACCGCTGCTGGGCTTCTCGTGGGGTTTCGAGATCGATGACCGAGCGGAGGTCACTGTCCGGTCCGTGGATCAGCTCCAGGTGACCGACTGGAGGGCTCATGCGGACCTGTTGGAGACGACCTACCCGGATTGGCGGTTCGCTGCGAGCTTCGGGTGAGGCTGCATCCAAGCCGTGACAGGTGCATGGGTTTGCCGGCGTTCGGCGTATCCGTTCCACGACCTGCGGCACTCGTGCGCAACTCTGCTGTATAAGCAGGGCGTGCCACTGGAGAACATCCAAGACGTGCTCGGACAAAGCTGCCCGACGGTCACCAAGACGATCTATGTGGACGTGACGAAAAAGGTTCAGCGGAACGCCGTGGAACGCCTCGGGTACCTGTTCGCCGACGACGGGCCGGCTGCTGTACTTCCGTGCTGTACGGCCACTGACGGCCTGCCGCCTGGTGCCGAGTATGGCCGTCGGGCCGCCGCCCGCAGGCACGGCGGGCCGAGTCGGCCGCGCGCCTTGAAGACGTACAGAAAGTTCGCACAGGGTAGGGGCAATGGTCGATGTCTTCCGTCGGGTGATGCGCGACAGTGGTGGGCTAGGCCATTGTGGGCTTCACGTCTCCGTGGGGCGTTGAGACTACGCTGACGTGATGTACCTGGAGAACCTGGTGTTCGACGCCCTCGACCCGCAGCGGCTAGGCCGGTTCTGGGAGGCGGCGGTAGGCGGTGACCGACTAACCGACGAGCCCGACGTCTTCGAGACACGGCTCTCGGTCGAGGGCGGACCGGTACTCGACCTGTGCTTCCAGTGCGTCCCCGAGCCGCCGTCCGAGCCGCTGCGACTGCACCTCGACCTTCGCGGCGGAGCCCGGCAGGCCGAGGAGGCCGATCGGATGGTCGCACTTGGCGCCCGCCTCCTCGACATCGGCCAGGGCGACGTGCCCTGGGTCGTGCTCGCCGACCCGGAGGGCAACCCATGCTGCGTGATGGAGGAGCGGTCGGCGTACGTCGACACCGGCCCGATCGCTGCGCTCGCGCTCGACTCCGCCGACCCGGACTGCGATGCGGAGTTCTGGTCCTGGCTGACCGGCTGGACCGAGGCACCTGGGGTCGCGCCCCGGACCCTGCGCCACCCGTCCCAGCGGGGACCGCTCCTCGAACTGTGCCCCGAGCCGGTGTCCAAGAGCGAGGGTAAGAACCGGCTGCACCTCGACGTCCGGCTCGAGACCGGCGACGACCCCTACGCGGTCGCGGCGGGCATCGCCGAGCGCGGCGGCCGCGAGCTCCACTCTGACTGGGGCGAGCTGCTGTGGCGGGTCTACGGCGATCCGTCGGGCAACGAGCTGTGCGTGCTGCCAGCCCGGACGTGAGGCACAGTCGGAATCTTTCGACCTGGTGTTCTTTGCCCGGCAACACCGGCCCGGATCGTGACCGTGCTCGTGTCGGAGACGACGCTTGCGATCGCACTGCTCGCCGCCGATACCATGGTCGTGCGGGGCACCCTCGCGGGGGACGTGGGCGTGGTGACAGTGATCGTCGTCGCGATGACATGCTTTGGGCGTGCCGTCGATTCGCGTGCACGACACTCGCCACACCTGCGGTTCGCTCTTGGCGGCGCTTGATGTGCACCAGCGTGTGGCGATGCAGATCCTGCGGCACAGCAAGATCGACGTCACCATGGAGATCTACATGCATGTCCCATCGCCGCTCACCCAGGCTGCTTTCAAGCGGCTGGGGGAGGGCCTGGAGTCTGGTCTGCCCGGCTTGTCCGGGTGGTCGGCGGGCGGATGAACAGGCACTCAGCGACCACCCCGGACCCGCAGGCGCGGACCTTCATCCCGGAGCCGGAGTGCCCCGCCGGAGGCCATGGCCGAGGTTGCTCGCCCGACCGGAGATTGGCTCAATTGGTGCGCAGCGGTATCGCGTCGGGGTGGTGGCGGTGGCACGGGCGCAAGTTGCGCCCACACGACCGATGAGTTCCGCGGGGCCGGGTCGTCTGCATGTTAGGAACGTCCCCCTTCCGCACCTACAGGGGCCCGAGATGAGATGACAAGGAGCGTGCACACCATGGACCAGGAGAACGTGAGCGCTACCCTGACTGTCGCCGTGCCCGCCGCCAGGGTGTTCGCGGTACTGGCGGACCCGACCACCCATTCTTCGATCGACGGCACCGGCTGGGTTCAGGAACCTGTCGACCGGGCGACGCTGACCGAGGTGGGGCAGATTTTCCGGATGGACATGTATCACGCCAACCACCCAAACGGTCACTACCAGGTGGTCAACAAGGTCCAGGTGCTCGACCCGCCGCGCGCCATTGGCTGGCTGACGGGGGAGGAAAAGGGCGACGGTCAGCTGGAGTTCGGCGGCTGGATCTGGCGTTACGACCTTGCGCCGCTCGGTCCGTCCGAGACTGAGGTCACGCTCACCTACGACTGGTCGGCGGTACCGCAGTACATCCGGGAATACATCCAGTTCCCGCCGTTCGGCCCTGAGCATCTCACTAACTCGCTACACCACCTGGCCGAGCTTGTGGCATCGACGTCCCGGACCTGAGGGCCGGGGGACCCCTCCGCTCTGACAAGGTGGTCCCTCTATGAAACGGCCAGACGTCCTCGCCGTAGACCAGGTGGACGCCAGCGTCGCGTAGCGCCTCGATGTGACGCGGCCATGCCGGTTGGCCGCCTGCTGCGAGCGGTCCTGTCCACGGCCGTGCACGACGAACGGATACGGCGCAACGACGAGGACGATGGCGCTGCGGGTGTTCTGGTCCCGGCGAGCTGGTTGCACGCTAATCGCACGGATGGTCACCGCTGGCCGCGCCGTACGCCGACCGGGGAGTGGCCACTATCGCTGATCTGCGGATACTCCGGGTGGGCGCAACTGGGATCGAACCAGTGACCCCCGCCTTGTAAGGGCGGTGCTCTACCGCTGAGCTATGCGCCCGGAACGGGGACCAAGCCTACCCGGCGCGGGTTCGCGACCGGCTGAGGGCGACGGCTACGGGTACGAGCAGGGCGAGTAGGGCCGCGGCGAGCGTGAACGCGGTCGGGAAGTCGAACGCGGTCGCGAGCACGCCGATGACGAGGGACCCGATGCCGGTGCCGGAGTCGAAGGCCATGTTCCACGCCGTGCTGGCGAGGTCGTAGCCGCGTGCGGGTATCCGGTCGAACATCACGGTGAGCGTGTCGGTTTGCACGGCCCCGAAGCCGAGGCCGAATATCAGCGCGCCGGGTACGCCGGCCGCGGCCACCAACCCCTGCTCCTCGCTGTACGCGGCAAACCCGAGCGCCAGCTGGCCGACGGCGCAGGCCACCGCTGCCGGCCCGAGTACGACAGGTCGCCGGCGCCGGTCGCGGAGGATGCCCGCCGTCCACCGGCCGATCACCGTGCCGGCGCTGTAGGCGAACAGGGCGGCGGCGACCGTCGCCCCGCCCGGGAGCGCCGCGGGAAGGAACGTGACGATCGTGCTGCTGCCGATCGCGTGCGCGCACATCACCACCGCCGGGACAGTGAACGACCGTAGCGGCGGCAGGCCCGCCCGTTGGGTACGGGCGGGGCGTACGGGGCCTTGCCTTGTCCGTACCCGCATCGCGGCGACCAGGACGACCCCGGCGAGCGGCAGGACGCCGCCGGTGACGAACAGTGCCTGGAAGCTGAGGTGCTCGGCGATCCACGGGCCCGCAGGCAGGAACACCAGGTTCGGCAGACCGACGGCCATGCCGTACAGACCGAAACCCCGCCCGCGCCGCTCGGCCGGCAGCAGCCGCGCGACCAGAGTGATGCCGGTGACCACCACGAGAGCGAAGCCGAGTCCGCGCACGGCGCTCACGGCCACAAGCGGTCCCAGATCGCTGGTAATCGCGTACGCGAAGGTCGGCAATCCGAGCAGCAGGCCGCCGGCGAACAGCGACTCGCGGTGGCCGATGGCGCGCAGCACGGCGGGCGACACGACCTGCGCGGCCACGGTGACGAGGAGGAAGGTCGCGTTCGTGGCGCCGGCGCCGGTCGTGCTCGCCCCTCCCGCGAGTGCCCACAACGGCACGATGGGCAGCAGCAGGCCGAAACTTCCTGTGGTGACGAACGTGGATACGAGCAGCAGCCGGAAGTCTCGGGGCACCAGACTGTTCTACCGTGTGCCCGCACCTGCGCCGCCCGGCCTGGCCGGTAGCCTGCCTGAGTGAGCGAACCAGCGGCGCCGCCCCCGCGGCTACGGGACGTCGTTGCGGTCATCGAGCAGGTGTACGACCCTTCCTGGGCCGAGTCGTGGGACGCCGTCGGGCTCGTCTGCGGGGATCCGGCAGCAGACGTCAGGCGGGTGCTGCTCGCCGTCGATCCTGTGCGGGCGGTCGCCGCCGAGGCGGCCGACTGGGGCGCCGACCTGGTGTTCACGCACCATCCACTGTTCCTGCGCCCGGTGCACGGAATCGCCGCCGATACGCCGAAGGGCCGGGTCGTGCACGACCTCGTTCGCGGCGGACGATCGTTGTATGTCGCTCACACCAACGCCGATGTCGCTCCGCATGGTGTGTCGGAGGTGCTGGCCGAGGCGCTCGGCCTGCGCGACCTCGCACCGCTCGTCGCCGCTCCCGACCTGCCCGACGGGTTGGGGCTCGGGCGGATCGGAACCCTCGCGACGCCCGAGCCGCTTCGCGCGTTCACCGAACGGGTCGCCGTGGCAGTACCGGGCACCGCGACAGGCATCCGTGTGACCGGTGACCCGGACCGACCGGTACGTACCGTCGCCATCTGCGGCGGGGCAGGCGACTCGCTGCTGGATGTCGTGCGCGGCACGGCCGCCGACGTGTACGTTACGGCCGACCTGCGGCACCACCCGGTGTCCGAGGCGATGGAGTGGGACGGGCCCGCGCTGGTCGACCTCGCGCACTGGGCGTCGGAGTGGCCGTGGCTCCCCGTAGCGGCGCACCGGCTCGTCGAAAACCTGCGGGCCACCGGCACTACGGTGGAGACCCGCGTGTCCACTTTGGTGACCGACCCGTGGACCTTGCACGTGCAACCCGACCAGCAGCCGCAACCGGAGCACTCGTGAAAGCGACTCCCGATGACCAGCGTCGCCTGCTTGACCTGCAGGCGCTCGACAGCACACTCGACCGGCTCGCGCACCGGCGACGCACCCTGCCCGAGATCGCCCGAGCCGACGAGCTTGGCCAGCGGTTCACGGGCCTGCGCGATGCCATCATCACGGCCGAGACCGACAGGTCCGACCTGCAGCGCGAGCAGCGCAAGGCGGAGGGCGACGTGGAGCAGGTACGCACACGCTCCACGCGGGACAGGGAACGGCTCGACTCGGGAGCCGTCGCGTCCCCGAAAGAGCTCGAGAGCCTCCAGTCGGAGATCGCCTCGCTCCAGCGGCGCCAGTCCGAGCTCGAGGACGCCGAGCTCGAGGTGATGGAGAGGCTGGAGCAGGCCGAGACGCGTATCGCCGAGCTGACGACCGGGCACGACTCCGTGGCCGGGGAGCTGGCGTCGGTCGAGGCCGAGCGGGACAAGGGGTTCGCGGAGATCGACGCCGAGACCGAGCACACCGCGGGCGAACGCTCGCAGACCGCGGCCACCATTCCCGACGACCTGCTGCAGCTGTACGAGAAGCTCCGCAGACAGCACGGCGGCGTCGGCGCGGCCCCCTTGGTGCATGGGCGCTGCGAGGGCTGCCACCTCACGCTGAACCCCGGCGACCTCGGTCGCGTGCGTGCCGCCGCTGAGGACGAGGTCGTACGGTGCGAGGAGTGCCGCCGCATCCTCGTCCGTGTGGGCCAATCCGGATGACGGCCGGTCGCCAGGCAGCTCCGGCGCGGTTGCTGGTGGAGGCCGACGGCGGGTCGCGCGGGAACCCCGGGCCAGCCGGCTACGGCGCGGTGGTCAAGGACGCCGAGACAGGCGAGGTCCTCGCCGAGGTCGCCGAGTCGTTGGGCACGGTCACCAACAATGTCGCGGAGTACCGGGGTCTGATCGGCGGCCTGGGCGCGGCGTCGCGTATCGCACCCGCGGCCGATGTCGACGTCCGGATGGACTCCAAGCTGGTGGTCGAGCAGATGCGCGGCGTCTGGAAGGTCAAGCACCCCGACCTGCGGCCGCTGGCGGCGGAGGCCGGTGCTCTGGTCCGCTCGTTCGGCAGCGTCACGTTCAGCTGGGTGCCCCGTGCCCGCAACGGCCACGCCGACCGGCTCGCGAACGAGGCGATGGACGGAAAACCGCGCACGCCCGCTCCCGCGGCGCCCGTCGGCGTGGCCGAGGAGCCGGATCACAGCGCCGAGCGTGCGCGGACGTTCGTACCGCTGGAGCTCGGGACGCCGACGCGCACGATCCTGGTGCGGCACGGCCAGACGGCAGCGGCGCAGGCCGGCTGGTTCAACGGCGCCGGTGGCGACGAGCCGCTGACCGACGTGGGGCGCACCCAGGCGGCGGCGGTTGCCGATGCGCTGTTCGACTCCGGTGCCGAGGCGATCGTGTCGTCCCCGCTGATCCGCGCCAAGCACACCGCGGAGGTGATGGCGGAGCGGCTCGGGCAGCCGATACGTGAGATGGCCGAGCTACGCGAGGCCGATTTCGGCGAGTGGGAGGGCCTGTCCTGGGCGCAGCTCAAGGAGAGGTATCCCAAGGAGGTCGAGACCTGGCTGTCCGACCCCGCGGTGGCGCCGCCTGGTGGCGAGAGCATGGTCGACGTGGGCAGGCGCGCGAACCGCGCGCGAGACAAGCTGATCGCTCGCTATCACGACAAGACCGTGCTCGTCGTCGCGCACGGGATGTTGCTCAGCGCGCTCGTCACGGTCGCACTCGGCGCCCCGGTCGCGTCCGCGCGACGGATGCGGCTGGAGAACACCGCGGTCTCCATCGTTGACTGGTACGCCGACGACTACGCCCGGCTGATCTCGTTGAACGACGTCACCCACCTGCGTACGTGATACCCGCCGCAGGCATGTTGCCGAATGACCCGGGCTGGCTTCCTACGCTGCCAGGTGGAGGCGGAGCAGCAGGGCGGCGAGGCCGGCGGCGAGCACGAGCGGGGCGCCGGCGAGCCCGAGCAGGGTGAAGTGCCGCGCGGAGATCGGTACGCCGCGCGCGCGGCAACGGTCCCGCCACAGCAGCGTCGCGAGCGAGCCCCAGAGCAGTACGACCGGCCCGGCGTTCGCGCCGAGGAGGACGCCGAGCAGGTGCGGTGCGCTGTCACCGACGGCGGCTTCCATCGCGTAGTACGCGGGCAGGTTGTTGGCGAGGTTGGCGAGGACGGCGGTGACGCCGACGGTACGGGCGATATCCAGCGCCCCCGTGCCGTTGCCGGCCAGTGTCGCGAGCAGCCGCCGCAGCCCGAACCGGTCGAGCGTGTCCACGACGAGGAACAGGCCCCACACGAGCACGACGAGGCGCCACGGGATCAGCGCCAAGCGCAGCGTCCCCGGCCGGCGCGCCGCGTAGAGCGCGGCGAGCACGACCATGCCGGCGCAGGCGACGGCCCATACGGGCAGGTCGACGATGAACGCCGGTACGACGCCCACGGACACCGCCGTCGCTCCCCAGAACAGCACCGGGTCGCGGGGTCGCCGGCGTGGCGGGATCGCGTAGCGGCCGCGCAGCTGCCTGCGGTACGTGGTCAGTAGCACCGCAGCGGTCGCGAGCGTGGTGGCAAGGGCGGGCAGCCACATCAACGAGGCGTACCGGATGACGCTGAGGTCGAGCCGGTCGGCCGCGAGCAGGTTGGTGAGGTTCGAGACCGGCAGGAACAGGCTCCCGGTGTTCGCGAGCCATACCGCCGCCAGCGCGAACGGCGCGGTCGGCAACCGCAGCTGCCGCGCGACCGAGAGCACGACCGGGGTAACCAGGACCGCGGTCGTGTCGAGACCGAGTACGGCCGTCGTGAGCGTCCCTAGCGCCAGCACGAGCCCGTACAGGCCCCGCCTGTGCCCGCCGCCGAGCCGGGCCGCCTCGAGCGCCGCGAGGTCGAAGACTTCGGCGCGGTCGGCGAGTTCGGCGACGACGGTGATGGCGACGAGAAAGGTAAGGATCGGGGCGATCCGTACGGTCACGGCCATCGCGTCGTGGAGCGGGAGCAGCGTCGTGACGACGCACGTCGCACCCGCGACCGCCACCCACCGCCACACGACATGTGAGACTATGCGGCGCATGCCGTGCTTGGTCTGGTGGCGCTGTCCGCCGCTTCGACCGAGGCGTTCGCCTGGGTCGTCACCGGGTTCGGCGCGGGCTACGCGGCGGGCTCGGTGCTCGCCGCGGTGTTCGTACGCCGCCGCCTCCTACCGGTGCCCAGCCAGGCGTGAGCCAAGCTGCGCTAATCTGGGGCAGCGGACGAGCCGGCCGGGCGGTCGCGACGGGCGCCGCCATGGCGCTCGCCGAGGAAAGTCCGGACTCCGCAGGGCAGGGTGGTGGGTAACGCCCACCCGGGGTGACCCGCGGTACAGTGCCACAGAAAGCAAACCGCCGTCGCGGTCCGCCGCGGCGGTAAGGGTGAAACGGTGGTGTAAGAGACCACCAGCGTCCGGGGCGACCCGGGCGGCTCGGTAAACCCCACCCGGAGCAAGGCCAAGAGGGCCCGGTACGCCGGGCCTGCGCAGGCGCTAGAGGGTTGCCCGCCCGAGCCTGCGGGTAGGCCGCTGGAGGCTGCCGGCAACGGCAGTCCCAGAGGGATGGCCGTCACGCCGGTCTGCGGACCGGGGTACAGAATCCGGCTTATAGGCCGGCTCGTCCGCCCACCCCTCCGGTTCTTGCGCCCTGTCAGTACCTCAGCCCGCCATGGCGGGCTGAGATACTGACGACGATGCAGCGACGAGCGGAAGTGGTGGTGTCGTGAAGTTCGCGTGGTTGTGCAGTCACGAGTCGTACCAGCCCGAGGATCTGGTCCGGCAGGCCGCGCTGGCCGAGGACGTCGGGTTCGACGTCGTGCTCTCGTCCGACCACTTCCACCCGTGGGTCGACGACGTGTCGGCGGCCGGCTTCGCGTGGAGCTGGCTCGGCGCCGTGGCGTCCGCGACGGCGCGCGTAGAGCTGGGTACGTCGGTGACCTGCCCGCTCTTCCACTACCACCCCGGGCTCGTCGCGCAGGCCTCCGCGACGGTCGAGCGCCTGTCCGGCGGACGGCTGCTGCTCGGTCTCGGCGGCGGCGAAGCGATCAACGAGACGCCGCTCGGCTGGAGCTTCCCCGGCTACCGCGAGCGGATGGCACGGATGGCCGAGGCGGTCGAGATCATCCGCCGCCTGCACGCGGGGGAGAAGCTCGACTTCGCCGGCGAGTACTACCAGACGTCGTCGGCGAAGCTGTACAGCCCGCCGACCGGGCCGATACCGATGCTCTTCGCTGCCGGGGGCCCGAAGTCCGCGACGTTCGCTGGCGCGCACACCGACGGGCTCATCACGAGCGTGAAGGAGCCGCAGGACACGGTCGAGCGGGTGATCCAGCCGTTCCGGCAGGCAGCGGCCGAGCGTGGCGCCGACCGTACGTACGTGCTCGCGACCCGGTGGTCGGTGCTGGCCGGCGACGAGGACGAGGCATGGACCGCGCTCGGCTCGATGCGCGGGCTGCGCGCGCCCGGCCGGCTGGAGACGACCGACCCCGCGGTGCTGCGGCAGCGGGCCGACGAGATGGACCGCGCGGAGATACTGGACAAGTACGCGGTCGCCGCGGGCGCCGAGGAACTGGTCGAGGTCTACCGGCCGCTGGTCGAGGAGATCAGACCCGACTGCGTGTCGATCCAGGTAGCCAGTGCCGACCCGGCCAAGGCGATCGAGCTCATCGGCGAACACGTCCTGCCCGAGCTACGCAGGCTGGACGAGAACGCCGCGCGGGCCTGAGTAATTCAAGCGGCAGCGACGAGGAGATCTGGAGGCGTGGTGGATACCGACAACCAGCGTGCTCGCCTGCGGGAGCTGCTCGCGGACCTCGATCATACGTTGGGAACGCTGCGCGACACCGACGCGGAGACCGGCGATCCCCGGCAGAACGAGACCGACGCCTCCGACTCCGGCGCCCACCTGTCCGACTCCGACCGCTCCGCCGCCGTCGTCGAGGCCGCCGAGGAGCAGCGCCGCCACGTGCTGGCCGCGCTGCAGCGTATCGACGACGGCACCTACGGCTCCTGCGTCGACTGCGCCACCCAGGTGCCGGACGGCCGCCTCGATGCGCGGCCCGAGGCTGACCGGTGCGTGACCTGTCAGCAGCGCGTCGACGCGGCGTGAGCGCCGGCGGTCGGGGCGAGCCGGTCGATTTCCGCGTCCAGACCCCCGCGGGTCCGGCCGCCGTCACGCTGGACGGGCTGGCAGAGCCCGCCGGCCTGCTCGTGCTCGGTCACGGTGCCGGGGGCGGGGTGGACGCACGCGACCTGGTGGCCGTACGCGATGACGCGCTGACCGCGGGTTACGCCGTCGCGCGGGTCACCCAGCCGTACCGGCTCGCGGGCCGTCGCGCCCCCGCGCCGGCCCGTCAGCTCGACGCGGCGTTCGTGGCCGTCACCGCCGCTCTTGGTGACCACGACCGGTTGCGCGGGCTTCCAGTCGTCACCGGTGGTCGCTCGAGCGGCGCCCGGGTGGCCTGCCGCACGGCCGCCGTTACCGGGGCACGCGGTGTGCTCGCGCTGTCCTTCCCGCTGCACCCACCGGGCCGGCCGGAACGTTCCCGCGCGGACGAGCTGCGCACCGTCGCCGTGCCCACGCTCGTCATCCAGGGGGGCCGCGACCCGTTCGGCGGGCCGGACGAGGTCGCGCAGGGACTGCCGGCGCACATCCGCATCCACGCTGTGCCGGGCGCCGACCACGGCCTGAAGGCGCGCAACGGCGATCCACCGCCGCTGCCCGACGTGGCGACGACCGTCGCGAGCTGGCTCTCGGAGCTGGCGCCGCGTCCAGCGACTCCCTAGGCACCCGGCCGGGGAATGCAGCCAGCGGTTCGCTGCGTTGTACCGGTCGACAGCAACCATGGGAGGTACGGCGTTGCTCGCACTCGAGGGCTTCGATGCCCCGGCCACGCCGACGCCGGGGGTGCCGTTCGCGTCGAAGGGGCGGATATCCTCGTCGGAGGCGGGTTCTACTACCAGCGGATCAGGCGGCTGGGCCCGCACACACCAGGAGGTGGGTCCGGTCGAGGAAACGCTCGAACGCAGAGCGCAGCGGTTCGAACGCGATGCGCTGCCCTTTCTCGACCAGCTTTACTCCGCTGCGTTGCGTATGACGCGCAACCCGTCGGACGCCGAGGACCTCGTCCAGGAGACCTACGTGAAGGCCTTCGCGGCGTTCCACCAGTTCGAGCAGGGCACCAATCTGAAGGCGTGGCTCTACCGGATCCTGACCAACACCTTCATCAACAGCTACCGGAAGAAGCAACGCGAACCCCGCCAGGCGGACTCGGAGGACATCGAGGACTGGCAGCTGGCGCGCGCCGAGGCGCACTCGTCGGGTGGTGTCCGCTCCGCCGAGCTCGACGCCCTGGAGCACCTCCCGGACAGCGACGTCAAGGAAGCCTTGCAGGAGCTGCCAGAGGACTTCCAGATGGCGGTCTACCTTGCCGACGTCGAGGGGTTCGCGTACAAGGAGATCGCGGAGATCATGGATACGCCGATCGGCACCGTGATGTCCCGGCTCCACCGAGGGCGCAGGCAGCTACGCGGCCTGCTCTCAGACTATGCAGCCGGGCGGGGGCTCGTCTCGTCGGGGAACGGGTCGGGCGCCGCCAAGTCCGCACGAAAGGCGGACCAATGAGTTCAGACGAGCCGCATGAGGCCGACTGCGGCGAGATCCTGGCTCGCGTGTACGTGTTCTTGGACGGTGAGCTGGACGGCGTCGACTGCGAGCAGGTGCGCCAGCACCTGGACGACTGCACACCGTGTCTGCGCGAGTTCGGCATCGAGCAGGAAGTCAAGACGCTGGTCGCCCGCAAGTGCGGTTGCGACCCGGCACCGGACGGGCTGCGGGATCGAGTAATGGGAACGCTGCGGCGCGTGAGCGCCGAGTACGGTCACCTGGAGTACCGGCCCGAGTAACAGCGCGTTTGCGTCGCGTGGCCGGAATCTCGTTTCCTGTACGGGGCGATTACGTTCCTGCCACGAATTCGGGTTAGCGATGACGCACCGTCGTCGCTGGCGTGCCACCGCCGACGCGTGGTAGTTCCACCCAGGGCAAATGCTGCGCATCCGGCGCATGATGCGTAGTCTTATGGGCACTTCCCGGGTAAGCAACGCTCGGGGGGTGATAATGGATTCGGTAAGCGGCCGTCCGGGGGGACGTTCGATGACTAGGGCGTGGCCCATGCAAGCGCGGTGCGCCGTGCGGCGTACCGTCGCACGGAAGGACTTTCCCCATGCGCAAGTTGCTCTCCCCGCTTTGCACTGCTGCACTATTTACCGCAGACGTAGCCTGGGGCTGATGCCAGGCCCAGTCTCATCATGTCCCAAGGATGCGTGGGCATGACCGGCCTCACAAGTCTGACCAAGTCTTACATCGGGGGCATCGTCATTATTGGCGGTGCCCTCGTGTTCTTGGCTGTCACCGAGCCGGTGAATTGGGTAGTCGTGGCGTCGGTGGCTGGCCTGGTCCTGGTCGCGGACAGTGCGCCCGCGATCCTGCTGCGCTCCGGCTCCGAGCGGGTGACCACCTCAGTCGGCTTCCCGATCAAGATGGCCGCGATCGTGCTGACCGGGCCATGGGGAGCGATCGTGGCTACCACGGTCACCCTGTTTCTCTACGTCCGTGGCGGACAGCCGGTCGTCAAGCGCACGTTCAACGCGGCCCAGCGCATTATCGCGGCGGCCCTTGCGGGCGCGGTCTACGTCGGCGTCGGCGGCCACGTCGGCCCGCCGACTTCGCACACGTTCCTCACCTCGCTGCTCCCGTTCGTGGCCGCCGGCCTCACCTACTACGTCGTCAACACCGGGCTCGTGACGGTGATTGTCTCCCTCACCAGCGCTACCGGCCCGTCCGAAGCGTGGCGTAAGGGCTTCCTGCCGCTCGCGTTCACCTACCTCGGCTACGGACCGATCGGGCTGCTCATCGCCGTGCTGTGGAGCGAGGTCGGCGTGCTCGCCGCCGTCTTCGCCATCGGCCCGATCCTGGTGGCGCGCTGGGCGGCCAACCAGCTGACGGCGGAGCGGGAGGCGCAGCAGAACGCGCTGCAGGCCTTCGCCCGCGCGGTCGAGACCAAGGACTTCTACACCCGCGGGCACAGCGAGCGGGTGTCGCGGCTCTCCGAGCTGATGGGCCGCGCCGCAAGCTGGCCGGACGACCGGGTAGTCCTGCTCGGGTACGCCGGCTTGCTGCACGACGTGGGCAAGATCCGGGTGCCGACCTCGATCCTGCAGAAGTCCGGCCCGCTCACCCGGGAGGAGTACGCGGCCGTGCAGCTACACCCGGTGTACGGCCAGGCGATGATGCGTGACGTGAAGTTCCTCGACGACGTGCTCCCGGGGATCCTGCACCACCACGAGCGCTTCGATGGCGCCGGTTACCCGATGGGTCTCAGCGGCCACGAGATCCCCGAGTTCGCCCGCATGCTCGCCGTTTCCGACGCGCTCGACTCGATGACCTCGACGAGGTCGTACCGTTCCGCGACAGCCGTGCAGACGGCGTTGCAGGAGATCAGGCGTAACGCCGGCTCGCAGTTCGACCCCGCAATGGTCGCGATCCTCGACGCCGTGATCACCAAACACGGTTGGCAACCCACATCGGCGCCGCGACCGGCCGACGACGTGGGGGTGCGGGCGACCTTCGACCACGACGACCCGTTGCGTCCGGTGCCCGTCGAGGGACGCGGCGACGCCACAGGAGAGCCCACACCGGGTACGGAGCGCTGATGCGGCTCGACCGGCGCACACCGATCACACTGCTCGCCGTCGCGCTCGCCGTCATCGCCCTCGCCGCGTCGGGCCATGCGGGGTTCGTGCATGTCGCCGTCATGGCGGGCTTCGGGGGGCTGGTCACGATCGGTGAGCTGCTGCGGCTCTCCGCGCCGGGCGACCGCAGCTTCGCGCCCATCGCGGTTGCCGGCGGGCTCGGGTACGCGTTCCTCACGACGCTCGCCTCCGATCCCCCGGCCACCCCGCTCGCGCAGGTGATCATGGTCATCACGGTGGGGAGTCTGGTGGGTGGCCTCTTACGCATGGTCGTCGACCGCCAGCACCGCCTCGGCAACACCGCTGCGCGCGCACTGTCGATGTCCCTCAGCGCGGTGTTGCTGTGGCTCGTGGCCCTATTCCTGCCGCCGGGGCTGCGACCGGTGCTGATCGTCGCGATGGTGGTCGTGCTCGCCGCGCGGTTCGCATTCGACATGCTGCTCGGCTCGGTGTACACGCTCACCGGTTCCGGCGGGCGGTTCCGCACGCTGGTGAGCGACGAGGTGCGCGCGCGGTTCCCGTACTCCCTCGTCGAGGGCCTGCTTGCCATCATGCTCGCACTGTGCGTCGACGTCGTCGGACTGCTCGGGCTCGTCGTCGCGCTCATGCCGGTCGCCGCCACCCAGGTGGCCTTCCTCCGCTGGGCGACGACGCGCACGACTCGGATGGAGACCGTGCGCTCGCTGTCGCGGATCCCCGAACTCGGGGGCTACGTCGAGCCGGGCCACTCCCGCAGGGTGGGTGACCTCGCAATGGGCATCGCGCGCGAGCTCGGCATGTCGGAGAAGCGCACGCGAGACCTGCAGCTCGCGGCGCTGATGCACGACATCGGCCAGGTGTCGCTCGTCGACCCGGTCCCCGGCGGCACGACCTCGCTGCTCGCCGCCCCGGACCAGCTGCGGATCGCCCACCTCGGCGGCGAGGTGATCCGCGAGGGCGGCGGACTGGAGCCGGTGGCGAGGATCGTCGAGCACGCCGCCGACCCGTACCTGGACGACGCCGGCCGGATCGACGCCGAGGTGCCGACGGAGAGCCGCATCATCCGGGTGGCCAACGCGTACGACGACCTGGTGGGCGAGTCCCCGGACCCGGAGATCCGGCTGCAGGCCATTGACCGGCTCGAGCTCCCGCTCTCCACCGACTTCGACCCGGCGGTTACTCGCGCACTGGCGCAGCTCATCGAACGGCGGCAGCGGCTACCGGTAGGTTAGCGGGGCACAGTCAGTCCGACCTGCCGCAAGAACGTGTTTGGAAACTAACGTTGTGGACTGGGTTGAACAGGAGTTGTCCGACATGTTGGGGTCTGGTGCCTGAACCACAAGGTCGTTGACCTCGGCCCGACCTCTCCAAACATGTTCTAAGGAGGCTTCGTGTTCGAGGCGCTGCTTGTCGCCAACCGGGGCGAGATCGCTCGCCGGGTGATCCGTACGGCGCAGCGCATGGGTGTCAAGGCCGTCGCGGTCCACTCCGAGGCGGACGCCGACCTGCCGTACGTCGCCGAGGCCGACGAGGCGCTGCTCATCGGTCCGGCTCCGCCCGCGCAGAGCTACCTGGACGCGGCCAAGCTGCTCGAGGCCGCCCGCACGTCCGGGGTCGAGGCGATCCACCCCGGTTACGGGTTCCTGGCCGAGAACGCCGACTTCGCCCGCCAGGTGCAGGACGCGGGGTTAACCTGGGTCGGTCCCGGTGCCAGCGCCATCGACGCGATGGGCGACAAGATCAACGCACGTAACCTGATGGCCGATGCCGGCGTGCCGGTCGCCGCGGGCACCACCGAGCCGGTCGAGGACGCCGACGCCGCCGTCCGGGCCGCGACAGACATCGGGTACCCGCTCATGGTCAAGGCGGCGGCCGGTGGCGGCGGCATCGGCATGGGCGTCGCCCGCGACGAGGACGGCCTGCGCAAGGCGTTCGACACCGCGCGCAGCCGTGCGGAGCGGTTCTTCGGCAACCCGGCGATCATGCTCGAGCGCTACGTCGAGCACGCCCGGCACGTCGAGGTGCAGATCCTCGGCCTGGCCGAGGACAGGGTGGTGGCGCTGGGGGAGCGTGACTGCTCGGTCCAGCGCCGACACCAGAAGGTCGCCGAGGAGACGCCCTCACCGGGCGTGACCTCGCACCTGCGCGAACGCATGCTGGCCGCGGCCGTGCGAGCGGGCGAGGCGGTCGGTTACGTCGGCGCCGGTACGGTCGAGTGCCTCGTCGACGCCGCCGCGCAGGACTTCTCGTTCCTCGAGATGAACACCAGGCTGCAGGTGGAGCACCCGATCACCGAGATGGTCACCGGGCTCGACCTGGTGGAGCTGCAGCTGCGGATCGCCGCGGGGGAGGATGTCGCCTCGGAGGTCACCGCCGTGGCACCGCGCGGGCACGCGATCGAGCTGCGCGTCTACGCCGAGGACCCAGTGCGGTTCCTCCCGTCCCCGGGCACGATCACCAGCTGGCAGGAGCCGACGGGTGAGGGCGTTCGCGTCGACGCCGGCTACGCGGCCGACAACACCGTTACCGCGCACTACGATCCGCTGCTGGCGAAGCTCGTGACGCACGGCGACGACCGCGAGTCCGCACTCGACCGTGCCCGCGAGGCGGTGGCCGCGTTCGACATCACCGGGCTCAAGACCAACCTGCCGTTCTTCACCGAGCTGCTCGACACGCCCGCCTTCGTCAGCGGCGAGTACGACACCGGCCTCATCGACGCCATGCGCGCGGCTGCTACCGGCGGTGATCGGGCATAGTACGGAGTTGGTCGCGGACCCGCACCGACTGCACCTGAAGGGAGCCCTCGTGGCCGAGGAAGTGCGCGCCGAGATGGTCGCGAACGTCTGGAAGATCGTCGTGGCCGAGGGCGACGCGGTCGAGGCGGGTGACACCGTCGTCATCCTCGAGTCGATGAAGATGGAGATTCCCGTGCTGAGCGAGTCGGCGGGCACGGTGACCACACTTCGGGTGGGCGAGGGCGACGTCGTCCAGGAGGGCGACCTGATCTGCACGGTGGAGTAACGATCACCGGGGAGTGGGGGGTCAGGGCTACAGCGACAGCGCGTACGCGAGCAGGCTGACGCCCGGGGCCGGCGACCAGTCCAGATCGGGGGTGCGCGCGAAGCCGACCCGCTCGTACAACCGGTGCGCGTCGGTCATCTCGGCCTGGGTGGACAGCCGCATCGCTGTGCACCCGGCCGCACGAGCGCGGTCGAGGCAGGCGCGTACGAGCGCCTCGCCGATCCCCTGCTTGCGCGCCTCCGGCGCCACTACCAGCATCCGGAACTCGCCCTCGCCGGGCCCGGCCAGCTCCGCGTAGTCGCCGCCGTGCACCACGTAGGTGACCGACCCGACGACCGCGCCGGTGCCGTCGACGGCGACCAGCAGCTCGGCGGCCCGAGCGCGGCGCGCGGCATCGCGCAGCTGGGTCAGGTACGGCGATTCGGGGGTGAGGAAACCGGCGTCGACGTACACCCGGGCGGTGAGGTCGCCGACCTGTCCCAGCTCCTCGGGGCGGATTGGCCGGATGGTGATCACCGGGGAACGATACTGTCCCCGACCCCCGCGGGCGCCCCCGCGGTCGGCGGGCCGTCCCAGGAGCATTGGCTGAGCCGTTCCAGCAGCAGGCCGGTCGCGTCGCTTGCGTCGCTCTCCGCCGCGAGCGCGAACACGCCCCGGTACGCGTCGAGACCATGCACCGTACGCACGGTCAGCCCATCCAGCGACTCCGGCAGCGCGCCGGACGGGACCAGCGCGGCTCCGATCCCGGAACGTACGAGAGCGAGCGTCGCGGTGTAGTCGTCGCAGTGCGCGACCACGTGCGGGAAGAACCCCGCGTCGGCGCACAGCCGCTCGATCGACAGCGCGCCGGACGTCCCCGGCGTGTGGGTGATCCACGCGACGCCGTCGAGCTGCCGCGCGGCGAGTACCGGTTCCGCGGCGAGCGGGTGGCCGTCCGGCAGTACGAGGTGCAGCGGCTCGTCGAACAGGTGCACCGACGCGATGCCCGACGGCCAGCTGCAGGCGCTGCGGCCGAAGCGGTAGACCACCGCCGCGTCGAGGGTCTCCCCGGCGAGCATGCTCACAAGGGCGGACGGCTCGGCGACCTCCACGCGCGGCGTGACACCGTACGCGACCCACTCCGGGTCGCGCGTTAGGGCGGGAAGCACGAGACGGGCCGCGCTCGGGAAGACGCCCAGCACGAACCGCTCGGCCTGCGTGCGCGCGTGCGCGGCGACGTCGAGCCGGAGCCGTTCCAGCGCGCCGAGCACCTGCTCGCCGCGGCTCGCAAGCAGCTCCGCCGAGGCCGTGGGACGGGCACTGCGCGGCGAGCGCTCGAACAGCGCCACTCCGACCGCACGCTCGAGCGACGCGATCTGCTGCGACACCGCCGATGCCGTGTAGCCCAGCTGGTTCGCCGCGGTAGCGAACGAGCCCGTCCGTACCACCGCCTGCAGGGTGAGCAGGTGCGCGGGGTTGAGCATCAGGCCTCCTTACGCCGCGCTGCATCATCTCGCGCGCTCCGGATCTTGGCACGCCCCCACCGTGCTTCGCATAGTGGATCGCCAGCCAATCGACGGGAGCGCGATGCCAGACACGATCTACGCCGGCGCACGCGTGACGACACTGTTCGCGGCCTGCCCGTACGCCGACAGCGTCCTGGTGCGCGGCGAGCGGATCGTGGCCGTCGGCACCCGCGCCGAGTGCCGGGAGGCTGCTCGTGCCGGACATCGCGAGGTCGACCTGGACGGCAG
>JBOHBN010000049.1:0-15747 GCA_050698355.1 Streptosporangiales bacterium | reverse complement strand
GAGTACCCTGGCCAGCCGCTTCGCCTCCATGGTGAGCGCATGCTTGCCGATGTGCTCGAACGGCCGGACTTCCAGGGCGGAACCGTCGACCTCCCATACGCCCGCGACCCGGCCGCCGCGCAGGACGACAGGGGAGATCCAGCCGGCCGGACGGCTCACCTCGTGCTTGTGCTCGGCCGGGATGAGGTCTCGCGCGACGGCGATGACGTACTGGTCGAACGCCGGCAGCAGCCGTACGGACCGGCTCGGCCGGGTGTGCCGCAGCTCGTCGACATCGGCGGTGAGCAACCACCCGTGCTTGCCGTCCACCGTGACGCTGGTCAGCTCGTCGGCGAGCGAGGCGAACCACGGCCTGGTCACACGCGGCCGGGTGTTGCGCGCCAGCCATTGCGCGAAGTCGTCGTGCGTGGCCGGGCCGAACGAGCCGAGGTAGGCGCGTACGGCCGCACGGCCTGCCTCGTCGGGCTCCGGGGTCGACCACGTGGGCAGCCACGTGCGAGGGCTGGTGAACGTGACCCGGTGGCCGTCGGGCGGCCCGTGGCAGAGGAGGCCCTGCATCGCGGCCGGCTTGAGCAGCGCGCCCCACCCGGAACGCAGCGCCTTGGCGAGGTGCCTCGACGAGCAGGCCTCCACGACCTCGTCGACGAGCTCGTCGCGGGTCAGCACCCGGCCGTGCACCACCTTGCCGACGGCCTGTGTGATCTGCTCCTGCTCCGCCGCGGTGACACCGTGCCCGCGCAGCCAGGCGCTGCGTTCCCAGAACGCGAGCGAGCCCATCGCCGCCGCAAGCAGCGGCGCCTGCCGCGCCTCGAGCAGGTGCAGCGCGCCACGCGCCGACCACATCTTCACGAGCGTGCGCTCCTCGCGAAGAGCGCGCTGGATCGGCTCGTCGGAGCGCTGCCTGCGACGCACGCCGATGGCGAGCACCGCCGCCGAGGCGACATGAGCCTGCACCCCACACAGCCTGGCGGCGACCTCGGCGACACCGACGTTCGCCGTGTCGCCGTGCCCGGCCAGCAGCTGGCGGTGCATCCGCCAGGCGAGCACCTGCTCCTGCCTTACCTCCATGCCGCCATCCTGTCGTTGGGGTACGACAGCTATGAGCGCTGAAGCGAGTTGAGAGCGGCGATCGCCGAGCCCCTTGCACCCGCCATGTCCAGGTCCGGGACGAGGGCGAACGTGCAGACCGCCGCCTGCTCGGCGCGCAGCTGGGTGTGCTCGCGTACCGTGGCGACGAACCACTCCCGGAACCGCGGCGCGGCCTCGACCACGCCACCGCCGAGGAAGTACACCTCGGGATCGACGAAGTTCGCGGCGATCGTGAACAGCCTGCCGAGTGCCATCGCCTGCTGCTCGAAGACGCGAAGGGCCAGCGGATCGTCCTTCTCGCCGTACGAGCGCACCAGCTTCGCGGCGTCATGCAGGGGCATCCCGGCGAGCGGATGGTCGCCGAACCTGGTCAGCCAGTACGGCAGCAGGTTCTTCTCGATCCCGGTGAGCGAGGCGACGCTCTCCGCGTCGGCCCGGAACCCGCAGTTGCACTCGGGTGTCGGCTGGCCCTCGGCGAGCAGGCCCTCCATCGGGATGTGCACGTGGCCGAGCTCGCCGGCCATGCCCGCCGCGCCGGCCACGACCTCGCCCGCCTCGACCACGCCGCCGCCCAGCCCGGTCCCGACGATCGCCGCGACCGAGGAGTGCCGGGCCGCGTCGGCGCCGAACCGCGCGTGGTGGGCGTACAGCGCCGCGGCGTTGGCGTCGTTGTTGTAGACGACCGGCAGCTCGAGGCGGTCCTCGAGTGCCGACCTGATGTCGAAGCCGCGCCACGGAGCGTCGGAGAAGTTCGTGGCGCCCTTGGACGAGATCACCCCGTCGGGGCTCGCCGGACCCGGGGTGTCCAGGCCGACCGCCGCGACGTCGGCGCGCGACACCCCGGTGATATCGAGGACGTGCTCGAGCGCCTCTGCCATCGCCTCCACCGCCACCTGCGGGCCCTCACGTACGCGGCTCGGCTGCTCGCACATCTCCTCGACGAGGAACGTCCCCGAGGCGTCGAGCACGGTGGCGTTGTTCGTCGTGCCGCCGTTGTCGAGCCCGACGACGATCGCATCTGCAGTTCGCATCGTGTGCCTCCCCGGCTACTCAACGATGGGGTCGACGTCGCGCCCGCGCTTGACCTCGTAGAAGCCGGGCGTGGTCGCCATCAGCATGGCGCCGTCCCACAGCCGGCCGGCCTCCGTGCCCTGCGGCGTGGGCGAGACCACCGGGCCGAAGAGCGCCACAGAAGTGCCGTCCGGGCCCGGGACGTGGATCGTCGGCGAGCCCAGATCGGCGTCTGCGGCCTTGATCGCCGCTGCGCGGTGGCTGGTGCGTACGGCGTCGTCGTACTCGGTGCTCTCCGCGGCCTCCGCGAGCTCCGTGGGCAGCCCCGCCTCCTCCAGCGAATGCCGGTAGAGGTCCTGCCCGTAGGGCTCGTCGTGCACGTGGAGGCGGGTGCCGATGGCGGTGTACAGCGGCCGCAGGACCTCGTTGCCGTGGGCTCGCTCGGCAGCGGCGAGTACACGTACCGGGCGCCACCAGCGCTCCACGCCCTCACGGTAGAAGTCGGTGACGTCCGCGCGCCCCTCGTTGAGCACCGACAGGCTCATCAGGTGGAAGCGCACCTCGACCTGCCGGACGCGTTCGACCTCGAGCAACCAGCGGGAGGTCAGCCAGGTCCAGGGGCAGACCGGGTCGAACCACAAGTCGGCGATCATGCCCTGCCCCTCCGCTAGCCGGCGGTCGAGGCTAGCAGTATGACCCGACACGCACGCCGCCATGGGCGTGCTCGGTGCACGGCCCGGGGGCTCACCCCGGTAGCGTGGTCGGATGGAGTCCCACCGAGTCAAGGGAGCAGTGCGCCCATTGCCGCCCGGAGGGGTGACGTGTCGGTCCTGATCGCGCTGGCGGCGGCGCTGGCCTCCGCGTGCGGGTTCGCGTTCTCGACCTCGTTGCAGCATCGAGTCGCCGGCACCGCGCCACCCTCCGTACGGGGTTCGGCCCAACTGCTGCGGTACCTGGTCACGAAGCCGCTGTGGGTCGTGGGTTTCTTGCTCAGCGGCGGAGCGCTCGTGTTCCACGCCTTCGCCCTGCACCTGGCGCCCATCGCGCTGGTGCAACCGATCATGATCGGCGGGGTGGTGCTCGCGGTGCTCGTCCGTGCCGGCCTGGACCGACGCCTGCCCTCGGCGAACGAGGTGATCGCGGTGTCGGTGACCGCCCTGGGGATAGTGGCCTTCGTGGTGACCACCGACCCGACCGACACCAATTCGTCTATCCATGGCCGGGACGGGATCGTGTTGACCCTCGCCTGCCTGGTGGTCGCAGGTGGCGTTGCGGCAGGCGCGAGCCGACTGCGATCGAGGAACAGGCAGGCGCTGAGCCTCGGCGCGTGCGTGGGCGTCCTGTTCGGGCTGACCGCCGGCCTGACGAAGATCGTCGCGGGCCAGTTCGCCAGCGACGGCATCGAGAACGCGCTGCTGTCCTGGCCGATCTACGCGCTGGTCGTCGCCGGGGCCTTCGCCATCGTCGTCAACCAGCGGGCCTACCGCATCGCGCCGCTTTCCATGTCGTTGCCGATGATCAACGTGGTCGACGTGGCCGGCGCCGTGCTGTTCGGCCTGGTCGTTCTCGGCGAGGTGCCCGCGCACAACCCGCTCGCCGTGGCCACTCAGGCGGCCGCCGTGGTTGCGATGCTCGTCGGCTTGTGGCTCATCGCGAGAGCCGCGAGTAAGCGAGTCAAGACACGCGCGGGTGCGACATGACCCGGGACCCGCGGTCAGGACGCCGGCACGACCCCGTACGCCGGTTGCCGTCACCCCCGTCGTGCCGCGCCGGCAACGCCGGGTGAGGGCGATGCGCATCACCCTGCTGGCAGTGGGGTCGCGCGGCGACGTCCAACCCCTCGTCGCGCTGGGAGCGGCGCTGGACCGGGCCGGACACCGCGTACGCGTCGCCACGTCACCGGAGTTCGCCGACCTGGTCCGCGGCGCCGGCCTCGACTTCTCGCCCGCCGGCCCGCCCGCCACCGGTGTCCTCAGCGAGCGGGGCGGCCGCAAACTGGTCAGCGGCGCCGGGGGGCCGGTGGTGCAGGTGCTACGGCTGCGCCGGGTTCTCGTCCCGCTGATCGACCAGCTCCTCGACGACCTGCGCCGCGCCGCCGCGGACTCCGACGCGCTGCTGTTCACCCCTCTGGTCAACATCGGCGACATCGCCCAGCACGTCGGCGTTCCCGCCATGATGGTTTCGCAGTGGCCCAAGAGCCGTACGAGCGCCTTCCCGGCCATCGGGCTGCCTCGGATGCCGCTGTTCGGCGGCCCGTACAACCGGCTCACCCACATGCTGCTGGAGCAGCTGTCGTGGCGGCCTTTCCAGCGGGCGGGTAACCGGGCCAGGACGGCGATCGGCCTGCCGCCGATGCGGTGGGGCACGCCCCTGGGGTACGCGCACAGGCACCGGTGGCCGGTGCTGTACGGATTCAGCGAGACGGTGGTGCCGCGCCCGGCCGACTGGGGGCCGTGGCTGCACGTCACCGGCTACTGGTCCGCGGAGCCCCCGCCGGGCTGGGAGCCGCCCACGCGGCTGCTGCGGTTCCTGGACCCGGGCGACCCCCCGGTCGTGATCACGTTCGGCTCCATGACGGCCTGGGACCCGGCCGTGCTGGCGCGTACGGCCGCCGAAGCGCTCCGGCTGGCAGGCAGGCGCGGGGTGCTCGTGGGTGACCTCGACCTGGGCGGCATGGAGGACGACGACCGGTTACTGCACGTGCCGGAGATCCCGCACGACTGGTTGTTCCCGAGAGCCGCGGCTGTGGTCCACCACGCGGGCGCGGGCACGTCCGCGGCGGCGCTGCGGGCAGGCGTCCCGAACGTGACCGTTCCGTTCTTCGCCGACCAGCCGTTCTGGGCGGAGCGGATACACGCGCTCCCCGCGAGCCCCGGCCCGCTGCCACGCAGCCAGCTCACACCCGAGCGCCTCGCCGCAGCGATACGCCAGGCAACCCACGACCCGGCGATCGCCGCCGGGGCCCGCCGCGTCGGCCAGCAGCTGCGCGCCGAGGACAGCCTGGGCCAGGCCGTACGCGTGGTCGAGCAGCACATCGGCGCCCGCCCGGCCGTACCGTAACGCCCGCGTGCCGTTCGGGGAAGGCGTCGGCAATCGCGGCCCCGACCCCCTAGGCTCGGATGTCATGGGGCAGCGGTACAGGCGCGCGGCGATGCTCGCCATCGTCGGGATCGTGCAGACCGCCGCGCTGATCGCGGTGTATGTGGAGTTCGTCACCACCCCGCTCGGCCAGCTACTCGACTCCGCCTCGGTGACCGGCGGCCGGGTCGGCTTCGCCCAGATCGAGCCGGTCGTGTCAGCGCTCCTCGACATCGTCATGGTGGCGTCGCTGCTTGCCGCCGTGATCGCGGTCGCGATCGTTGGCCTGCTACGCCGACGGTACCTGCTCGCTGCGGCGACCAGTGCGCTCGTGCTGGGCGCCAACATCACCACCCAGGTACTCAAGCACGTGGTGCTCCACCGTCCGGACCTCGGCGTCAGCCTGAGCGGCGGGATCATCGGCGCCCCCAGCAACACGCTGCCCAGCGGGCACACGACCGCGGCCGCCTCGGTGGCCGTCGCCTTCACCCTCGTCGTGCCGCCGCGGCTGCGCGCCCCCGTCGGCGTGCTCGGCGGTGCATACGCCGCGCTCACCGGCATGGCGACCCTCACCGCGGGCTGGCACCGGCCCAGTGATGCGATCGCCGCGTACATCGTGGTCGGCATCTGGGCGGCGGTGGTGGGTATCGCCGTGCTGCTCTTCGACCACAGACACCAGGCACTCCGGCCGGTGGCGCCCAGGCCGCCGAGGGGAGCGATGGCGCTGCTGGCGTTCGTCGCTGTCGCCTGCCTCGTCGCCGGCAGCCTGGCGCTGGCGTTGATCGCGCAGATCCCGGCGGCCAGCATCGGCAAGGCGCAGCTGGTTGTCGCGTACGCGGGCGGCGCCGCGCTCACGGCGGGAGCGGCCGCGGCGGTGTTCACCGTCGTGCTCGGCGTGTCCGGCTGGCTCGCGCCGGAACGCGGGCCCCGGTTGCCGCGCCAGCAGCGCCCGTCGCGTGCCCGTGCCCGAACGGGCCCGATCGCCTGACGCGCCGTACGTAACGCGTAGCCCGTCCCAGCCGTCCCCTCCCCTGAATGACCACGTTATGGATGCCAAACCGCCCTTCTCGATGCCTGCAGACCCCGAGAAGGCGGCGTAAGCCCACATAGCGTGGTCATTTGCAACTCACGCACAGCACGTTTCCATCGCCATGGAAGCGTGTCCGCCGGACAATGGGGTCATGACTACAGCAGTGACCAGGGACCGGTACGGCGACGCGGACGTGGCAACGGTCGCCGCGCTGTTCGCCGAACCGGCGCGTGCACGCGTGCTCCAGGTGCTGGCGGACGGCCGCGCGCTGGCCGCGTCCGTCCTCGCGAGCGAGGCCGGGGTATCCGCGCCGGCGGCGAGCGCGCACCTGGCCAAGCTGCGCGACGCCGGGCTCGTGTCGGTCGAGCGCTCCGGCCGGCACCGGTTCTACTGCCTCGCCGGTTCGGAGGTCGCCGCCGTGCTGGAGTCGCTCGCCTCGATCGCCCCGCCCCGGCAGGTGCGCTCGCTCACGCAGGGCACCCGGGCCGAGGCGCTGAGGCGTGCCCGTACCTGCTACGACCACCTGGCCGGACGACTCGGCGTCGCCGTGACCGCGGCCCTGCTCGACCAGGACGCGCTCGTACGGGTGGACGGTGTGCCGACGGGCGAGCGGCGGGACGGCGACCGCATCTCCGCGCCACTGGCCGAGCACCCGTACGAACTCGGTCGCGCCGCCGCACCCGTGCTCGGTTCGCTGGGCGTCGACGTCGGCAGCCTTCGGCAGCCCAAGCGCCGCACCCGGCCGCTGTTGCGGTTCTGCCTGGACTGGAGCGAGCAGCGCCACCACCTCGCGGGCGGGCTCGGCGCGGCGCTGCTCACCGCGCTCCTCGACGCGGGTTGGGTACGCAGGAGGCCGCGCCAGCGCGCCGTACACCTCACCGACGAGGGCGTCTCAGGTCTGCGCGCGACGCTCGGCGTCCAGCTACCCAGCTGACTCCCCCCGAACCTGCCTCCTGAGACACTGACGGCGCGTGAACAGGAGGTACGGATGCAAGGCGGCGGGCGCGAGGGCTTGGCCGGTCGGTTCGTACGTGACCTGTACCCGGGCGGGTTCGCCGC
The DNA here is from genome assembly GCA_050698355.1 of Streptosporangiales bacterium. Classification (GTDB taxonomy): domain Bacteria; phylum Actinomycetota; class Actinomycetes; order Streptosporangiales; family WHST01; genus JBOHBN01. Next base: position 8,480 of record JBOHBN010000049.1, on the reverse strand, counting down.
GGTGATGGCGACCGGCGCGGTATCCGTCGGCATCAGCTACCGGCACCTGGAAGTCCTCTCCCTCGCCATGCTCGCCGTCGGTCTCGCCCTGTTCGCGGTACTCCTCGTCGCGCACGTCTGGCGAGCCGTCGCATACCCGCGTCGCGTAGCCGCGGACGGTACGGATCCGGCCAGCGCGTTCGGCTACCTCACCTTCGTCGCCGCCGCGGACGTGCTCTCCACCCGCCTCGCACTCGCCGGGGAGGTGTACGCCGCGATCGGCTTCGCGATCGCCGGCGTGCTCGCTTGGCTGGTGCTCGGGTACGGCATCCCGCTGCTCGTGATGTTCCGCACGCCGGGCGCGGCGGTCCTCGCGCGGGTGAACGGCTCATGGCTGATGTGGGTGGTCGCCACCCAGTCGGTCGCGGTGGCGAGCGCCACGCTGCATCCGGTGTCGCACGACGCGCGGGTCGCGCTCGCGTTCATGGCGGTGGCGTGCTGGTCGGTGGGCATCGTGCTGTACCTGGTGATCGTCGTGTTCCTCGGCGTACGGATCCTGTTCCGCACTCCGAACCTCGCTGAGCTCGGCCCGCCGTACTGGATCCTGATGGGCGCGACGGCCATCACTGTCGCGTCCGGCGGTCAGGTCCTGCAGCTGACCGGCGTGCACGCGGTCGAGCTCGTCCGGCCGGTGGTGGCGGGGCTGTCGCTGTTGCTGTGGTCCTTCGGGAGCTGGCTGGTACCGCTGCTCGTCGCCGGCAGCATCTGGGAGTGGATGCGCGAGGGGCGGCGCCTGCAGTACGACGCGGCGCTGTGGGCGATGGTCTTCCCGCTCGGGATGTACAGCGTGGCGACCGACGACTTCGGCATGGCCACGCACCTGCACCCGATGACGGAGATCGGCACCGTTGCCACCTGGGTCGCGTTCGCCGCCTGGTGCGTCACGTTTGCGGCGATGCTGGTCGCCTTCACGCGCAGGTTGTCAGAACCTCACGGTGCTATAGCACCCTGACGTTCTGACAACCTGCGGAGTAGCGTCGAACCGTGCGTACGGAGGAGGCGCGGCGCCGGTTCGCGGACGCGCGGGTCGCGCGGCTCGCCACCGTCAGGCCGTCCGGGAGCCCGCACCTGGTGCCGGTGACGTTCGCGTGCACAGGCGACACCATCTACACCGCCGTCGACGCCAAGCCCAAGACGACCAAGCGCCTCGCGCGGCTCGCCAACATCGAGCTGAACCCGCGGGTGTGCCTGCTCGTTGACTACTACCGTGCGGACTGGCATGAGCTGTGGTGGGTACGAGCGGACGGTTCGGCGCGCATCGTCGACGGCGGCCACGAGCTGGACGAGGCCACCCGCGCCTTGGCGGCGAAGTACCCCCAGTACGCGGACGATCCGCCCGCGGGACCGGCGATCGTCGTCACCGTCGACTCGTGGCGCGGCTGGGCGTCATCCGGCAAGTGAGCTACCGGAGAGCGCGAACAGCGCCACATCGATCGCCGCCACAACGAGCGAGATGAGGAAGGGAACGCGCCGCCACGTGCTCGCCGCGGGCAGGAACGGCACGAAGCCGGCCACCACGACGGCGAGCGCGAGCGCTACCAGCGCGCCCAGACGGGGCGGTCCCGGCGGACCCAGGGCGAGGACGACGGACGCCGCGACCAGCGGCACCGGGATCGCGGCGCGGGTGAGGCGGGCGCCGAGCCGCTGCGGCAGGCCCCGAACGTCCGTACGCAGGTCATCGGCGATGTCGGGCAGCACGTTCGCCAGGTGCGCGCCGAGGCCGAGCAGCGCGGCAGCCGCCGTGCCCCACGGCGCCGGCCACGGGTGACCGGGGAGCCCGAGTGTGACGAAGCCAGGCAGCACCCCGAAGCCGACCGCGTACGCCACCCAGGACAGCGGTGTCCGCTTGAGCCCGAGGTTGTACGCCCACGCGGCGGCGACGTTGACCAGGTGTGCCGCCCCGGCGAGCAGGCCGTTCGCGAGCGACAGCGGCACGCAGGCCACGACCGCGATCCCCGCGGCAACCAGGACGACCCTCCGGTCCACGAGGCCGGCCACGATCGGCTTGTCCTGCCTGTCGACCCGCCGGTCGCGGGCCGCGTCCGCCGCGTCATTGCACCAGCCGATCGAGAGCTGGCCCGCGAGGACGGTCACGGCGGCGAGCAGGCAACTGGCGGGCGACCTGCCGGTGGCGGCCGCGACCACGGTGACGAACGCGATGACGGCAACCGCGGGTACGGGGTGGGCTGCGCGGACCAGCCCGTGCGCGGTGCGGCCATTCATGCGTATCCGTTCCTGCTTCGCCTCGTCTGGGAAGGAGTCTTCCTGATGGAGGCAATGAGAGGACAGCGCGGCCACCCGCGCATGAGACAGTCCAACCGAGAGGAGATCTCGTGCAGACCGGAACGACGCGGATCGCGGCTGTGCACGGTGAGTTGCCGCCCTACCGGTATACCCAGGAGGAGCTGACCGACGCCGTGGTCGGCATGGGTATCGGCGCGAGCGGTGCCAAACAAGCACTCGGGAAGCTGCACGCCAGCTCCCAGGTCCGTTCCCGCTACCTCACCCTGCCGCTCGAGCGGTACGCCGACCTGGCGGGTTTCGGTGACGCGAACGACGCGTACATCGAGGCGGCGGTCGACTACGGGGAGGTCGCCATCAGGGCCGCGCTGGACGAGGCCGGGCTGACCCCGACCGACGTCGATCTGATCCTCACCACATCGGTGACCGGGATCGCCGTGCCGTCCGTCGACGCCCGGCTCGTTTCCCGGGTCGGCTTTCGGCCGGACGTGAAGCGGCTCCCGGTGTTCGGCCTCGGCTGCGTCGCGGGCGCGGCGGGCATCGCGCGGCTGCACGACTACCTGCGGGCGTGGCCGGACCATGTCGCGGTGCTGCTCTCCGTCGAGCTGTGCTCCCTCACCATGCAGCGCGGCGACCCGTCGACTGCGAACATGGTCGCGAGCGCGCTCTTCGGCGACGGCGTGGCGGCGGTCGTGGCGTGCGGCGCGGAACGGGCCGTCGGAGGGGAAGGCGACGGCCCGCGTGTCGTGGCGACGCGGAGCCGCCTCTACCCCGACACCGAGCGAGTCATGGGCTGGGACATCGGCGCGTCCGGGTTCCAGATCGTGCTCAGCCCCGACGTGCCGGACGTCGTACGCCAGTACCTCGGCGAGGACGTGCGCGGCTTCCTCGCCGACCACGGCCTCACTCCCGCCGACATCACCGCGTGGGTGTGCCACCCGGGCGGGCCGAAGGTACTCGAGGCGGTGCAGGACGCGTTGGAGCTGCCCGATGGTGCTCTCGACCTCACCTGGCAGTCGCTCGCCGAGATAGGGAACCTGTCCTCCGCGTCGGTGCTGTACGTCCTGCGCGACACGTTGCGCGTACGCCGGCCACCGCCCGGTACGCCCGGCATGTTGCTCGCCATGGGACCGGGCTTCTGCGCCGAGCTCGTCCTGTTGCGCTGGTAGGCGGCCGTGCGCGCGTATACCCGTCTTGTGCTCCTCGTCGGCTGTGAGCGGCTGGCCGAGCTGGTGGTCACCCGGCGCAATGCGGCCTGGAGCTTCGCGCGCGGTGGTGTCGAGTACGGCCGCGGGCACTACCCGCCCATGGTCGCGCTGCACAGCGGACTGCTCGTCGCCTGCCTGGCCGAGTCGTCGCTGGCGCGCCGCCCGTTCCTGCCGCGGCTCGGCTGGCCGATGGTTGCCGCCGTTCTGGCGTCGCAGGGCCTGCGGTGGTGGTGCGTCGCGACGCTCGGCCGTTCGTGGAACACCAGGATCATCGTCGTGCCCGGTCGTTCCCTGGTGAGGCGCGGCCCGTACCGGTGGCTGCGCCACCCCAACTACCTCGCGGTCGTCGTCGAGGGTGCCGCGCTGCCCCTCGTACGGTCCGCGTGGGTCACCGCGGCCGCGTTCACGGGGCTGAACGCGTTGCTGCTCGCCGTTCGCATCCGCCGCGAGAACGCGGCGCTGGGCAAGAATGTGTTCGGAAACTAACCTCGTGGGCGGGTTCGAACCGGAGCTGTCTGACATGTGGATGGCTGTCTCATGCCCGAGCCACAAAGAGTTGACCTCGACCTCACCTTCCCAAACACGTTCTAAGGTCGCGGGTGGGCAATGACGGACCTGCTCGTCGTGGGTGGTGGGCCGGCCGGCCTCGGTACGGCGATCCACGCAGTCATGGCCGGGCTCGACGTCATGGTCGCCGAGCAGCGACCGGCGCCGATCGACAAGGCCTGCGGGGAGGGCCTGATGCCGGGAGCGGTGCGCGCGCTGTCGTCGCTCGGCGTACGCGTCGCCGGGTACCCGTTTCGGGGCATCCGCTACCTGGACGACCGGCAGGTCGCGCAGGCGGCGTTCCGGGACGGCTCCGGGCTGGGGGTGCGCAGGACTGAGCTGCACGCGGCACTCGCGCACCGTGCCGCCGAGCTGGGCATTCCCGTACTCCCTGCCCGGGTCACCGAGTTCCATCAGGACGATGGCGGCGTGACCGTCGCCGGCCGCCGCGCGCGGTACCTCGTCGCAGCGGACGGCCTGCACTCGCGGGTCCGTCGCGCCGTCGGTCTCGATCTGGCCGATCGGCGGGTGCCCAGGTACGGGCTGCGGCGGCACTTCCACGTCGCGCCGTGGTCGGAGTACGTCGAGGTGCACTGGACGCCACGTGCGGAGGCGTACGTCACCCCGATCGGGCCGGAACTCGTCGGGGTGGCGGTGCTCACCGCGCACCGTGGCCCGTTCACCGACCATCTGGCGACATTCCCGCGCCTCGCCGCGCGTCTGCGCGACGCTCCGGCGGGCCCCGTGCTGGGCGCGGGGCCGTTGCGCCAGCGGGTACGGCACCGCGTGGCCGGCCGGGTGCTGCTCGTGGGCGACGCCGCCGGTTACGTCGATGCGCTCACCGGCGAGGGCATCGCCGTCGCGCTCACCGCCGCGCGGCAGCTGGTGCAGTGCGTGCTCGATGGCCGCATCGACCGGTACGACCGGGCGTGGCGACGCGGTTCGCGCACGTACCGGCTGCTGACCGAGTCGCTGCTATGGGCGCGCAACAACTCCGTCCTCGCCCCGCGCATCGTGCCGACCGCGGCGCGGTTGCCGGGTGCCTTTCGTACCGTGGTGGGCCTGCTCGGATAGCCTGACCGCCGTGCCGACCCCGACAAGGTGTTCTGTGGCTGCTGCGGTGTCACGTCCCAAGATGATCACGGTATGTAACTCAGTTCCTGCTTCTCTCTGCCTGCAGGCAATGAGAAGCAGGAACTCATCGTGGGAAGTACGCACGATGGAGGGACCAGCCAGGTGGGTAGGTGAGGAAAACCGCCTGCCGCGTGCCGGCGGTGGCCTGTATGGTGCACCGCGATGAGCAGACCCTTGGATTACCTCGACTATCTGGCGCGGGAGTCCGCCCGGTTCGCCGACGCACTTCGTGAGGCGGCGCCCGATGCACCCGTACCTCCGTGCCCGGACTGGGCCGCCGACGACCTGCTGTGGCATCTGGCTGAGGTGCAGTGGTTCTGGGGCACGATCGTGCGCGAGGGCGTGACGGCGGCGTCGACTCTGGAGGAACTGGAGCGCCCCAACCGCCCGACCGACCGCGCTGGGCTGCTCGCCTTCTACGAGCGCGCGAGCGGTGAGCTCGGTGAGGTCCTCGCTGCCCACCCACCGGAGACGGTCGCGTGGACTTGGGCGGAGGAGCAGACGGTCCGCTTCATCCGCCGGCGCCAGGCGCACGAGGCGTTGATCCACCGGGTCGACGCCGAGATCACGGCCGGCAACCGTACGCCGATGGACGCGCAGCTAAGCGCCGACGGTGTCGACGAGGCGCTTCGGATCATGTACGGCGGGGTACCGGAGTGGGGCGAATTCACCCCGGACAGCGAGAGGACGGTGCGGCTGCAGTCGACCGACACCGACGGCTCCTGGTTCGTCACCCTCGGGCGCTTCACCGGTACGGACCCCAGCGACAACAGGTTCCGCGATGAGCCGGACATCCACCCGGCCGACACCGACCCCGGCGGTGAGGCTGCGGCCACGGTCAGCGGCACCGCTGCCGACCTGGACTGCTGGTTGTGGCACCGCCCGACCATCGGGGCGGTCACGCGTTCGGGCGACACGGGCGTGCTCGAGGTGTTCGAGTCGACCATCGCGCCCGGCATCGACTGATCGCGCAGGGCCCGGGTGAGTGATCAGGGGAAACGTACCCGCGGCCGGCAACGGGCGGACTTCCCACGATCATGGGTGCTCATCCCGGCGAGGCCATCGATGACATGATGGGCCGGTGGAGCTGCGTCCCGACTATCCCGTCCGTACGGCTCGCTTGTTGCTCCGGCCGTTATCGGTCGCCGATACCGAGGCCCTTGTCGCCTACCGGTCGATCGAGGATGTATGCAGGTTTGTGCCCTTCGAGCCGATGACCAGCGAGTCGGTCGCGGAAAAGCTCGTCGGCGGATGGACCCGGGCGGTGATCGCGGCCGAGGGCGATGCGGTAACCCTTGGTGTGGAGCTGGCCGAGATCGGCCAGGTGATCGGTGACGTGATGCTCTTCTTCCAGAGTGTCGAACATCGTGGCGGCGAGGCCGGCTGGGTGTTCCATCCCGACTACTCCGGTCGCGGCTACGCCACCGAGGCCACGCATGCGTTGCTGCACCTGGCCTTCGATCAGCTTGGGCTGCATCGGGTGGTGGCCAGGGTGGATGCCCGCAATCGCGCCTCGCTCCGGCTCGCCGAACGGCTCGGGATGCGACGCGAGGCACTCCTGGTCAAGAACGAATGGTTCAAGGGAGTCTGGAGCGACGAGATCGACCTCGCCCTGCTGGCGGACGAGTGGGAGGCGCAGCACGCGGGCCCGGACCCATGTCGGTGGCCGTTGGTGCCTACGACCGGTTCCGCCCGCTAGTGGAACGTTCCGCTGAGCTGATCGTCGCGCATAGAAAATGATCACGATGTGTAAGTGAGTTCCTGCTTCTCATTGCCTGCGGGCCGCGGGAAGGCGGTAATGAGTTTCATACCGTGATCATTTTGCCCACTGCAATTCGATCCCTGCTCGGTCAGCCGGCCAGGTCGTCGATGGCGCGCAGGACGCGCTTCTCCGAGACCGGGTACGCGGTGCCGAGGCGTTGGGCGAAGTAGCTCACCCGGAGTTCCTCGATCATCCACCGGATCGCGCGCACATCTGTGGTCTCGGCGCGATCGGCGGGCAGCGTCGCCAGCAACTCCTCGTACGCACCGGCCACGTACCGCACGCTCTCCATCCGCGCCACGTCACGCTCCGGATCGCCCGGCAGCTTCTCCAACCTGCGCTCGACCGCGCGCAGGTAGCGCTGCAGGTCGGGCAGCCGGTGCCACCCGATCGCGGTCACGAAACCGGGGAAGACGAGACCGGAGAGCTGCGCGCGGATGTCGGCTACTACCGCCGCGGGAACGGTACGCTCGGCCGCGGTCAGCTGCTGGTCGATCCGGTACGCGGACGTCAGTACGGGCGCAACCCTGCGTACGGTGTCCAGCGTTGTGTCGGCAAGCCCCGCACGGACGTGGTCGTACAGATCGTCGAATGCTTCCTTGTCCCACACCGGAGCGCCGTACTCGGCCATGAGCTTGTCGGCCGCGCAGTTGACGCAGTCGCTCAGCAGGTCCTGTACCCGGCCGTGCGGGTTGTGCCCGAGCGCGAGCTTCTCGTTGCTGGCGAGCTGTCGCTGCACGTATCCCAGCGGCGCCGGCGCGGCGAGCAGCACCAGCCGCCTGGTGCCCTTCCAGTTGGCGCGCCGCTGCTCGCCCTCCGTCTCGACCATGGCGACCGAGACGCTGTCGCCCTCGTCGAGCAGCGCCGGGTACGCGCGCACGTTGCGGCCCGCGCGCTCGCCTTCGCGTACGCGGGGGAGCGCACCGAAGTCCCACGCGCGCACGCCCGTGCGCTCGATGTCGCGCCCGACGGTGGAGATGGCGTCACGGGTCGGTTCCTCGAGGGACCGGCGCAACGCCTCCAGATCCTTCCCCTCGGCGAGCGTACGGTCGTCGTCGCCGTGCACCCTGAACGTCATCGTGAGGTGGTCCGGCACCTTCGCGAGGTCCCACGCGTCGCGCGGCACGGTCACGTCCGTCATCCGCCGCAGCTCATGCTCCAGCGCGAACAGCAGCGGCTCCTCCCGAGGTGTCACACGTTCGAGGAACTGGTGCGCGTGGTCGGGCGCCGGTACGAAGCTGCGTCTCCACTGCTTCGGCAGTGACCGGATGAGCGCCGTGACGAGGTCATAGCGCAACCCTGGAACCTGCCAGCCGAAATCGGCCCCGTCGACCTGGTTCAGCAAGGCGAGCGGTACGTGCACGGTCACCCCGTCGGCGGCGTCACCGGGCTCGAACTGGTACGAGAGCGGAAGGCTGAGCGTTCCCTGCTCCCAGTAGTCCGGGTAGTCACTCGCGCTTACCTGCTCCGCGTCGTCGTTGACGCGCACCAGTTCCTCGAACGTGTGACACCTCGGGAGGAGCCGCTGCTGTTCGCGCTGGAGCATGAGC
>JBOHBN010000048.1:0-12851 GCA_050698355.1 Streptosporangiales bacterium | reverse complement strand
CCCAGGTGGAGAGCCGCGCCGCCCATGATCTGCACGTCGAAGTGCCGCTGGCCGAGGTCGTGCGCAACCTCGCCAAGCGCGACGCCGAGTGGATGGGGCGCGTGCACCAGTTCCTCGGCCTTGAGATCGGGGTCGTCGTCGCGGAGATGGCGCCCGCCGCCCGGCGGGAGGCGTACCTCGCCGACATCACGTACGGCACCAACAGCGAGTTCGGGTTCGACTACCTGCGCGACAACATGGCCTCGCAGTTGGACGAGTGTGTGCAGCGCGGCCACAGCTTCGCAATCGTGGACGAGGTCGACTCCATCCTCATCGACGAGGCGCGCACGCCGCTGATCATCAGCGGGGCCGCGGACATGCCGACCAAGTGGTACCAGGAGTTCGCCAAGGTGGTCCCACGCATGCGCCGCCTGCCCGACCGGCTGGTCAAGCCGACGGACGACGAGGAGTGGCGCGAGCGCGACAACTACGACTACGAGATCGACGAGAAGAAGCAGACCGTCGGCGTCCTCGAGCCCGGGGTCGAGAAGGTCGAGGACCACCTCGGCATCGACAACCTCTACGAGCCGGGCAATTCCGCGCTGGTGAGCTTCTTGAACAACGCGATCCGCGCGAAGGAGCTGTACAAGCGCGACAAGGACTACGTCGTGTCGAACGGCGAGGTCTTCATCGTCGACGAGTTCACCGGCCGCATCCTGTACGGCCGCCGCTACAACGAAGGTCTGCACCAGGCGATCGAGGCCAAGGAAGGCGTCGAGATCCAGCAGGAGAACCAGACGCTGGCGCAGATCACGCTGCAGAACTACTTCCGCCAGTACGACAAGCTGTCCGGCATGACCGGCACGGCCATGACCGAGGCGAACGAGTTCTTCAAGACCTACAAGCTCGGCGTCGTGCCGATCCTGACGAACGAGCCGATGATCCGCGGCGACGAGTCCGACGTCGTGTACAAGAAGCAGGACGCCAAGTTCGAAGCGGTCGCGGACGACATCGCCGAGCGCCACGAGCAGGGCCAGCCCGTGCTCGTCGGCACGACGAGTGTCGAGAAGTCGGAGTACCTCGCCACGCTGCTGCGCCGACGCGGCATCCCGCACGAGGTGCTCAACGCCAAGTACCACGAGAAGGAAGCCACGATCGTGGCGAAGGCGGGCCGTAAGGGCCAGGTAACCGTCGCCACGAACATGGCCGGTCGCGGCACCGACATCGTGCTCGGCGGCAACCCTGAGTTCGAGGCCGACCTCGAGCTGCACAAGCGGGGTCTTTCCCAGCTGGAGCAGCCGGAGGAGTACGAGGAGGCATGGCCCCAGGTCGTCGACTCGTGGAAGGAAAAGGTCAAGGAGGAGCACGAGGAGGTCGTCGAGGCCGGCGGGCTCTACGTGGTCGGCACCGAGCGGCACGAGTCCCGGCGTATCGATAACCAGCTGCGCGGCCGTTCCGGCCGTCAGGGCGACCCCGGCGAGTCCCGCTTCTACCTCTCCCTCGAGGACGACCTGATGCGTCGCTTCAACGCGGCCATGGTCGAGCGAGTGATGAGCGGGCTCGCCATCCCCGACGACGTCCCGATCGAGTCGAAGTGGGTCAGCCGGTCGATCCGCTCCGCGCAGAACCAGGTGGAGCAGCAGAACTTCGACATCCGCAAGAACGTGCTCAAGTACGACGAGGTCATGAACCGCCAGCGCGAGGTCGTCTACGCCGAGCGCCGCCGCGTGCTCGAGGGTGCGGACCTTTCCGAGCAGATCCGCGGCATGATCGACGACGTCATCGACGGGTACGTACGCGGCGCGACCCTTGAGGGTTTCGCCGAGGAGTGGGACCTCGACCAGCTCTGGTCGGCGCTGGGCACCCTCTACCCCGTTGGTCTCTCGTTGGACGACCTCGACGAGGAGGCCGGTGGGCGGCCCGGGCTCACCGCCGAGCTGATCGCCGAGCGCATCAAGGACGACGCGCGCGAGGCGTACGACCGGCGCGAGGAGGAGCTGGGCGCCGAGCAGCTGCGCGAGCTGGAGCGCTTGGTCGTGCTCGAGGTGCTCGACCGCAGGTGGCGCGAGCACCTTTACGAGATGGACTACCTCAAGGAGGGCATCGGCCTGCGCGCGATGGCCCAGCGCGACCCGCTGATCGAGTACCAGCGGGAGGGTTACGACCTGTTCAACTCGATGATGGACGGCATCAAGGAGGATGTCGTCGGCTATGTGTTCAACATCGAGATCGAGACGCCCGCCCAGCCGGTCGCCGCAGCGAGCAGCGCGACGGAGGCGGAGGACGCCGACCAGCCCGAACCGGTGGGTGCCGTGGCCGCGTCGTCGAACGGCAACGGCAACGGCAACGGGTCGGCGGTGCAGGCGAAGGGCCTGGAGCGGGTCAAGCGGCCGTCGCGGCTGTCGTACACCGCGCCGACGCTCGACGGCGAGGCGGGCGAGGACGGTGAGGTCGTCCACGCGGAGGGCGCCGCTGGGGAGGGCGAGTTCGCCGGCACATCGCGTAACGCCCCGTGCCCGTGCGGGTCCGGCCGCAAGTACAAGCGCTGTCACGGCGACCCGCGCAACCCCGCCAGCGTGAACTGATCCCGGCGCCCGGGTCGGATCGCCTGAACCTCGGTCGGTTTCCGCGCGGCCTCCCGCGAGCTTGGTCAACTACCGCGCCGTAACCGACCGGAGTCTGGGCTGCCCAGTTCAGGCGAGTTCGAAGGCCGTGCACCGCCAACGGCCACGCCACGCCTCCACGCGCAACGCCAGTGCCCGGGCGCGCCCGCCGCGGTGCACGAGCGCGCACACCTCGGCCACGCCGGTGGCGGGCTGGGAGACGTGCACAGTGCGCAGCTGCAGAGGCGGGCGGCGGGTCAGGCTGCCCGACCGATCGCCGGCGAGCGCGGCGGCCCGTGCGGTGATCGCCGCATATACCTCGTCCGACGTCCACGCGAGGAGCTGGCGCGGGGCGCGCTCGCCGCTCAGCACCTCGACGAGCGCCTGGGCGAGCCGGCCGAGCCACGGCCGGTGGATCGGCGGCACCTGCCCGCACGGCTCGGGCTCGGCGTCGTCCTCCGGCTCGGCCCGCGGCGTGCGCGCGTCGTCGTCCACGCTTTCGACGACGTGCAACGGTGCGCGGGCGGGACGGGGCCACGCCTCGGGGGTGTCGAGCGGTACGGCGATCGCCAGCGCTCCCTGCACCCAGGGCACGCTCGTGCGGCCCGCAGGCGGAGCTGGTGCCTGGTCGAGCTCGTCGTCGTACGGCGGCTCGCTGCGGGGGATGGGGACGCGATGAAGGCTGGCGGTCGCGGGCATCTGGTCTCCTCGGTGCGGCGGGACGCTGGGGTGTTCGGCTGGCCAGGCAGGCGGGTCAGCCCGGCTTCGGCGGACGGAGCCGCTGGCCAGGCAGGATGAGGTTCGGGTCGGACCCGATGACGTGCCGGTTGGCCGCGTACCACCGGGGCCAGTTCGCGGCGATCGCCGCGTCGTCGGGGGTGCCCGGCAGGTGCGCCGCCGCGATCGCCCACAGCGTGTCGCCCCTGCGCACCCGCACGGTGCTCGCGCGCGATTTGCGGTGCTCGCGGTCGCCGCCGGGACGGTCGGGGTCCGGTGCGGATGGCTGGTGGGCTGCCGGGCGATCCGGACGGTCCACCCTGGGAAGTTCGCTCGTTCCGCCCGGTGTGCCCGCCGCGGCGTACGCCACCTGTCCGGTCGCTGCCACGGCGATGCTCGCCCCGAGCGCCGCTTCCAGCAACCGCCGCATGAGCGCAGGCGTCACCGCGGCGGCGGTGTGCCGGGCCGCGCGTCCCGCGGCGCCGGGCAACCGGCCGAGCAACGCGAGCACAAGGCACCCGCAGAACCAGAGGACGGCGGCCCAGGCGATGCCCGCGGCGCTCGCGGCCAGCGCCGCCTCAAAGTCGAGGGCAGCGCCGCCGAGCAGCTGCCTGGCGAGCGGTCCGCTCGCCCAACCGAGGCCGGCGACGAGGGCCAGCAAGAGTGCCGCGCTGCGTACCGGCCGGTACCACGGTGCTGAAGGCATGCGTTTACGCTCGTTTCCTTCGTTTAAATATGTTTACCTTCATACACCTACGTTAGGCACTGGTCAAGAGATTGGTCGTGGGCGGAGAATGCGGGGCATGCGGTGGGACCAGCTGTTCGCCGACCTCGAGGCGGAGATGGCGGCCGAGGAGTCGGCCGAGCGCCAGGCGGAGATCGCCGAACGTACGCGCGCGGAGGTCGCGCGGTTACGCCTTGTCGATCGGCTCCGGGCGGCGCGCGCACCGGTGACGGTGGCGGTGAGCGGGCTCGGCGACTGGACCTGCCAGATCGTCGACACCGGGCCGGACTGGGTGCTGCTCGACGGCCTCACCCGCGGCCAGCTGGTCGTGCCGCTGGACGCCGTGTGCTCGGTGTCCGGCCTGGCGCCGTGGTCGGCAGCGCCCGGGAGCGAGGGCGCGGTCGCCGCGCGGTTCCACCTCGGTGCCGTCCTGCGCGGCGTCGCCCGGGACCGGGTGACGGTGCGCGTCGTCGTTCGCGACGGTACGAGCTTCACCGGGACGGTCGACCGCGTGGGCGCGGACTTCCTCGAGCTCGCCGAGCACGACCCGGACGAGCCGCGCAGGGCGCGGGCGGTACGCGGGCTGCGGCTCGTACCCCTGGCCGCGCTCGCCGCCGTCGCCATGCCCGGCAGCGCGTCCCGCTAGATGGCCCCTCCCGATCACCGGCGCATTTGGGGTCGGGCCGACCGGACCATGCCAGGCGCGGATCTGCGTACGCTGCAGGGGTGACGGCTCCGCTGAAGGAGTGCTGGGATGCGCTCGGCGGCGACGCGGGCGCGCTCGCGTCGGCGAGCGTGGAGGCGAATGCCGCCTACCTCGCGTCCCCACTCCCGGTCGGGGCGCTCGCGGACGCGACGGTGACCGCGGCGCTGCTGGCCGCCGCCGAACTGGCCGAGGTACGCGGGCGTGCCGGGCCCCGCGTACGCGTGGGTGCCGAACACGTGGCCGCCGCGTTCCGCAGCGAGCGCTCGCTGCGCGTGGACGGCGCCGAGCCTGCCGGTGCGGGCTTCGCGCCACTTTCCAGGTTCCTGCCGGCGGTCGGCGGCTGGATCCGCCTGCATGCGAACTACCCGCACCACCAGCAGGCCCTGCTGCGCGTACTCGGGTTGGCAGAGCCGGATCCCGACAGGGTCGCGGCCGCTGTGGCCGGTTGGCTCGCGGTGGAGCTGGAAGCGACGCTCGCGGACGCCGGCGGCTGCGCCGCGGCCGTACGCGAGGAGGAGACGTGGCGGGCGAGCAGCCAGGGGTCGGCGCTGGCGAAGCTGCCGCTGCTCGACTTCGACGCCGATGGTTCAACGGGAGCGACCGTACGGAGCTTGCCGGACGTTGCCGCGGGGCAGCCGCCCGCGCACGGGGTCCGGGTGCTGGACATGACCAGGGTGATCGCCGGCCCGGTCGGCACACGGATGCTCGCCGCCCTCGGAGCGGACGTGCTGCGGGTCGACTCCCCGAACCTGCCTGAGCTGCCGCTGCAGTCGCTCGACACCGGCCCGGGCAAGCGCAGCACGCTGGTCGGCCTGCACGAGCAGGCGGGCAGGGAGACCCTCGAGGGCCTGCTGACCGAAGCGGACGTCCTGGTCCAGGGCTACCGGCCCGGAGCGCTCGCGGAGTTCGGGCTGGACGCCGACGCCGTGCAGGCCAGGCATCCGCACCTGGTCACCGTCACGCTCTCCGCATGGGGCCAGCAGGGACCCTGGGCGTACCGGCGTGGTTTCGACAGCCTCGTCCAGGCCGCGACGGGCATCGCCGCGGCCACCAGCACCGGGCCCGCGCCCGGCACGCTGCCGGCGCAGGCGCTCGACCACGGGACCGGATACCTGATCGCCGCGGCCGCGCTGCGCGGTCTCGCCGTACGGCAGCGCACGGGGCGGGCACCGCACGCGCGGCTGGCGTTGGCGCGTACCGCGATGTGGCTGCTCGGCATGCCGCGCAAGCAGGGCGTCGCCGCGGGCGAGCCGGCAGCGGAGAAGTTCAGGGTCACCTTCAAGACGACGGCGGGGGAGATCGGCATGATCACGCCTCCCGGCACCCTGGACGGGCGGGCACCCCGCTGGTCGCACGGCCCGCGCCCGTGGGGCGGCGACAAGCCGGAGTGGGCAAGCTAACCGCCCCTTCCCCGGTGATCATGAAACATGCTCGTAGCTACCGCTACGACGAAGCTTCATGATCACCGAGGAGTTGTCTGCGCTTCTACTCGGCCGGCGCCTCCGAGTCGTCGTCCTCGGCGAGGATCCGGTACAGCGACTTGCGCGCGTCGGTGAGCACGCCGACCGCACGCTGCCGCTGGGCCCGGCTGCCCGCCTGGGCGACCTGCATGGCGGCGGTCGCCAGCTGCCCGATCACGTCGCGAAGCTCGGACATCTCCTCGCGTACGCCGCCGGACACCGCGTCCCACGGCGCCTCGAACTCGTCCGGCTGCTCGTCGACGTGCGCGCGGCCGGCGTCGGTGAGCTCGTACGCCTTGCGCCCGCCGACCTCGACGGTACGCACGAGCCCCTCGTCGTCGAGCTGTTGCAGCGCCGGGTACACAGAACCTGGGCTTGCGCGCCAGACCCCGCCGCTGCGCGACTTCAGCTCCTGGATGATCTGGTAGCCGTTGCGCGGTTCCTCCGCGAGCAGAGCCAGGATCCCCGCCCGTACGTCGCCGCGCCTGACCCGCGGACCGAAGTGCCCCGGGCGGCCGGGAAACGGCGGGAAGCCCGGGCCGAACCCGAACGGGAAGCCGCCGTGGTCGCCGCGGTGCGGCCCGCGCTCGCGGTGGCCCCCGCGGTCGCCTCGCCCCCGTTCCCGCGCTTGGGCCATGCGCATGCCCCGCAGGGCGGCAACCCGCGGATCGAGCCAACTCCTACCTGAGTCCAGCCCGCCCATGCCCCACGGGCCGGGGATCGATTCGGTGTGTGTCATGTCGTCCACATCCCATCGACTGTCGGTGATGCGTCAAAGATATATCGTGATAGTCTTATACGCAAGCGGCTCTTCGCTGCCGGGCCTCGTTTCGCCCCCGCGAGCCGCGGCGGATAGACTCGGTTCTCCACGCGGTCTTGCATGCGCGTCCCGACCATTCGATGCCGTCGGCGGTTCCCGAGCCGACGCTCGCCCCGAACGCGAATTACGAGGAGTCCAGCAGTGTCCGAGGTCCGTATCCAGGCCGAGCCGCGCACCGAGTTCGGCAAGGGAGCGGCGCGCCGTGTCCGGCGTGCTGCGAAGGTGCCTGGCGTCCTGTACGGCCACGGCGCCGAGCCGCGTCACCTGTCCCTGCCGGGGCACGATCTGATGCTCGCGCTCAAGTCCCCCAACGTCCTGCTTCGCATCGAGGGTCTCGGCGGCCGTTCCCAGCTCGCCCTGCCGAAGGCGGTGCAGCGCGACCCGATCAAGGGCTTCCTCAAGCACATCGACCTGCTCCTCGTACGCAGCGGTGAGAAGGTCAGCGTCGACGTACCCGTCACCGTGGTCGGCGAGGTCGTCACCGACGGCATGCTCGACCAGCAGCTGACCAGCCTCACCGTGCAGGCGGAGGCCACGCACATCCCCGGGGAGTTCGAGGTCAGCGTCGAGGGGATGGAGATCGGGTCCCAGCTCACCGCCGCGGACATCAAGCTGCCGACCGGCGTGGAGCTGGACATCGACCCCGAGCTGCTCATACTCCACATCGTGCACTCGCCGACCTCCGAGCAGCTGGAGGCGGAGCTCGCCGAGGCGGAGGCCGAGGCCGGCGTCGAGCGCGAGGAGGCCGGCGAGCCCGGTGAGCCGGTTGCGGAGGCCGCCGAGGAGGGCGCTGAGCCGGGGGCCGCCGGGGAGCAGGGCTCCTGAGCCAGCGGGGCCACGACGTGCCCGCCATGGCCCCGTCGGGACCGCACGGCGCCGACGACACCCCCTGGCTCGTCGTCGGTTTGGGCAACCCCGGCCCGAAGTATGCCGGCAACCGGCACAACGCTGGTTTCCTCGTCGCCGACCTGCTCGCCGAGCGGATGGGCGCATCCTTCAAGCGACACCGGGCGCGCGCACACGTCGTCTCTGGCCGTGTCGCCGGCTGCCGCGCTCTCGTCGCCAAGCCGCAGACGTACATGAACGACTCCGGCGCGGCGGTGGGCGGGCTGCAGGGCTTCTACAAGGTGCCGCTGGAACGGCTCGTGGTCGTGCATGACGAGCTCGACGTGCCGTACGGAGAGCTGCGGGTAAAGTTCGGCGGCGGCGACAACGGGCACAACGGGCTGCGCTCGATCCGCCGCTCGCTGCGCACCGGCGAGTACCCGCGGGTGCGCTTCGGCGTGGGTCGCCCGCCCGGGCAGATGGACCCGGTCGACTACCTGCTCCGCGACTTCTCCGCGACGGAGCGCCGTGACCTGTCCTACCTGGTCGACCGCACCGCCGACGCGGTCGAGTCGCTGCTGGCCGACGGCCTGGAGCGCGCGCAGAACACCTACAACACCCGCCCGGTCGTGCCGTGACCGCAACCAATCGGAGCCTGTCCTATGGTGTACCGGTGAACGCAGCCAACGATCACGCCGTCGCCAGGCGGGCCGCCGAGCACACCGGCAAGGTGCTGCGCGAGCTGCGCACTGCGGAGGCCTTCGCCGACCCGGCGGCGCTGCGCGCGGAGGGCGACCGGCGGGCGCAGCGCGCCCTTGCCGGCTACCTCGCTGACGCGCGGCCCGACGACACCGTGTTCTCCGAGGAGGCACCGGACAGCGACCGCCGGTTGCACGCCGACCGGGTGTGGATCATCGACCCGCTGGACGGGACTCGGGAGTTCGGCGAGCCCGGCCGTACGGACTGGGCGGTGCACGTCGCACTCTGGGTACGCGGCGAGCTGGTCGCCGGCGCGGTCGCGCTGCCCGCACTCGAGACCGTGCTCACCGCGGACAACCCGGTGGTGCCGCCGGTACCGCGCACGCCACCTCGTATCCTGGTGAGCCGTACTCGTCCTCCCGCGGAGGCGGTACGCCTCGCCGAGATTTTGCCGGCGGAGCTGAAGCCGATGGGCTCGGCCGGCGCGAAGGTCGCGGCCGTCCTGCGGGGCGAGGCCGAGGCGTACGTCCACGCGGGCGGGCAGTACCAATGGGACTCCGCGGCTCCGGTCGCGGTGGCCCAGGCCGCGGGGCTGCACGCGTCGCGGTTGGACGGGTCCCCGCTCGTCTACAACACCGCGGAGCGCTCACTTCCCGATCTCGTCGTCTGTCACCGCGAGATCGGCGGTGAGCTCATGGCGGCGCTCGGCGACGAGCCCGTCCCGACCGCTTAGAACGTGTTTGGAAAGGTGAGGTCGAGGTGAACTCCTTGTGGCTTGGGCACGAGAGGGCACCGACATGTCGGACAACTCCGGTCAACCCCACTCCACAGAGTTAGTTTCCAAACACGTTCTTAACCATCCAGAAGACCGACACCGAGGAGGGCCACCGGCCGATGGCCACGACCACGTCCGACTACCGCCTGTCCCAGCTGGACGCGCTCGAGTCGGAAGCCATACATATCTTCAGGGAGGCCGCGGCCGAACGCGAGCGCCCCGCGCTCATGTTCTCGGGCGGCAAGGACTCGTGCGTGCTGGTGCGGCTGGCGACCAAGGCCTTCTGGCCGGCGCCGGTGCCGTTCCCCGTGCTGCACGTCGATACCGCGCACAACTTCCCGGAGGTGATCGAGTTCCGCGACAAGCTCGTCCGCGATCTCGGTCTCCGGCTGGAAGTCGCGTCGGTGCAGAAGGCGATCGACGAGGGCCGCATCGCAGAACGCCCCGGGCAGAGCCGCAACCGCCTACAGATTCAGGTGCTGCTCGACGCGATCATGGAGCACGGGTTCGACGCGCTGTTCGGTGGCGCGCGGCGCGACGAGGAGAAGGCGCGGGCCAAGGAACGGGTGTTCTCGTTCCGCGACGAGTTCGGCCAGTGGGACCCGAAGGGCCAGCGCCCCGAGCTGTGGAACCTCTACAACACTCGCGTCAACCAGGGTGAGCACATGCGGGTGTTCCCGCTCTCCAACTGGACCGAGCTGGACATCTGGGACTACGTCGCCCGCGAGAACCTCCCGCTGCCGTCGATCTACTTCGCGCACACCCGCAAGGTGTTCGAGCGCGACGGCATGCTGCTCGCCGACTCCGACGTGCTCGCCAGGCGCGACGACGAGGTGCCGTACGAGGCGACCGTGCGCTACCGGACGGTCGGTGACATGACCTGCACCGGTGCCGTGGAGTCCAACGCGAGTACGGCCGAGGACGTCATCGCGGAGATCGCGATCAGCCGGATTACCGAGCGCGGCGCCACCCGCGCAGACGACAAGTTCAGTGAATCCGCCATGGAGGACAGGAAGCGCGAGGGGTACTTCTGATGGATCTGCTGCGCTTCGCGACCGCTGGCTCGGTCGACGACGGCAAGAGCACGTTGATCGGGCGACTGCTCTACGACACCAAGACGATCTTCGAGGATCAGCTCGACTCGGTCGAGCGGGCCAGCCGCAGTCGCGGCGACGAGTACACCGACCTGGCGCTGCTCACCGACGGCCTACGCGCCGAGCGCGAGCAGGGCATCACGATCGACGTCGCCTACCGGTACTTCGCCACGCCGCGGCGGAAGTTCATCATCGCCGACACGCCAGGGCACGTGCAGTACACGCGCAACATGGTGACCGGTGCGTCCACCGCGAACCTCGGCATCGTGCTCGTCGACGCCCGCAAGGGCCTCACCGAGCAGAGCCGCAGGCACGCGTTCCTGCTCAGCCTGCTGCAGGTGCCGCACATCGTGCTCGCGGTGAACAAGATGGACCTCGTCGACTATGACGAGGAGGTCTACGAGAAGATCCGCAGCGAGTTCAGCGTGTTCTCGACCAGGTTGGAGACGCCGGACCTCACGATCATCCCGGTGTCGGCGCTCAACGGCGACAACGTCGTCGAGCGCTCCAGCGAGATGCCGTGGTACCAGGGCGCGACCCTGCTCGGCCACCTGGAGAACATCCATGTCGCCAGTGACCGCAACCTCGTCGACGTCCGGTTCCCCGTCCAGTACGTCATCCGCCCCAAGGCGCGCGACTACCACGACTACCGCGGCTACGCGGGCATGGTCGCGGGCGGTGTGCTCAAGGTCGGCGACGAGGTGCTCGCGCTCCCGTCCGGTTTCACCACGACGATCAGCGCCATCGACACCTACGACGGGCCGGTGAGCGAGGCGTTCCCGGACATGGCTGTCGTCGTCCGGCTCGCCGACGACCTGGACATCTCCCGCGGCGACATGATCTGCCGCCCGCACAACCAGCCGAGTGCGACCCAGGACCTCGACGCGATGGTCTGCTGGATGGACGAGCGCAGCGTGCTGCGTCCCGGTACCCGATACGCACTCAAGCACACCACGCGTACCGTGCGGTCGATGGTCAAGGAGTTCCAGTACCGCCTCGACATCAACACGTTGCACCGGGACGAGGACGCCGACGTGTTGGCGTTGAACGAGATCGGCCGGATCAGGCTGCGCACCACCCAGCCGCTCTTCTACGACGACTACTCCCGCAACCGGGAGACGGGTGGCTTCATCCTGGTCGACGAGACCAACAACCAGACCGTCGCCGCCGGCATGCTGACCGGGGACCGCGGATAGGTCGCGGGACCGGCGGGTCCAGCGCGACAACGACAAAGGGGGTGACCGCGCCGTGAAGGAGGGCGAGGGAACGCACCGTGCCCCGCGCCCGACGTGGTGGCGGGCTGCGTTCGACGACCCGGCGCAGCGCGAGGCGGTGCATACCCTCATCGACACGGTGGGGATGCCGGTACTCGCCTGGCCGCACCCGACCGTGAACGTGCTCGGCATCAACGTGAGCGCGGTGCGCAAGGGCGAGCTGATGGCCGACATCGAGCACGCGCTCAGCACCCGGCTGCGGCTCACCATGACGTACGTGGACGTGCCGCACCTGCAGGCGGCACGGCGCAACTCCGTGCTCGCCGCCCGGATGAACACCTTCGACCAGATCCTCGCCGACAGCGGGGGTGTACGGCTCGCCGGCCGGCTGCTCGGCAAGCTGATCCCGCCGCGGGTGACGGCCGACGAGGTCGCGCAGCCTCTGTTCGACCTGCTCGCGCGGCGCGGCAGCCGGGTGTTCCTGCTGGGCGCCGCACCGGGGGAGGCGGCAGACGTTGCGGAGCAGCTCGGTACGAGGTACCCCGGCCTCAAGGTCGTCGGCACCATGCACGGTGAGCTCGACATCGAGGAGGGCACGCCGGGCCGCTACTCGCAGGCCGCGTTCGACCAGATGGTACGCGAGGTGAACGCCGCGGAGCCGGACCTCCTCGTGGTCGCGCTCCCCACGCCCAACCCGCAGCGGTTCGTCATCGACAACCTGGTCAGGCTGAAGGTCCCGGTGATCGTCACCGCCGAGAACTGGATCGAGCGGCTCGCCACGCCGGGCGCGCCCACCGACCAGCCGCCAGCGTGGATGAGCAGGCTTCGGCTGGGCTGGGCGTACCGCCTGGTGCGCGATCCGGTGGGCACGACCCGCTACGCCGCGGCGCTCGTCGGGTTGGGCCTGCGCGCGCTGCGGCAGCGCTGGACGGTCACCCGGGCCACCCGCAACCGCTGAACCTCGCCCGCCGCGTCGGTTGCCGCGGCCACATGGTGCCGTTGATGCCCGGCGACAACTCCGTCCAGTTGATCACGTTAACCACTCCGGGACCCTGGCGGGGCCATCCCCTATGGGTGAAACCGGCCGGTCGCGCTGGACCCTGGTCGATTACCGCGCGGTAGCCGACCAGGGTCGCGGGACGACGCGCGCAAACCTACCGGACTCGGCCAAACCGCAGTGATCATGAAAGATAGCCCGTGTCCTAGCACGGAGAGGTCTTCATGATCACCGTGCC
>JBOHBN010000047.1:0-1911 GCA_050698355.1 Streptosporangiales bacterium | reverse complement strand
TGATCGGTGACGCTTGGTGACGCGTCTGGTCTGGTGAACGATGCGGTGCCGGGACGCGTGGGAGCCTGCGGTCCGGGCTGTGACGGTCGGCGGCTTGGGCGCTGAGGTCCGGGGGAGATCACGATTTGCCTGCGGGCGGCGTGTCGCCGCTGACAGGCAACGAGGCCCCGGTAAGACATGGGGATCGGCGAAGATCACCTGTGTCCTTGGAGCCTCGTTGTTGCCTCAGTCTGCCATGCCGGCCGCCCGGCCCGCCATCGTGTCAGCTTCCGCGGATGGACCCCGAAGCGGTCAGGAACGTGACGGTGAACTGCTGTTTCGGCTGCTTCCGCATCTGCGTGGCCTGTATGTGGACGAGATTGAGGCCACGGCACGGGTCGTGGTGATCTGGGCGCGTTCGGCCGCGGTGGAAGCGCCGTGTCCGTCGTGTGGCGCCTGGTCGTCGCGAGTGCATAGCCGGTACCAGCGTCGTCTGGGCGACGGGGCGATCGGCGGCCGGCCGGTGGTGATCCGCTTGACGGTGCGCCGGTTCTTCTGCGCCCATCCGGGGTGTCGGGTGGTCACGTTCGTCGAGCAGGTGGCGGGGTTGACCGGCCGGTACCTGCGCCGGAGCCTGCCGCTGCTGGGCCTGCTGGCCCAGGTCGCGCTCGCGTTGGCTGGCCGGGCCGGCGCCCGCCTGGCCGGCTTGCTGGGCATGCCGGTGCATCGGACCACGCTGCTGCGCCTGGTCGTCGCCCTGCCTGACCCCACGTCCGGCGTCGCGCCGCCGATTCTCGGGGTCGATGACTTCGCGTTCCGCAAGGGGCAGGTCTACGGCACCGTCCTGGTCGATGTGGCCACCGGGGAGGCGATCGACGTGCTGCCTGACCGGGAGGCCGCCACCTTCGAGAACTGGCTGACCAAACATCCCGGCGCGACGGTGATCTGCAGGGATCGGGCCGGCAACTACGCCGAGGGCGCCAAACGGGGAGCTCCGGACTCGATCCAGGTCGCTGACCGGTGGCATTTGTGGCACAACCTGGGCGAATACGTGGAGAAGACCGTCGCCACGCACCGTGCCTGCCTGGCGACCACGCCTGAGGCCACCACCGGCGGCGACCCGCCGCCACAGCAGCAGCACGGCGATGACAACACGGCGCCACCTGCCGCCCCGCCCCCGGAGGGGCGGCTTGACGTGTGCGGCCGCGAACGTCGCCTGGTGACGCGCACCCGCGAACGCCACGCCGCCATCCACGAACTACTGGATGCCGGCCAGTCCCTCGCGGCGATCTGCCGGATCCTGCACCTGGACCGCAAGACCGTGCAGCGGTTCGCCCGCGAACCCGACGTCGAAAAACTGCTGGTCAAGGCCACCAGTCGGCAGACCAGACTCGACCCGTTCAAGCCGTATCTCAACCAGCGCTGGAACGACGGGATCACCGACGCCGCCGCGCTGCACGCCGAGATCACCGCCCGCGGCTTCACCGGCAGCGTGCAGGCCGTACGCCGCTACGTCCGCCCCTTCCGGACGATGCTCGCCGCGCCGCCGCCGGCGCCCCCGGTCCCCAAGACCCGCCAGATCACCCGGTGGCTGCTGTCCGACCCCGACCGCCTCCAGCCCGATGAGCAGGCTCAACTCGACGACATCCACGCCCGCTGCCCGCACCTGCAGGCCCTCGCCGGCCACGTCACCGCGTTCGCCACGATGATGACCGGCCGCACCGGGGACCGCGACCTGGACGGCTGGCTGACCCGCGTCGAGGCCGACGAGCAGTCCGGCCTGCGCTCCTTCGCCGTCGGCATCCGCCACGACCATCAAGCCGTCACCAACGGCCTCACCCTGCCCTACAGCTCCGGGACGGTCGAAGGCACCGTCAACAAGATCAAGATGCTCAAGCGGCAAATGTACGGTCGCGCCGGCTTCCACCTGCT
>JBOHBN010000046.1:0-6049 GCA_050698355.1 Streptosporangiales bacterium | reverse complement strand
ACATCGAGTTCCGCTTCAACCGGCCCAAATCACACTACGGAACCGGCGGCAACGCGCACCTGGTCAAAGCCTCAGCGCCGCTGTTCCCCACCGGGAAACCCGACGCTGACAAATTGTTGCGCTCAGTGTTCGACGCGCTCACCGCCGCACACATGTGGCGCGACGACGCGCAAGTCGCCTACCTCCACGCCCGCAAGGTGTACGCCGACGCCCACCCACCCGGCGCGACCATCCTCATCGAACACCACGGCGACACCGCCGACACCGACCTCGCGCAGCTACTCGACACCCTCGGACTCAACGAGGAGGCGGGATGAGCCTGCTGCTGTTGATCCCGCTGCGCCGCTGTCGACGCTGCGATGAGGACAGGCCCGCCGTCGTCTTCGACGGGAAGTGGCAGTGCCCCACCTGCCGCACGATGCATGAGGAGATGAACTGATGGCCTGGGACGCCAGCCAGTACGTCGATGTGGCGACCCGGATCGCCGAGTTTCGCCAGCAGTACCCAGACGGGTCGCTGCAACCATTGAACACTGACCGGCCGTTCTGGATCGAGACGCTGACCGGCTCGGACAAGGACGGCAAGCCAGCGGTTGAACAGACATTTATCTGCTACGCCGCCGCCGCGTATCGGACACCAGAAGACCCGAGACCGGGCGTCGGCCTGGCGTACGAGGTGTTCCCCGGAAGGACGAACTTCACTCGCGGCTCCGAGCTGCAGAACGCCGAGACCAGCGCGTGGGGGAGAGCCATCATCGCTGCGCTCGCCGCCGACTCGAAAGCCGGCGTGGCGTCTGAGGAGGAGGTCCGCAACCGGGTCGCCGAGCGGGAGCCGGTACAGCGATACCCGAGGAAGACCTCGGAGCTTGACGCCGAACGGGCGCAGCAACAAGGAACCACGCCTGAGGCGGAACGCCAGGACCGTCTCGCCGAACAGCACGTCGTCAGAGACGCGCTCGGCGTCGACTCCAAGGGCAAGCGGAAGACCGGCGAACAGATCGAGCGATCGAACGGTCCAGCCGACGACGACCCGTGGGCGACCGCTCCGGACCCGAGCGCCGGCGAGCCGATGTTCGGAGGAGACCAGTGATGCCGGAGTTCTGCATCGGCTTCACCGCGTCCTGGCGGTACGTCGTCGAAGCGAGTACCTGGGAACGCGCCATCGAACGCGCCGAGGAACTGTTCGCCAACGACACCGCTGGCATCGACCTTGACGAGGTGACTGCAGAGCCGAGGTGGAAACCGTGAGCGAGCCCGTCAACCCGGTCTCTGTCGAGAACGCCATGAGGGAGACCGTCGACCGGATCACAAAGGGAGTCAGGATCGTGTCCGACGCGATGGGCAAGGCGCAGGCCAGCCGCCGCGTCTACGACCAGGCGTACGCCCGCGCCTACCTCACCGCGGAGGGGCCGGCGCACGAGAAGCGGTACCAGGCCGAACTAGCCACCATCACCGAGCGGCAGACGGCCGAGGTCGACGAACAGTCCTACGACCATTCCCGCCGGCTAGCTCGGGCGCTGGAAAAGGAACTCGACGCGCTCCGCAGCATCGGCGTCAGCGTAAGAACGAGCTACAGCAACGCTGGGATAGGAGGGACATGAAGGCGCGGAGCAGGCGAATGGAACGGACCTACCGGCAGCGGCGGTCCCTGGTTGAGTCGTTTCTCGCGGAGCACCCCGTGTGTCAACGCTGCCAACGGTCCTGGTCGACCGAGATACACGAGGTACTGACTCGTGCCCGTGGCGGGTCGATCCTCGACGAGCCGAACCTGCGTGCACTGTGCCACGGCTGCCACCGCTGGGTGACAGGGCACCCCAAGGAAGCACGCGAAGCCGGTTGGGTGAGGAACTCATGGGACGCCGCGTGAGGCGGTCCGGGTGGTGCAGCAACGGCACCGCCTGGGGGCACCGCCACTGCAGCCGCATCTACGGCACCGACAGGCACCGGACGGTCTGTCAGTGCCCATGCCACGCATACGAGAAGTGACCGCCAACATCGAACGTTTACAACGAAACTAAGGAGAGCCTCTGATGAGTACACCGAACAAGAACAAGTCGTCGCCGCGCATCAGTGTGAAGGTTACGCAGGAGATCATCGCCACCAGCATCGAGCGGGACTCGTCGCACTGCATGATCGCCGATGCTTTGGCGAAGACCCTTCCCAATGCCAGCTACGTATCCGTGGACCTGGCGACAATCCGGTTTACTGATCTCAGTGCGGGCAAGCGCTACGTTTACCTCACGCCCCGGAACGCGCAAGAGGCCCTGCTCGACTTCGATCAGGGGAAGAAGCCCGAGTCCTTCACGCTGCGATTGGCAGGTGCGCATGTGCTCCTGGCCGGAAACGCGCGTAGGGCAAAAGCGTCGTTGGAGCCACAGAATTCCAGCACAGACGGCGTGCCGCCAGAGCGTCGCGGTGGCCAGGCGCCGCCCGTGGGACCGCTGCCGGGTGGAGCGCCTCGCCGTCGCCGGAAGGCGAGCGAGAACGAGGGCGGGGGTGCCGGTAACCGTACTGGCCGCAGGCGTGAGTTCGGCCTCCGGGCGATCATCCGTTAGTGGTTTTCCTTCCCCACAGGAACCTGAGAGGAGGTGACCGTTGACGTGGTTCAAGGTGTCGGACGATCTTCACTCCCATCCCAAGGCGATGGCGGCCGGAGTGGCTGCGGTCGGTCTATGGACACTCGCCGGATCGTGGTCCAGCGACGCCGGCAAGGGTGGCTTCGTACCGGACTATCTGATCTCGCGACTGGCCGAGGACGGACCGCAGTTGGCTCGCAAGCTCGTCGCTGCCGGGTTGTGGACGCGAGTGAAGTCCGGGTACCAGTTCCACGACTGGGACGAACGCAATCCGTCCGAGACGGCGGCGAGAGCGATCCGGTCGGACCGCAGGAGAGCCGCTTTGGTTGCGAACCACGAGCGCTGGCACGTCAAGCGAGGCATCACCGATCCGGAATGCGAGCACTGCCCATGACTGATCCGAATGCGATCCGATTAGCTCCGATCGGACCCGTGCAGGGTGTACGCAATGGCGAGATCGGGGCGTCTCAATCGGATACGGCGATCCGATCCGAGCAGTGCCCGTGACCTGCGCAGATATCGCAAAACGGATCCGAATCGGATCCGTCGCGGATCACAAAAGCCTTCCGATCGGAATCCCCCGTACCCGTACCCGTACCCGTACCGCTTCTTATCCAGGTAGATCTCCAAACCCAAGCTCCGTAACGCGCGCGACGTCCGATTTGGACTTGGATCAACGATCATGACCGAACCGAAACAACTCGCACTCATCGCCACCCTCGGCCACGTCATCCACCCCGACTGGCCCGAACGCAGCCTGCGGACATGGCTCGAAACCCACATAACCAGCCACAACAGCTACACCCTGACCGTCGCCGCCGTCGCCTGCTGGGCCGACCCCGCCACCCACAAACCCGCCCGCCTCGCCGAAGCCGGCCCGTGGTGGCCGGCAGCGCACGCCGCGACCGGGGAAGCCGACCGCATCCCGACGCCGCCGAAGCAGCTCGACGAGTCGTGGCGCACCGGCCCCAAAGGCGACTACCAGACCGGAGCCGCCCGAGCACGCGCCGCACTCAACCACGCCGAGGACACCACGTGACCCGCCCCTACGGCGTCGAACCCGCACACCCCAACGCCGACCTCCTCGAGAAACTCATGGTCGAACGGTACGGACCCGTCCGCGACCTCGAAGCCGAACGGTTCACCACCGTGCCACGCCGCCGCCGGCAACCACTCGGCGAAGCCACCCTCGCCAACCGGCGCTTCCACCGGCTCGCCGTCGTCCTCGCCCGCATCGACGACGGACGCCCCGACCCGAGGGAGACCGCGTGATGCCCACACACGGCAACACAAGCCAACGCGGCTACGGGCCCACACACCAGCGCCTACGCGCCCACTGGGCACCCATCGTCGCGGCAGGCGGAGCCACCTGCCACCGATGCAGCGAAGCGATCCGGCCGGCCCAGCGGTGGGATCTCGGGCACGTCGACGGCAGCGGCAAGGCCATGTACGCAGGGCCCGAGCACGTCGACTGCAACCGGCGCGCCGGGCAGCAATCAGGGCAGCACGGTGACCCCGACCCGAGACCACGCACCGATTGGGGCAAGCAATGAACCCACGGCCACCGCATCCACCCCCACTACGGCCCCCGCCACATCAGCCACGAGTCCGGACCGACGTAGGCGGCTGCCTATGGGGGTGCCTGATCGTCGTCGGTGTCCTCGTGGGCCTCTTGATCATCGGCGTGATCATCTTCTGGGTGCTTGTCGGTGTCGACGCCTGGAACTACTCCCCGTATGTCTGATTCATACCCGTTTCTTCCCACATGTCCGGTTCGGCCATGACCCCGATTACTTAGGGTTTTTGTTTGTGACGGTTTGTCCGTTTTGCCCCTCCGGCTGTTGGGCGAACCTACAAGATCATGTCCGCTATGTCCGGCTTGCGTGGGCCTCGTTTGTAGGTATGCGACAATTCGGGTGTGACTCGTGGCACCGGGCAGCTCCAGTCCGCCGACGGCACGATCTCGGCGGCTCTGGCGGAGACCGTGCCCGACCTGGACGTTTCCGGCGCGGATTCGGCCGCGATCCGGCTCGCTGAGCGGTACGCGAAGGCGCTCGACCAGGCGAGCGGGATGGAAGCGTCCGCCGACCGGGTACTGCGTGCAGTCGAGCGCGACGGCGACGAGGACTTGGCCGAGCAGGTCTCGGCGTTGCGGCAGCGTGTGACCGCACAGGGCATCGTCGAGCGGGTCGGGCCGAAGCTGCTGGACGTGCTCGACAGCCTGGGTGCGACTCCGAAGGGCAGGGCGCGGCTGCCGAAGCAACCCACGCAGGGTGGTGGCGCGCTGGCGGCCGTGAGGTCCGCTCGTGGCGCCTAGGAAGCTCACCGGATGCATCGAGCCGCGGTTGTCGACTCCGCCGCTGCGGAAGTTGACGCGGAAGACGACACGGGGGTTCGAGGTCGCCGAGTTCGCGGACACGGTTATCGGGGAGCCGTTCCTGCCGTGGCAGCGGTGGCTGGCGGTGCACGGGCTGGAGTTGAAACCGGACGGGACGTATCGGTTCCGCGTGGTCGTGGTGATCGTCGGGCGGCAGAACGGCAAGTCGGTGGCGGCCCGGACGGTCACGTTGTGGAAGCTGTACGTCGACGGCGCCCGGTTGGCGTTGGGTGTTGCGCAGGACTTGACGACGGCGCGGTACCACTTGCGGGAGGCTGACCGGGCCGTGTGCGCCGCGCCGGACCTCGCCGGGGAGCGGGTCAAGCTCGCGGGGACGATCGGCGACGAGCGCCTGGTCCTCGCGTCGGGCTCGGAGTACAAGATCGCGGCGACGAACCGCGACGCGGGCCGCGGCCTGGCGATCGACCAGCTCGATATCGACGAGTTGCGCACGCAGCGATCATGGGAGTCCTGGTCGGCGCTCAGCGCGACGACGAGGGCGCGGCCGAACGCCCAGATCTGGGCGATCACGTCGATGGGCGACGATCAGTCGGTCGTGTTGAATCAGTTGCGAGAGTCGGCGCTGGCCGGTCGTGACCCGTCGGTCGGGCTGTTCGAGTGGAGCGCGCCGGAGGGCTGCGACCTCGACGACCGGGACGGCTGGGCGCAGTCGAACCCAGGCCTGGGCCACACGATCAGTGAGCAGACGATCGCGTCGGCGTTGGCGACGGACCCGCCCGAGGTGTTCCGCACCGAGACGCTGTGCCAGAAAGTCGACCAGCTCGACGGCGCCGTCGACCTGCAGGCGTGGCGGTCGTGCGCCGACGCGATGGGCACGCTCGACTCGGCGCGGGAGCGAGTGATGGCGTGCGTCGATGTCGCGCCCGACGGCGAGCATGTGACGCTCGCGGCGGCGGCGGAGTCGCAGGGGCGGGTCCGCGTCGAGGTCGTCGCGGCGTGGGGCAGCACGCAGGCCGCCCGTGACGCTCTCACAGACACGCTGAGCCGCGTGGATCCGAAGGTGGTCGTCTGGTACCCGTCGGGCCCTGCGGCGGCGCTGGCGCCTGTCCTGCGTGGCCTGGACGGTGTCGAGAGCG
>JBOHBN010000045.1:0-3105 GCA_050698355.1 Streptosporangiales bacterium | reverse complement strand
AAACCCGGAAGCTTCGTTGAACCGAACAGCACCAAGATCACCAACGCGACGATCAACAGGTGCCACGGACTAAGACCGCCCATCTGCTCCTCCTGAAAACCAGCTATCCTGCCAGCCACTCTACGCGGCGCCCGCCGGTGATTCATAGCCGGTGAGCGCGGCGCGGGCATCCGCGCGCACCTGGTCGACCAGCTCCGCCGGCGCCGTGAGGCACCCCGGCGCACCACATCAGCAGGTGTCAGGTGACCATCGTCACGAGCGAACCAGCGCGGTGCATACAGACCACGACCCGGCGGCGCGCCGAAACCGAGTGGTGCCGGGTGCGGCAAGAAGGAACCAAGCGATGAGTACGATCTGCCCGCGAGTAATCCGTAACCGGGAGTGCTCCGAACTAGCAAGTGGATACGTGTCACTCGGGGGTGGATAAGGAGTTGTCATGTTCGGGAAGGACTATGCCGCTTCGATCATCGATCGCAGCGCGGAGACCGCGAGCGATCGGCGGCGGTTCTTGCGCAGTGCCGGGTTGGCCGGGCTGGGTGTGGTCGGTGCGACGACGCTGGGTACGGCTGGTACCGCGCAGGCTGACACGGTCAGTGCGGACGCGGCGAAGCTGTCCGACGCGTCGGTGTTGAACTTCGCGTTGAACCTGGAGTACTTGGAGTCGAACTTTTACCTGCAGGCGGTGAGCGGGCAGGGTCTGCCGGACTCGCTGACTGGCGGCAAGGGCGACATGGGGCGGGTGACCGGGGGGCACCGGGTGCCGTTTCGCAGCCGCCGGCTCCGCGGGTACGCCCGCGAGATCGCCGGCGACGAGTACGGGCACGTGAAGTTCCTGCGTACCGCGTTGGGGTCGGCCGCGGTGGCCCAGCCGGCGATCGATCTGAAGAAGAGCTTCACCGCGGCCGCGCAGGCGGCGGGCCTGATTCGCAAGGGGCAGCATTTCGACGCGTTCGAGTCTGAGGAGAACTTCCTGCTCGCGGCGTTCCTGTTCGAAGACGTCGGGGTCACCGCGTACAAGGGCGCGTCGCCGTTGGTGCAGAACAAGACCTACCTGGAGGCCGCCGCTGGGATCCTGGGCACCGAGGCCTACCACGCGGCCACCATCCGCACCTCGATCTACGAGCATCACCACGGTGGCGGCGGCCTCCTCGGCGGGCTGCTCGGCCTGGGTGGCGGGTCGCACAAGCTGCGCAAGGCCGCGGGCAAGCTGTCCGACGCCCGTGACAGCCTGGATGGGTCCAGCGACGACGACCAAGGCGTCGAGCGGCACGACCGGGCCAACATCGTGCCCACGAACAAGTTCGGTGTGACCTACAGCCGCAGCGCCGCTAACGTACTCAACATCGTCTACCTCACCCCGAAGAAGGCCACCTCCGGCGGGTTCTTCCCCTCCGGCGTCAACGGCGACATCACCTCCAGCAGCAACAACACCTGAGGTCGACCGTCGTACGCCTCGCCCCGGCCGGTCACGGACCGGCCGGGGCGTTTTTCCGACGGCCCCGCCGCGCGGGGGCCGTCGTGGCCGTAGTTGCTGCCCGCGCAGCAAGCTGGACCAGCGTCCCCGGTCAGATGGCCCGGTGACGCGCGCGGGCGGCGACTTGTGCATGGCAGCACAACCGCGAGGAGGGCAGATGTTCTCAGACGTGGGATGGGGAGAGATCCTCGTCATTCTCGTCGTCGCTGTCGTCATCTTCGGCCCGGACAGGCTGCCCAAGCTGGCCAGCGACCTCGCCCGCGGCATCCGCACGCTGCGTGGAGTGGCGCAGCAGGCCCGCTCGGAGGTCGGCGACGAGCTGGGCCCGGAGTTCCGAAACCTCGACATCACCGCGCTGCACCCCAAGACGTTCGCACGCAAGGCGTTGCTCGACGACGACGATGACCCGCTCGGCCTCCGCCGCGGCGATCACGACGGTGCGCGCGGGAACGGCGCGTCGCACGACGATGACGACGACTGGCTCGACGACGATGGCGACCTGCTGGTCGACGACCAACCCGCCGAGCCCGCCACGCTCGCCGAGCCGACGTCGCCCGAGCCCGGTACGAAGGCCCCGTACGACGCCGAAGCCACCTGACCGCTGGACCGTAGTCCCGGCGACGCGCGGGCCCGGACTCTCGTCGGGTGGATGGGCCGCAGCGCACCACCTAATGGGCCGGCGAGGGTATCGGCAGGCGCGTGCGTGGGCTCCGCGTCGTGGCTGTGACCCCGGGGTCGGCTGCTATCGAAGCGGGAGGCGGTGGCGGCCGCGACGCTTACCGGCTGGCTCTCGAATCTCTGGTTGGGGGTTATGAGCGGCCCGTGGGCGGTGAGTGCCGCGCTGCCGCGACCGGGGGTGTCGGGCAGCCAGGTGTATGACCGCGGTGAGTCCGCGGCGGGCGATGGCGGCGGCCAGGTAGATCAGGCCGGCGGCGGGGATGAGGAGCAGGGCCAGGCTGAGGACTGCGGCGAGCCCGGCGGCGGGGTGGCCGGTAGCGAAAGCCGCTCCGGCGGCGGTGACCCCGGCCTGGAACGAAGCCGTCGCGGCGGTGATCATCACCGGCAGGTGCCACAGTGTGTAGGCGGCGGCGCCGGCCAGCAGCGGGAGGGCGACCAGCACCCATACGGTGACCAGTATGCGCGGGCCGCGGCGCAGGCCGCGGGCGCGGTCCCCGGCGGCGCCGGGCAGGACACTGGTCATGATCGGTCGGAGCAGGCCGAGCAGGTCGGGGATGCCGGCGAGGTCGCCGAGGGTGAAGTAGCCGTCCATCCGCACGATGGGAACGAGCTGCTGCAGGATCTCGAAGTTGATGAAGAACGCGACGGCGAGGAATATTGGCTGGCCGGTGCCGGCATAGCAGCCGGCCATGCCCAACACGAAGATCGCGTTGAAGTACACCCCGCCCAGGTCGGTGCGTAGCCGCCCGGCCCGGTCCAGCCGGTAGGCGTCGGTGACGTCGGTGTACAGCGCCAGCCAGACCAGATAGACCCCGACGCCGATGACGCCCGGCCGGGCGCCACCACGGTGGCACGCCGAGGCGTGCCCGAACTCGTGGAACACCAACGAGGCCAGCGTCAGGCCGGCCACCGCGAGAAACAACAGCGGTTGGCGCAGCACGCCCAGCAGCGGG
>JBOHBN010000044.1:0-20864 GCA_050698355.1 Streptosporangiales bacterium | reverse complement strand
GTCCAGGTGTCGCCGCCGATGAAAGCGCCGACACCTGTGGCTACGATCACACTTCCGAGCAGGCCGAGTATCGCCCAGAGCAGCTTCGCGCGGGTCCGCTCATGATGCGAGGGATGCTCCGTGGTTGGCGCCGTGAGCTCATTGATCGGAGCCTCTGTTGCGCGTCGTTCGGCGTGAGGATGTTGGCGCCGTTGCTGGTGAGGATGAACGGATGTGGAAAGGCCCCGTCCGGTGGTGCCGGGCGGGGCCTTGGTGTGCGTGGTGACGCGGTGGTGCTTAGTCTGTCGTGACTTCGGTGACCGCGGCGCGGGTGGCGTTTTCGTCGACGATGGTTTTGTCGTCGGCGTAGGCGGCCAGTAGGGCGGCGACGGCGAGGTTGTTGACTGTCCTGGGGATGCCGCGGCCGGTCTGGTGGATCAGGTTGGTGGCGTCGTCGGAGAATAGGGTGTCGGAGCGGCCGGCCAGGGCCAGGTGGTGGCGGAGGTAGTCGCCGGTGTCGGTGGGGCTCATGCCGGGCATCTGGTAGCGCACGGCGATGCGCTGGTCGAGGGCGGCGAGCACGCCGAGTTTCATCTTCCGCCGCAGGGTGGGCTGGCCGAGGAGCAGGCAGGCGAAGGGGGATCGGGAGTCGAGGTCGTGGTTGGTCAGCATCCGGATCGCATCGAGGTGCTCGTGGGCGAGCAGGTGGGCCTCGTCGACGACGAGCACGGGGGTGCGGCCCCGCTCGGCGGCCTCGGAGGCCAGCGCATCGGCGGCCTGCGGGATCAGGGCGTGGTTATGAAACCGCGGTTGGCCACCGAGGCTGGCCACGATGGTGTGGTAGATCCCTCGCGCCCCGACGGTGGGGTTTCCTAGGTAGATGATGGTGTGCCGGGCTGGGTCGAGGGCAGCCAGGGCGGCTCGGGCAGCGACGGTCTTGCCGACCCCGACTTCGCCGGTGATCACCCCGAGGGCATGCTCGGAGACACACCAGCCGATGCGGGCGGCGGCCTCGGCGTGGGTGGCGTGTCGATGCAGCATGCTTGGGGCGAGGTCCTTGCCGAAGGGCATGCGGGTGAATCCCCAGTGGGCTTGCAGGCGTTCGATCATGAAGGCTGGTCCTGTTCCGTGGTGGAGGTGGCGGGGTTGTCCTCGTCGGTGAGGCGGGCGAGCAGGGCGGCCTTGGCCGTCAGGAACGCGGCCACCTCGTCGGGGTCGCGGTGGGCGCCGGGTCGGGTCAGGGCAGCTGCCCAGCTGGTCAAGTCGGTGATCTCGCGGAGTGATGCCCGCGGTGAGGTGGGGGTCATGGGGTCTGCGTGGTGGTCTCGGCGCTCGGGTCCTCGCCCTGGGCGGCCTCGGGGGTGTCGGCAGCCGTCGGGGTGTCGTGGCCGGCAAGGGCGTGGAAGTTGATGCGGTCGGCGAGCTGCCCGGTGTGGACGGCGTCGACCAGGCGCAGGTAGTCGATCCCGGTCGCTGGCACCGGTTCGGCTTCGGGCAGTTCGGGTTGTGCTTTGGGGTGGGCGTGCCGACCGATGGAGAACCCGGTGGCGGGCCCATACCGGTGCCCGGCGTGGCGTACCTCGACGCCGGAGAGGTCGAACGGGTCGAAGACCAGCTCCACTTTGCGGCCGATAAGGGCGGGATCGACCTGGTAGATGTTGCCGTGCAGCGAGACGGTGGCGGTCTTGGTCACCGTGCGCTGGGCAGACCACAGGAACGCCTCGTGCAACTGGGCGCGGTCTGGGCGGGGCAGCGGCTCGGGGACGCCTTGGCTCCAGCGGGCCAGCGGCGGCGCCCCGGTTTCGGAGTGGGTCGTGGTGTGGTAGACGGTTTCGACCCAGGCGGTGAAGTAGCGGTTCAGCGTGGCCAGGTCAGACAGCGTGTCGTCGTCGATCTCGACGAGGAACTGCTCGCGCACGGTGCGGAAGAAACGTTCGATCTTCCCTCGGCCTTGGGGCCGGTGCGGGGTGGAGTGCACGAGCTTGATGCCGAGTACGGCGCAGGCCCGCAGCAGCCACGAGTCGACGAACGCGCTGCCGTTGTCCACGTAGACCTGCTCGGGCACTCCGCGGGCGGCCAGGGCCGGGCGCAGGGCGGCTGCGAGCCGGACGGTGTCTTCGGCGTAGCCGAACCGGTAGCCGACCGCGGCTCGTGAGCGGTCATCGAGGAAGCAGAACAGGTAGGTCTTGCGCCCGCCGATCTTCGGGCCGTGCAGGGCATCCCCGGTCCACAACTCGTTGACCCGCTCAGCCTCGAATCGCCCGAAGACCTGGGGTTTCCCCGGTGCTTGCCGGTCGAGCCCGCAGCGGATGAAGTGCCGCTGCAGCGTGCGCTCCGAGGGCGCCCAGCCGGACTGGGTCCGCAGGATCCGCGCCACCTGGGTGGCGGTGCGGTCGGGGTTTTCCCGCTTCAGTGCCATCGCGGTGGCAAGCACCTCGGCCGGGGTGCGGGGTTCCACCCGAGCCGGGGTGGGCACCAGGGCCTCGAACCCGCCGGTGCGCCACCACCGGATCCACCGGTCGATCGTGCCTCTCGAGACTCGCATTGGCTCGCCGAACGGGCCGGTGTACTCGGCGGCGGCCAGCTCACGGACCAGCCGCCCGCGCTGCTTGGTCGATAGGCCAGGGTCGCAGGCGTCCTGGATCAACTCATAGCGAAACAACGCCACTCGGCGGGCCCGTTCGGCCCGCCGACGGTGTTCCTCTTCCGATACCGGCATCAGCGGCTCTCCTCTCGCTTGGGTGATCAACAAGCGAGAGGCTGCCGGGACTACCGGCCGGGCCGGAAGAGGCGACTGGTGTTGCTCGACTCGATCGCGGTGGTCGGGGACAGCAGCCGGCCCGTGGTGACCGCGCTGGCCAGCTCCCAGCCCGACACCGCGGTCACCATCTGCGGCCAGCGCGCGACCATCGCGGTCTTCGCAGCGCCGATCGCAGCGACCGCATCCGCCAGTGCCGAATCGCCCGGCAAGGGCAGCACCGGATCCGGATCCAGCTCACAAGCCAAGACGGTGAACCCATCCCGGATCGAGACCGCTCGAGCGGAAAACCGCCGTAGCCAGCCCCGCACCGTCGAAGCCGGACGGACCAGCCGGGCCGCGATAAGCCGATACCCGCCGCCACCGGAAGCCTTCTCCGCCAGAGCGGCACCAATCACTGCCACCGAATCCGCCCTACGCAGCAGAGCCCTGACCGGCAACAACACATGCGTGCCCCCGCAGCCAGTACACCGAGACCGCCGCGGCCGCAGCCACCATCGCCGATGGGCCGCCTCCCGCAGCATCCGCTGCCGGGCATGCCCCCACGGAGCCAACCGCTCACCGCATCGCGGGCAGCACAACCGGCCGTCCTGCAGTTGACACTCGACCTCGCACGAGTTCGCACTTACCGTGACCACGGTGCCTCCGAGCACCTTTCACGGCCCTCCCGGCGCTCCCTCACGAGACATCCGGGAGGGCCTCACCTTCACCGGACGTGATCACGTTGTCGCCGCACACGAAAAAGGGCAACTCCACCGAGCTGCCCCTACGGTCCTGCTCAACCCAGACGACGCCGACCGGCCCCTACATCCTCACCCCGAATGACGCCCAACACCCACGTCCGCCAGATCACCAAAGGGTCGCCGTACAGGTCCTCGAGATCGTCGCGGGTGGACCACAACACGAGGAGCGGTTGCTGCACCCGCCGCTCGGCCGCACGGTCGGCCCGTTCATGGTCGGCGTCGACGGCCAGGCCAGCTCGGTAGTCCTCCAACATGCCGCGAATCACCTCGGGGTCGTGGACGGCGGCTCGCCATTCCTGGTAGTTCTCTTCCCCCATCGCTTTCGGGTCGCCGTGGTACCAGGCACCTGGGTCGGTGGTGATGACTCGTTCGGGCAGGTCTGGTTGAGCGAAGAAGAACCAGTGCCACCACGCGGTGGCGAATCGCGCATTCGTGCGGTCGAGGTGCTCGCTGATCGGCAAACAGTCCAGCAGCGCCACGCGGGTGACGTGCTCTGGGTGATCCAGGGCCAGCCGCAGCCCGTAGTAGCTGCCCCGGTCGTGGCCAACGACCGCGAATCGCTCGTGGCCGAGTGAGCGCATCGCGGCCAGCAGTTGGCGGGCACCGGCCCGCTTGGAGTGTGGAACATGGTCGACGGTCGGCGTTGGCTTGCCTGACTGGCCGTAGCCGGGCAAATCGGCACAGACCACGGTGAAGCCGCGCTCGACCAACCGGGGAGCGACCCGATGCCACGTGGCTGACGTACGAGGGTGTCCATGCAAGAGCAGAACCGCGGCCCCGTCCCTGCGTGCCGGACCCACAAGTCCACATCGTCGGCCGAGACCATCTCTTCGGCAAAGCCCTCGAACATTTCACACAGTCTGCCCGAGACGTTGCCGGCGGGGGCCGCGACGCCTACCCGCCGGTCAGCGTCAGGCGACAGCCTCCTGCTCGTGAGATCGTTCCAGCACGACCATGATCTCGGCGCTAAAGCTCTTCATGACGTTGGCGATGTGCAGAGCGTTGACGACTCGCCAGCCGTCGGCTGCGTACTGGTTGAGGGCGTCCTCGATCGCTTCCGGGTCAAACTTACCGCGGAAGCTGCTGTCCTTCTCGGTAATCACTTTGTACTCACGCATGTCCGGAAGTATGGCCCGGCGTCCAGGACTCGTCTCGCATGCCGATCGCCAAGTGTGACTTGGTGTCGCTGACTGTTGTGCCTCGCTCCGGACGTGGTCGAGCAGACCTGACTCGATCTCGGCGTGCCCTGTCTCGGCTACCGGCCCCTGGCCGGACGCGCGTCAGCTGGGTTCTCCCCAGGTCGAAAGGCAGAACGCGTGCCCGGCCGGGTCTGCGAAGACCGAGCAGTGGTCGTCGTTGGGCTGGAACTCGTACTTGGTCGCACCGGCTGCCAGCACCCGGGCCTCGCTCGCAGTCCGGTCGTCGACGTAGAAGTCGAGATGCATCTGGATGGATGAGGCGGGGTGGGACCATCGCGGCGGCTGGTAGTCGGGCACGGTCTGAAACTCGATATGTCCGCCCGGCCCGTCGACGATGGCCCAGGAGTCGTTGGCAAAGCTCACTGTCCCGTCGGTGATGGCGGCGTAGAAGCCAGCCAGTTGCCGCGCATCCGGGCAGTCGAGGGTCGCTCCGCTGAGCTTGATCGCATCAGACATCCGTCATCCCTATGTCAGCTGCCCGTGGGCGCCAGGTCTTGATAGGCAGGCAAGAGCTCGGCCCACCGCGCTTGCGCGTCGCGGCGCTCACGCGAGGCGATGTGCGCGGCGAGATCTTCGACGTGGACCTGCAACCCGGCACCGTAGGCGGCGAGCTGATCCGGCGGCATGCCCCGTTCCTCGATGACCAGGATTGTGTGATCGCCGTCGGCGGTCAGTGTGGCCTCGATGGCGTGCTCGCCCTCGTCCTCCTCGCTAGTCAGCACCAGGAACCGCTGCGGGGGTTCGCACTCTTGGACGTGCCCGGTGCCTTCCCATCCGGTGGCGAAGAAGCGTGCGCGGAACTGCCCGTCCAACCGCAGATCGCCCTCGACCTCGCCGAGCCAACGGCCGAGGCGCTCAGTTTCGGTGAGCGCCGACCACAGATCATCGATATCGGTATCGAAGCGGTCCTGCATACGCACGGCACCCGTGCCATTGGTCGATCGCAGGCTACCGAGGATGCGGGCGCCACCACGCGTGTCGCCGGTCATCTATTGCTCCTTCGTTCGCGTTTGCCCCGGGCCACCTCGGTATGCAGGGCATCCAGCCGCTGCTCCCACACCGCGCGGCACCTGCCGAGCCATTCATCGACCTCGGACAGCGGCTCGGGGCGAAGATCGTAGATGCGCCGCTGCGCATCATGGCGAACCTCGACCAGCCCCGCTTCTCGCAGCACCCGCAGATGCCGCGAGACCCCGGGGCGAGCAATCGGCAACAGTGCCGCCAGCTCACCTGCGGTTGCCGGACCGCCAGCCAATGTCTCCAGGATGGTCCGCCGGCCGCCGTCTGCCAGTGCCCGTAGCGCCGCCTCCACCCCGTGAATGTATCGGGACGGTTACGTAACCGTCAAGCTACCTACGGTGGCGTGATCGCCTGAACCAGAGTGGGTCAACGCTGGCTACAGGCACTCAGATGCGTCTCGCAAGGGAACGTCATCCCGGACGGGTCAGGATGCGGGCTGCGGATCCGGTCAGGACTAGACCGGACAGGGTGGCGAGGATCGCAGCGGTGACCAAAAGAGGGCTGGCGTGGCCGTGGTTGCTGACCGCGATGTGGGTAGGTCCAGACATCACCGCCACGGCGGTGCCGATCCAGGCGAGAGTGAGCGGGACCAGCAGACGCCCATTACCCCAGCGCCCGAGCAGGGCGGGCAGGGCGATCGTGCCGAGGAGGACCAGCAGGCCGTTGGTGAGCAAGAAGGTCTTCTGAGTGACGGTGTCGAAGCTCGCCCAGCAGTGGGGCGTGGCAATGGCGACGGCGACCAAGGCACTGACCGTCCTGCGTAACGATGGGGTCGTCCTCGCTAGGCCGCGCAGCGGCACCGTCGTCGCACCCGACACCGTGCGGCAGCGCGCGTCGCCTGGTGGCGTCGAGCCGACGCACGCACGGATCGTTGACGCGGCGATGCGGATCGCCGACGTCGACGGGTTGGCCGCCGTGTCGATGCGCATGGTGGCCGCGCGGCTCGGCGTCGCCACGATGACCATCTACCGGCACGTCAGGGACAAGGAGGACTTGCTGGTCCAGATGAGCGAAGCGGCGTACGGCGAGCAGCCGCCGGCGGAGGAGCAACCGGTCGGCTGGCGGTCCCGGGTCGAGCTCGCCAGCCGGCGGCTCTGGGAGATCCACAAGCGGCACCCGTGGCTCACCCAGATCACACCGCTGACCAGGCCGCTGCCGTTGCACAACCAGCTGGCGTACTCCGAGATGGTGCTGTCCGCGCTTGCCGAATGTGGAGTCGATCCGGTCGCCGCGTTCGACCTGGACGTCTTGCTCTACAGCCATGTGATCGGTACGGCGGCACACCTGGAAGGCGAGGCGCGCGCCGCCGCCGCGACCGGCGTGTCTGACGAGCAGTGGATAACGGGCCAGATGCCTGCGCTGGAGGCGCTGGTAGCGACGGGCCGCTTCCCGAGCTTCGCCGCCACCCTCACCGAAATGGATCGTCGGGGCGGCTACGACCTCGACCTCGATCGGCTCTTCGAACTCGGCCTGCGACTACTCCTCGACGGCGTCGCCGCGATGGTCGAGCCGTCGCAGTGACCGTCCCGCCCGCGTATGGCATGAAGTTGCGAGGTCAGTGGCAAGATCCACGAGCCGACGCCATCGCGGTCGGAGTTGGACCGGTTTTGCGTGCTCAACGGCGCCAAAAGAAGTGGTGTACGACTCCGCTCGAGCTCGGCACGCGTTCGAGGTGGAATCGGTCGGCCAGCTCATCCGGGTGAGTCCACAGTTGCAGCCCACGGCTGAGCTCGTATGGGACGACGGCGACGTGCATCTCGTCGACGAGGCCGGCGTCAAGGAACGCGCGGACGGTCGTTACTCCGCCGCCGATGCGCACGTCGTTGTCGCCCGCGGCCGCTTTCGCCTGCTCCAGTGCGTCGTGCGGGCATGCTTGCAGGAAATGGAACGTCGTATCGGCAAGGGTGAACGATGGCCGCGGGTAGTGGGTGAGAACGAACACCGGCGTATGAAACGGCGGTTCGTTGCCCCACCAGCCCTGCCATTCGTGATCTGGCCATTCGCCACGGATGGGGCCGAACTTGTTGCGTCCCATGATCTCGGCTCCGATGCCGCGCGCATAGTCGCGCTCGATGTAATCATCGATCCCACGCGTGCCGACGAGGTCACTGCGGTTCATCCAGCTACCGGTCGCGAAGCGCCAGGTGAACAGATCCTCGGGGTCCACATGCCCGAACGGGCGCTCATGGTCCTGATCCTCTCCAGCGCCAATCCCGTTACTGGTGACGGTGAAGCACTGCACTCGGACCCGCTGCGTCATGATCTACCTCCTGAACGACTCGAAATTGTTGGGCGGGCGGAAGTCCACTGACTGGCCGCCCTGGTTTTGGTAGAGGACAGGGGTCTTCTGTCCATTGAACTCCCACACGAGGCAGCGTCTCCAGTTGCGAAGTCATCAGTATGTTTCTGGACGACCTGCTGCTGTTTACTCAGCACGGGTCACCTCCTACTGCTCAAGTCTTTCAAGGTAGACCGCCCCTGTGACTAAAACTCATCGGTACTGCTGTTACCGACTCGCGAAGACGTCCGCAAGGGAATCTCAACCGGACACCCCAGACGCTGTGCAGGCGACCTCGAGCCGATCTCCTGACCGGCATCTTCGCTGGCCAGGGCTGTCTCACATAAGTGGTAGGAAAATATTCTCACTGAGCGGCTCGCCCGGTCCGTCCCCGACGCCCGCGCGGTCGGCGACGAGCTCGCCGACCGCGGAGTGAAGCTGTCGCTGGGCGGGGTCGTCTACGACCCGAACGACCCGATGGACAAGATGTTCTTCAACGTGCTGGCTACCTTCGCCGAATTCGAAGCCGACTTGCCCCGCGGCCCCTACCGGGCCCGCGCAAGCTCCACCTGGACAACCCCTGCGCTCCAGCGGTCTCATAGAACAGGAGAACCGAGGAAAGAAGAAAGAGCAGCAGAACAGATTCTCCACGGTTTTAGGGGAACCCCGTGGCGGAGTCGAAGTAGGCGGTGGCGGGGGTGTCGCCTGCGGTGGCGGTGGGCTCGGTGACCTGGG
Source organism: Streptosporangiales bacterium (assembly GCA_050698355.1). GTDB lineage: Bacteria > Actinomycetota > Actinomycetes > Streptosporangiales > WHST01 > JBOHBN01. Next base: position 12,152 of record JBOHBN010000044.1, on the reverse strand, counting down.
TGAGGGCCTGATTCGGGTTGTAGGAGAACACCGTCGCCCCGTCGGTGACGCCCTGGTTCGCCGGGTCGGTCATCGAGGAGGCGGCCTGGTCGGCGGTGTAGCTGGTCGACCGGGTGTTGCCGGCGCCGTCGACGACGCGGACGGTCCGGTCGTCGGTGTCGGAGCGGTCGGCGAAGCAGTAGGTGGTGACCCCGCTGGGCTCGTCGCTGTAGTCGGTGACGTCGGTGGAGTCCTGCCCCTTGCCGTTGCACCGCTCCGACGGGGTGTTGGAGTACGCCCAGTCGAACTCATATACCCCGCCGGCGGTGTCGCGGGCGTAGTCGACCTCGACGGCCTGCCCGGATTCGTAGCTCAGCGTGGTGGAGGGGTGCACGCCTCCATCGTGGGCCGGGTCGGTGATGGTTGTCACCTGGTCGCTGGTCCAGTCGTAGCTGGTGAGGGCGCCGGTCGGGTCGGTGTAGCTGGTCAGGTGGTCCCCGGTGTAGCCGTACCGCCAGGTTCACGCAGGGGAGACGTTCGCGTCGGTCAGCGTGCTGATGTAGCCGTCAGCGTTTGTAGTCGACGGTCACGTCCCGGCTGGCGGTGTCGGTGATGGAGGTGAGCTCGCTGGCGGTGTTGTACTGGTAGGTGATCGCGTTGCCGTGCTTGTCGGCGTCCTTGGCCATCCCCAGGTCGCAGCTGGCGTAGCCGAGGTCGGCGAAGGTGTACTTCTCCTGCGACTTGTCGAACGTGAGGGTCATGGTGCCGTCGCCGTGGTCGGTCAGGTCGGCGTCGATCCCGACGGTCGAGGGGCATGGAAGTGGATGGGGTCGCTGGGCTTGCGGACGAAGGTGCCAAACACCGCCCCGGACGGGGCAACATAGTCGTACCGGTCGTCCGAGAGCCGCCGCAGCTTCACCGGTCGACGGTCAGGTCGTGGCCCACGCCCTTGATCCGTAGGGTCCTGGGCCCGGATGACGGCGTCGCCGGAGTCGTTGTTGACCCTCAGCTGGCTGCGGTCGCCCAGCCGGTGGCTGGTCATGGAGTACCACGACTGCATGCCCAGCTGCGGGGTCGAGCTCAGCGACAGCGTCGGCTCGCGGTCCGCGGACCCGCAGTAGCTCACGGGCCGTCGCCTCTGCGGGTCGGCGGCGGTTCGTCGCCGCGCGGCAGGCCGGTGAGGCGGGCGAGCGCCGTGTAGCCGTCATCGGTGCCGGGCCACTGCCGGCGCACCGCAGCCGCACCCGCACGGCGCACGACCCGGCGCAGCAGGGCGGTGACGATGATCGCGTCGTCGGCGTGCCCGAGGACGGGAATGAAGTCGGGCACGATATCGATCGGCAGCGCCAGATAGGCAAGCACAAGCACGAGCTGCACCCGGATGCCGCGCGGCAGGTCGCGGTCCGCGGCCAGCCGGTGGAGCAGCCGCAGCACGTCGGGCAGGATCCGCAGCGCCTCGCGCAGCAGGCCCTCGCGCGGTCGTACGCGCACCAGCACGAGGAGCAGGAGCAGCCACGCCGCCAGCAGCGCGCCCGCGGCCCCGACCAGCAGGTCAAGCCACCACGGCATGGCACTCCTCTCGCCGGCCACCCCCAACTCTTGCACCAGCGACCGGTAGAGGCTCGCTGCCCGTAGGGCAATGGCACGTCACGGGTCGTGCATCGCTTCCGTAACGGCGTAGCCCGGAAGTGGACCGGATGATCCGTGACGAGTACCGTCCGGATCATCGCGCTCGGCACGGTGCGGGCGCCGTCTCGGAGGTGGGAGCTTGCGAAGGCTACGGCAAAGTGCGGTGCTGTCGGCCGTCTTCCTGACCGCGGGCGCGGTGCTCGCGGCCTGTGGTGGCGGTGGCACGGACGGTGGCGGCAGTGGCGGGGGCGGCGGGTCGGTCACGATCGGCACCACCGGCACGATCACCGCGCTCGATCCCGCGGGTGCCTACGACCTCGACTCGTGGAACGTCATCAGCAACATCTACCAGACGCTGCTGGTCGTGCCGCCCGGCGGCGGTGACCCGGTCCCTGGCGCGGCGAAGAGCTGCGACTACAAGACCCCCAAGCAACTGGTCTGCAAGCTCAAGCCAGGCCAGAAGTTCTCGAACGGCCACAAGCTCACGTCCTCGGACGTGAAGTACACCTTCGACCGGATGGTGAAGATCGCCGACCCTGAGGGCCCGTCGGTGCTGTTCAGCAACCTCAAGAACGTGCAGACGCCGGACCCGATGACCGCCGTGTTCAACCTGAAGGAGCCGGACGCGACCTTCCAGCTGATCCTGACCGGGGCCGAGTCGGCCATCGTCGATGAGCAGGCGTTCCCCGCCGGCAAGCTGCTGAAGGACGACAACGTTGTCGGCTCCGGCCCGTACAAGCTGTCGCAGTACAAGCCCGGCGAGCAGGTCGTGCTCCAGGCCAACAAGAAGTACAAGGGACCCAAGGAGCCCAAGACCGGCAACGTCTTCGTCCGCTACTACAAGGAGGAGTCCACGCTGAAGCTCGCCGTGCAGAACGGCGACGTCGACGTGGCGTACCGCAACCTCTCTCCGCAGGACATCAACAGCCTGAAGAAGGACGACAGCGTCAAGGTGCTGCAGGGCAGCGGCGCGGAGATCCACTACCTGGTCTGGTACCTGAAGAGCGGTATGGGAGCCAAGCCCGCGGTGCGCCGCGCGGCGGCCCAGATCATCGACCGCAAGGCCGTGGCGCAGCGCGCCTACGACGGCACGGTCGAGCCGCTGTACTCGATGGTGCCCGACAGCTTCCCCAGCTCGGTCCCGGCGTTTACCCAGGAATACGGCGACTCGAGTGTCGCCAAGGCGAAGGCCATCTTGAAGAAGGCCGGGATCAAGACACCGGTGCCCCTCACGCTCGGGTACAACACCGACCATTACTCGGCCAACGACCTCGACATGGCCGACGAGTTGCGCAGCCAGCTCAACAGGTCCGGGCTCTTCAAGGTCAAGACCGACACCGCAGAGTGGACCCAATACCAGACCCTCTACAAGAAGGGCAAGTACGACACCTACATCCTGGGCTGGTTCCCCGACTACCTGGACCCGGACGACTACATCTCGCCGTTCCTGGTCAACGGCGGGTTCTACCAGAACGGGTACAAGAGCGCGACGGCCGAGAAGCTCATCGCCAAGGAACGGCCGATCGCCGACCGGACGAGCCCGAAGGCGCAGAAGGTCTTCAAGCAACTGCAGAAGCTCATCGCCAAGGACATACCAGTGATTCCGGTATGGAAGGGCAAGAGCATCGCCGTGACCGGGACCGACGTGCACGGCGTGGAGAAGACGCTCGACCCGACGTACATCCTGCGGTTCTGGATGATCTCGAAGGGTTGACGCCAGACGCGTAGGCGGGCCGGTCCGCGGGGGCCGGCCCGTCACGTGTGCCCGCACTGACCGAGACTCGAGGGAGCTGATTCGTGCGCGCGCAGGGCTCACTGCCCCGCTACATACTGCAGCGGGTGCTGCTCGTGATCCCCATGGTCCTGGTGCTGCTCACCCTGGTGTTCCTGCTCCTGCGGGTCGCGCCCGGCGACCCGATCTCCGCGACCCTGGGTGACAAGGTCTCCGAGGCGTACAAGGAGAAGCAGCAGGAGAAGCTTGGCCTCAACGACCCGATCTGGGTGCAGTACGGCCGGTACCTGTGGGGAATCCTGCACGGCGACTTCGGTACCACGATCACCGACCACAGAGCGGTCACGGACGTCATCATCACCCACGGCGGGGCGACCCTCGAGCTTTCCGTCACCGCGTTCATCATCGCCGCGATCCTGGGCCTCGTGCTCGGCACCGTCGCGGGACGGCTGCGCGACACCTTCCCCGACGTCGTGATCCGGCTCTTCGGCATCTTCACGTACGCGACGCCGGTCTTCTTCCTCGGCCTGCTCTTCCTGCTGCTGTTCGTCGCCAAGCTGCACTGGTTCTCGCCTGGCCAGCAGGCCAGTCCGGAGACGCAGTTCCTCGTGCCCACGAGGACGCACATCCTGCTGCTCGACGCGATCATCGCGGCGAACGGTCCCGCCATCCTCGACGTGCTGGCGCACCTCGCGCTGCCCGCCATCACGTTGGGGCTGCTCCTCGCGGGTGTGTTCATCAGGTTGGTGCGGGTCAATGTCCTGCAGACGCTGCAGGGCGACTACATCGAGGCCGCACGCGCGCGGGGGGTCAGCGAGGGGCACGTCCTGCGTCGGCACGCGCTGCGCAACGCCCTGGTGCCGGTGGTGACGGTGATGGGCCTGCAGGCGGCGTTGCTGCTCAGCGGCGCGGTCCTCACCGAGTCGACCTTCGACTGGCCGGGCATCGGCAACGAGCTCGTCGACTACCTCACCAAGCGCGACTACGGCGCAGTGCAGGGAATCATCACCGTGTTCGCCGTCGCGGTCGTGCTGATCAGCATGCTGATCGACATCATCAACGCGCTGATCGACCCACGGGTGAGGTACTGATGGCTGCCGGTACGGCGACGGTGCCGACCGAGCCCAGGCCCGGCCGCTTGCGGCGAGGCGTGGCCCGGCTGCTCGACCCCATCCGCCGCACCACGGGGCTCGCCCGTTGGATCCTCGTGATCGGTCTGGTGATCACGGCTGTCTTCGTCGTGTTCGCGATCTTCGCTCCCTGGATAGCGCCGTACGGGTTCGACCAGAAGTACGCGGGCGGTTCGCCGTTGCCGAAGCTGGCGGACCCCTCGGGTACGTACTGGTTCGGCACCAACGACCTGTACTTCGACGTGTTCTCCCGGGTCGTGTGGGGCGCGCGTACGGCGATCGAGGTGGTGCTGGTCTCGCTCGGCATCTCGCTGCTGATCGGCGTGCCGGTCGGCTTGGTCTCCGGCTATCTCGGCGGCTGGCTCGACCGCATCCTCGTGCTCGTCATGGACGCGCTGTTCGCCTTCCCGCCGCTGCTGCTCGCGATCGTGTTCGCCTTCATGTTCGCCCAGGTGCTCGGCGGCGGCGTGGTCGGGGCGGCGCTGTCGATCACGGTCATCTACATTCCGCAGTACTTCCGGGTGGTGCGCAACACGGTCGTCAGCGCGCGCGAAGCGACGTACGTCGAGGCCGCCCGCGCGCTCGGCGCGGGTCACGTCACGGTGATGGGCCGGTACCTGTTCGCCAACGTCATCCAGAGCGTGCCAGTGATCGGCACCATCAACGCCGCCGACGCCATCCTCACCCTCGCCGGCCTCGGCTTCCTCGGGCTCGGCATCCAGCCCAGTGAGGGCGCGGAGTGGGGTTTCGACCTGCAGCGCGCCATCGACGACGCGCTCGCCGGCGTCTGGTGGACCGGGCTGTTTCCCGGGCTCGCGATCGTCTTGCTCGTGACCGGCCTTACCTTGGTAGGAGAGGGGCTGAACGAGACGATCAACCCGACGTTGCGGCGGCGCCGACTCCGCGCGGTCATATTGCCCGCACGCAAGCCACGCGAGGAGGACACGACGTGACAACCGGAGCCGTGCTCTCCCCAAATGACCACGTTATGGATGCCAACGCCGCCTTCTCGGGGCCCGCAGGCCTCGAGAAGCCGTACGGAGCCCACATACCGTGGTCATTTCTGAGAGGGAGGACCGCGTGAGCGTGGACGGGTCCGCGGGTGCGGGGCCGGTGCTCGCCGCGCACGACCTGCGCGTCTGGTACGGCACCGAGCGCGGGCCGGTGCGGGCGGTCGACGGTGTCACCTTCGACCTGCACCGCGGCGAGACGCTCGGCCTGGTAGGGGAGTCCGGGTGCGGGAAGTCCACGCTGGGCCGCGGGCTGCTCGGCCTGCTGCCCACTGGCGCGCGTAGCGACGGCGACCTCACGTTCAAGGGCGCGCCGCTGCCGATCGGGGCGAAGCGCCGGCTGCAACAGCTGCGCGGCCCCGAGCTGGGCATGATCTTCCAGGAGCCGCTGACCAGGCTCAATCCCCTGATGCGGATCTCTGAGCACTTCAGCGAGACGCTGCACACCCATCACCCCCGGATGAGCAAGGACGAAATCCGCCGGCAGGCGCTCGAGACGCTGCGACTGATGGGGATCCCGCCGACCCGGTACCGCTCGTACCCGCACGAGTTCTCCGGAGGTATGCGGCAGCGGCTGATGATCGCGCTGGCGCTCGTCCTGCGGCCGGCGTTCGTCGTCGCGGACGAACCGACCACCTCGCTCGACGTGCTCGTCGAAGCGCAGATCATCAAGATCCTCAACGACCTGCGCAGCAACTTCGATACCGCGATGCTGCTGATCACCCACAACCTCGGGATCGTGGCCGAGGCGTGCGACCGGGTGGCGGTGATGTACGCGGGGCGGATCGTCGAGATCGGCGACGCACGACAGGTCTTCGCCAACCCCCAGCACCCGTATACCCAGGAGCTGCTGCGGTCGACCATCTCGCTGTCGACCACCGGGCTGCACTACATCCCGGGCGCGCCACCCGACCTGGTGGAGCCGCCCACGGGGTGCCGCTTCCATCCGCGGTGCCCGCACGCGATGCGGGTCTGCGAGCAGCGCGACCCGGTCGACGTCGACACCGATCCCGGCAGCACGGTGGCCTGCTGGCTGCACGGGCCCGACCGGTTGATCCCGTCCGGCGGCAGCGAGCCGCTACGCCAGGAGGAGGCCGCGGTTGCCGACGAAGCCTGAACGCCTCGGCGGCACCGTCACCGCCGACGACAGCGACACCCTGATGTCGATCCGCGACGTCGCCGTTCACTACGCGCTGCGCGGCGGAGTGCTCTCCCGGCTGTTCGGTATCGGCACGGGGACGGTACGCGCGGTCGACGGGGTGGACATCGAACTGCGCAAGGGCGAGGTGCTCGGTGTCGTCGGCGAGTCCGGTAGCGGCAAGACGACCCTCGGCCGGGCGCTGCTGGGGTTGGTACGTCCCACCGCCGGGCAGATCGTCCATCGCGGCACCGACATGGCCCGGCTGTCCGAGCGCGAGCTCCGTAGGCGTCGCCGGAGCATCCAGATGATCTTCCAGGACCCGCACGCGGCCCTGAACCCGACAATGGACCTCGAAACCCAGGTCGGCCACCCGCTCGTCATCCACGGCATCGCAACGTCCGCCGCCGAACGCCGGCGGCGGGTCGCCGAGGCGTTCGAGCGGGTCGGGCTCTCGCCGGTCGAGCGGTTCCTCACCAAGTACCCCAGCGACCTGTCCGGCGGACAGAAGCAGCGTGCGGTCATCGCGCGGGCCATCATCCTGGACCCGGAGATGCTCGTCGCCGACGAGCCGGTCTCCATGCTCGACATGAGCGTGCGGGCGAAGATCCTCGAGCTCATGCTTGATCTCAAGCGACAGCTCGACCTCACCTACGTGTACATCACCCACGACCTGGCGACCGCCAAGTTCTTCTGCGACCGCGTTGCCATCATGTATCTCGGCCGCGTTGTCGAGATAGGCGATACCGCGGAGATCTTCGCCCACCCGAAGCACCCGTACACCCGCAGCCTGCTGGGCGCGATTCCGGAGCCGGACCCGGACAAGAGCGTGCCGCGTGACCTGCCGCGTGGCGAGGTCCCGGACGCGGCCAGCCCACCGCTCGGCTGCTCCTTCCACCCACGGTGCCCGCGCGCGTTCGAGATCTGCGGATGGGAGCGTCGCGACCTGCACACGATTCTGGAGCAGCACTGGCTGTCGTTCGACCCGTCCACGTACGAGTCGGAGCGCGCGCTCGTCGCGAACGTCGACGACCTGAACGTGCCGGGGGAGGAGGAGGCGGTGCTCAAGCCGGGCCACGGCCGTACGGGCGGCGACATCGTGGCGCTGCTGGACAAGATCCGCGAGGAGGACCCCGAGGAACCGTTCTGGCGCGGCGTGGACTCGATCGACGAGGAGGCCGACGGGGTGCACGTACGCTTCCACCGTGGCAAAGACCCGGGCCTGCGGCCCGCCGCTCCCGTCGACGTCGCCTGCCACCTCTACCCGGAGCCCGGCGACGCGCGCTGACTCGCCACCTTGTCAGTGCGTGGTCGACCCACAGCTCAACCACGCACTGACAAGTCTGAACTCGAAGTCGGGTACGCGGGTCAGCTCCCTACCGCGTCGCGGTCGGCGGCCAGCTCGGCGGTGAGCTCCGCGCGCAGCTCGTCGTGCTGTGCTCCGAGGCGGGAGGCCGGGTCGTTCCACCGTGTCTCGTCGTAGCGGCCGACGGGGCACTCGAGGTTGCCTGCGGGCTCCCAGTCGTACCGCGGCCACACGTGCGCGTGCAGGAAACCGTCCTGGTTGCCCTGGATCTCGATGTTGACCCGCCGAAACGCCGGGTCGCGGCGGGCGCACACCCGCTCGACCGCCTCGCCCAGCCTTTCCATGTCCGCGAGGAACGCCAGCCGCCGCTCGCGCGGCAGGTCGCTCAGCCGCGACGCCTCCGGGTCGTCGGTCAACAGGACGGAGTAGCCCGGCAGGAACTGGGTGTCCCCGATCACCGCGAACCCGGCGTCCATGCGGGCGAGCACCGTCGGGTTCTGGCCGGCGAGCGCGGCGCCCACCCGGTCGTGTTGCCAGTGCGTCGGTGCGGCGTGGTTCGCGCCGTTGGTGGAACCGTCCGCGGCCGGCGCCGCGGCCACACCGACCGGCTGCTCCGGTACGGCGCGGTCGCCCGCGCCAGCACGTTGCGCCCGCTTGGCCTCCTTGCGCGCGCGCCGCGCCTGCTTGCGCTGCCGCCTGCGCTCCTTGCGGCTCTCCAGCATCGTGTACAGCGCCGGTACGAGCAGCAACGTGAGGAACGTCGAGCTGACCAGCCCGCCGATCACCACCACCGCGAGCGGCTGGGAGATGAACCCGCCCTCGCCGGTGACGCCGAGCGCGGCCGGGAGCAGTGCGAAGATCGTGGCTATTGCGGTCATCAGGACCGGACGGAGCCTGCGCCTGGAGCCCTCGATCACGGCCTCGCGGATCTCCATGCCCTCGACCAGCCGGTACCGGTTGATCAGGTCCAGCAAGACGATCGCGTTCGTCACGACGATCCCGACGAGCATCAGCAGACCGATGAGCGACGCGACCCCGAGCGCGGTGTCGGTGACGAGCAGGAGGCCAACCGCTCCCGTCGCGGCGAACGGCACCGAGACCATCAGGATCAGCGGCTGGGCGAGGCTACGGAACGTCGCCGTCATGATCAGGAAGACGATGAGGATCGCCGCCGCCAGTGCGAGTCCGAGGCTGCGGAACGCCTCGCTCTGATCCTGGCTCACGCCCCCGAGCGAGTAGCTCACCCCGTTGGGCAGGTCGAGGTCGTCGAGCTCCTGCCGAAGCGACGCGGTGATCGCGCCGGTGTTCTTCCCGGACGGCGTCGCGCTCACGGTCGCGCTGCGCGAGCCGTCGATGTGCGAGACGGTGACCGGCCCGTTCGTCTGCTCGACCGAGGCGACCTTGTGCAACGGCACCTGACCGGCGGGCGTGGTGAGCTTCAGGTCGCGGATGTCGGAGAGCGACTTCGGCCGGTCGTCGGTCTTGAGGACGATGTCGCGCTGCTCACCGTTCACCGTCATCTGGGTCACGGTGCTGCCCTGCATCGCCTGCTGGACGGCCTGGCCGATGGCGCTGTCCGACAGGCCGTACTTGGCGGCATCGGACCGCTTCGTGCTGACCTGGATCCGCGGTGACCGGTCGCTCAGGTCGCTGGTCACGTCGGTGAGCTTGGACATCCCGGCCATCGCGTGCTCGACCTGGCGCGCCCCGCTGCGCAGGTGGGCCTGGTCGGTCGACTCGACCTGCACCTCGATCTGCCGGCTGCTGGCGGCACCACCGCTGGGGACGCCCAGGGCGAGGTCGCCGGCACCGTCGAGCTGGTCGAGCTGGTTACGGATGTCGTCCCTGACCTTCGCGACGTCGCTGTCCTCGTCCAGGGTGATCGAGAACGTCGCCTGCGACGCCCCCGCGGCCGTGGGCTGGCCGTAGAGACCGCCGCCGATGGTGACCTGGTACGAGTCGACCTCGTCCTCGTCGGCGAGCACGTGCTCGACCTTCCTCGCGGCATCGCTGGTGGTCTGCAGGTTCGTACCGACGGGCATCGTCTGGTTGATGGTCATCGTGTTCTGGCCGGAGTCGCTCAAGAAGTTCGTCTTCAGCTGGGCGCCCATTGCCACGGTGCCGCAGAAGATGAGCAGCGCCAGCCCGATGGTGGTGAGCCGGTGCTTGGTCGTGAACCTGATCAGCGGCACGTAGGCGCGCTGCAACGGGTTGCGCCGTTCCTTCTCCAGCGCGTGCTGCCGGTACGCCTCCGGATCGGTGCCCACCTTCGGTGGCTTGAGGAACCAATAGCTCAGGACCGGGATGATGGTGAGCGCGACGATGAGCGAGGCGAGCAAAGCCACGGTGACGCTGAGGGCGAACGGCCGGAACAGCTCACCCACCAGGCCGCCGACGAACCCGATCGGCAGGAAGACCGCGACGGTCGTCAGGGTCGACGCCGTGACGGCAGTGGCGACCTCGCGGACACCGTCGAGTACCGCGCGGCGCTTGTCCTCGCCGTAGCCCAGATGTCGCTTGATGTTCTCCAGCACGACGATCGAGTCGTCGACGACCCGGCCGATCGCCACCGTGAGGCCGCCGAGCGTGAGGAGGTTGAGCGACAGGTCACCGGTCCACAGCGCGATGAGCGCGATGAGGAGCGACAGCGGGATCGACACCGCGGTGACGATGGTAGAGCGGACCGAGAGCAGGAACACCAGGATCACGAGCACCGCGAAGCCCAGGCCGAGCAGGCCCTCGGTGCCGAGGCTCCTGATCGAGTCCTGCACGAACGGTGCCTGGTCGAACACGACCGTCAGCTTCGTGCCGTGGCCGACGTCGTCGGCAAGGCCCGAGAGCTTGTCGTGCACCTTCTCGGAGATCGCTACGTTGTTGCCGTCCGACGCCGCGGTCACCACGAGCCCGAGGCTGGGCTTGCCGTTCGTTCGGGTCAGCGACGTCGCGTCGGCGTCGGTGAGCGAGACGTCCGCCACGTCGCCGAGCTTCACCGGCTCGGGTGCGGCGGCCTGGCCGCCGGCGCCCGGCTGGACGGCGTCAGCCGGGGTTTGTCCCGTACGGGCGGGGGACTGGCCGGCGCCCGCCGGGGACTGGCCGCGGGCGGAGGCACCAGCGGAACCGGCCGTGGTCGGCGTGAGGTAGAGGTTCTCGATGTCGTCGAGAGACGAGATGTTCTTGCCGACCTGGACGGTGAGGTCCTTGGTGTCCTTCGTGATCGAGCCGGTGGGGATCGGCGTGCCGTTGCTCGTCAGCGCCTGCGAGACCGCGGTGGCGTCGAGACCCTTTCTACGCAGCTTCTTCTCGTTGAGCGCGATGTCGACCTCTTGCTGCCGGTCGCCGGAGGCCTGCGTGTCGCGGACGCCGGGGATCTCGTTCAGCTCGGGTACGACGTCGTCGTTCAGCCGGTTGGCGAGCTTGTGCTGGTCGAGCGACGAGGTCGCGGCGAGCACGAGAACGGGGATGTCGTCGCTGCTACCGGAGATGACCTGCGGGTCGACGTCCTCGGGCAGCTGACCGTCGATCCGGTTGATCGACTGCTGAATGTCCTCGACCGCGTTGTCGACGTTCGTGCCGTAGGCGAACTGCAGCGTGATGTTGGACGATCCCTCGCTCGAGGTGGACGTCACCGTCTCGAGACCGTCCAGCCCCTGCGTCGCATCCTCGATCGGCGTGGTCACCTGGTCCTCGACGATCTGCGGGCCGGCGCCGGGATACTGCGCCGAGACGCTCACGGCGGGGAACTCGATCGAGGGGATCAGCTCCTGCTTGAGCTGCGGGATGGCGAAAACGCCGAACCCGATGATGATCAGCGCGATCAGCGCGACGATGGTCCGGTTGGCAAGGCTCAACCTGGCCAGGTGCGACACGGTACGATCCTTTTCCCTTCTCGCGTTTGTCCTCGATGTCGATGACCGGCTCGAGAACGGAGGGTGGCGTACCGCCCGTACACAGTGCCGCGTCCTATTCGATCATGGGGGTCGGCGGGCCGGTCGACTAGTGTCAGGTGTCATGAGCGAGGCGGAGCTGTCGTGACCGGGCGTCTACACTCGGCAGGCGTGAGGAAAGATGGGCGCTCATGTACAGCCTGATCCTGCTCAACGGCGGCCTCGGCGCCCGGATGTCGGCGCGCCAGCCCAAGCAGTTCTTGAAGGTCAACGGGCTGCCGATCCTCGTCTACTCGATCGTGGCCGCGGATGCCGTGGCACAGATCACCGAGATCGTGCTGAAC
>JBOHBN010000043.1:0-1638 GCA_050698355.1 Streptosporangiales bacterium | reverse complement strand
ACTGCCAGATCGCCACGTTCTTGGCCTACGTCACGCCCGCGCGTGACCGGGTGCTGATCGACCGCCGGCTCTACCTGCCCGAACAGTCCTGGATCGCCGACACCGACCGCTGCGCCGACGCCGGCGTACCACCCGACGTGGGTTTTGCTACCAGACCAGAACACGTCATCCAGATGATCGACGCTGCGGTCACAGCGGGTGCGCCGTTCGCCTGGTTCACCGCCGATGAGGAGTTCGGCCAAAGCCGCGGCCTGTGCCAGCACCTGCAAACCAGCCGCATTCCCTACGTGATGGCGGTGCCGCGCAACACCCGCGTCACCGACGCCAGTGGCCGGGCCGCGGTGATCGAGCAGCTCGCCGCGCGCCTGGACCACAACACCTACGCCCGACGTGCCTGCGGCATCGGCGTGAAGGGCCACCGCGTCTACGACTGGGCGCTGATCGAGACCGGCGAGCCCGACCAGCAGTACCTGATCCGCCGCTCGATCACCTCCGGTGAACTGGCCTACTACCACTGCTACAACCCCGACCACGCCGCGGCCGGTCAGCTGGTCGCCGTCGCCGGAGCCCGCTGGCCCATTGAAGAGTGCTTCGGCTCGGCCAAGAACGAGGTCGGGCTCGACAATTACCAGGTCCGCACCTGGAATGCCTGGCACCGACATATCACCCTGGCCATGCTCGCTCACACCTTCCTCGCGATCACCGCGCACAACGCCAAAAAAAGGGGCGCCAAAACACTGCCACGCTGAACAAGCCCGACAAACCGTACGGCGAATCCACGCGCAAAACAAACACGCCGGCCACCCACCGGCGCCTGATTCCACTCACCCTCGCCGAAATCCGCCGACTACTCACCCCAGCCCGCCACAAGCGCGAGATCGACCACCGACTGCGCTGGTCGACCTGGCGGCGGCGACACCAGACGATCGCACGGCACACCCACGTTCGGCGGCACCTCCAACCCCAGACACTAATGATCTAGCGCTGTAGTACTAGCTCGCCCATGAGCCGCTCCACAGTGCAGCGCGCCACCTCGATGCCTTCGCGGTGTAGTTGCCGCCAGACCTTCTCCGCGCCGTACAGCCGGCGCCCGGGTCTTTCCCACACGCGCATGATCTCCCCCTTCAGATAGTGGTCACGAAGTGTGCGCGGCGATGGCTGCTGTTGGCGTTTCTTCGCCGCGTAATACGTAGACGCCGAGCGCTCCAGGGCCGCGCAGATCGGTTCCACTCCGAACCAATCTCGGTAGGTATCGATGAACTCGACTAGCGCGGCAGTTTGGGGTCGAGTTCCCGGGCAAAATAACTACTGGCGGCCTTCAGGATCTCGTTGGCGCGGCGCAGCTCTCGCACCTCGCGTTCCAGTTCCGAGATCCGCTGCGCATCAGCGGTCGTGGTTCCAGAACGCTGCCCACCGTCGATCTCGTCCTGCCGCACCCAGTTGCGCAGCGTCTCGGGATTCACGCCGAGCCGATCAGCGACCTGCCGGATCGATCCCCGCGTCGAGCCCTCCTGCTTACGCAGCTCAAACACCATTGCCACCGCACGTTCCCGCAGCTCAGGCGGGTGCTTCCTCCCAGATGCCATGATCCCCATCCTCTCCAAGGGTCACAGCCTCCAAGATCACCGGGGCGGTCCA
>JBOHBN010000042.1:0-1327 GCA_050698355.1 Streptosporangiales bacterium | reverse complement strand
GCAGTACTGGTCCGGCCAGAAGGTCCAGAATTCTCTGTTCTGGTGGTACCAGTTCCCCTCGCCGTACCGCGTCGCCGTGCGCGCCGGGCGGGAGAATGCGACTCTCCGCCCGGTGGCCGCCGCGGGCCGTTGACCGGTGATCCAGCGCACTTCTAAGCTCGGCTGGCCGTGCACGCCGCAGCGTAGGAGGCCGCCATGTCGATGGCCCCGCCGACCAGCACCGACATCACCGAGATCGCCGCTCGCTACGGGCTGCATCTCTCCGCAGAGGATGTGGAGTCGTTCCGCGCTGCCGTAACCGCGGGTCTCGCGTCCTACGACACCGTCGAGCAGCTGTATCGGCAGAACGCGGCCGTCGCACCGAACGACCGGTCGTACCGGTGGCCGCCGTCCGACGAGAACCCGCTCGGCGCCTGGTACGTCCGCACCGGTATCAGCACCGGCGCCGCGGGTCCGCTGTCCGGCAGGCAGGTGGTGCTCAAGGACAACATCGCGCTGGCCGGCGTGCCGATGACCAACGGGTCCCGCTCGGTGGAGGGGTTCGTTCCCCGGCGGGACGCCACCGTGGTGAACCGGGTACTCGGCGCGGGCGCCACGATCACCGGGAAGGCGGTGTGCGAGAACCTCTGCTTCGCCGGAGCGAGCTTCACCGCCTCCAGCGGCCCCGTCCACAACCCGTGGGCCCCCGACCGGCACGCCGGCGGCTCTTCCTCCGGGTGCGCGGCACTGCTCGCCGCCGGGGACATCGACCTCGCGATCGGCGGTGACCAGGGAGGTTCTGTCCGGATGCCCGCTGCCTTCTGCGGGGTGGTCGGGCACAAACCCACGCACGGCCTGGTGCCCTACACCGGCGCGTTCCCCATCGAGAGCACGATCGACCACCTCGGTCCGATGACGCGAACGGTGCGCGACGCCGCGCTGCTGCTCGGGGTGCTGGCCGGCGACGACGGTTTCGACCCGCGCCAGCACCGCACCCCGCAGCCGGGGGACTACCTGGGCGCCCTGGAGTCCGGTGTCCGCGGCCTGCGTGTCGGGGTACTGACCGAGGGATTCGGCCTTCCGGAGGTTTCCGAACCCGAGGTCGACGCGTCGGTGCTGGCGGCGGTCGACACGCTCGCCGCCGCGGGCGCAGTGGTGTCGGAAGTGACCGTGCCCTGGCACCGGAAGGGGCTGGATATCTGGAATGTGATCAGTACCGATGGCACCGTCGAGCAGATGATCGACGGCAACGGCTACGGCATGAACTGGGCAGGCCGGTACGACCCGGAGCTGATCGAGCATTTCGGCCGCGGCAGGTTCGCCCACGCCGACGAACTGTCGGAGACGG
>JBOHBN010000041.1:0-1052 GCA_050698355.1 Streptosporangiales bacterium | reverse complement strand
AGCGCGAGTAGATGTCGATGATCACGTAGGCGTGGTACCAGACCCCGCGTGCCGGGCCGGCCAGTTTGGTGATATCCCAGCTCCAGACTCGGTTCGGGCCGGTCGCGATCAACTCGGGTTTGACCCGCGGCGGATGAGTCGCCTGGCGTCTGCGCTCACCGACCTCGCCTGCGACGCGCAGGATCCGATACATCGTCGAGACAGAGCAGTGATAGACCCCTGCATCGAGGAGCTTGGCCCAGACGGTCGCCGGCGCCTCATCGACGAACTCCTCGCTATTGAGCACCTGCAAGACCTGGGCCCGCTCGACCTCGGACAGCGCCCGCGGCTGGCGGCGCTCCGCATGCGGTATCGGCGGGGGCCTGTGCGGGGCCGGTGACTGGCGATGGTGCTTGTACCAGCTCGACCGCGAGATGCCGCTCGCCCGGCAGGCCGCGGCCCGCCCGACCAGCGGCGCGAGCTGCTCACACGCCTGATGCTGCGCCGCCTCGAACTCCTCGTCACCGCCAGCGTCGGCCTGCAGATCGACGGAGGCATCATTCTCGACGGCTTCGGTCATGGTCATCGTGGCTCGCCCCCGTTCGGGGCGTCGTCGCTGCCGGTGGCGAGCTGATCCAGCAGCGCGGAGAGTTTTGACTGCACCTCGATCACCTGCTGCGCACGGCCCAGATCTCCGGCAAGCTTGGCGTTCTCAGCCTGCAGTTTCGCGATCTGCCGACCGCGTGGATCGGCCTTCGGCCGGCCCACACCCCGATCGAGCGCCTCGGTCGCGCCGGCGTCACGCTGGTGACGCCAGTGCGAGATCAACTGCGTATACAACCCCTCCCGCCGCAACAACGCGCCCTTCTCGGTGCGGTCGAGCTGCTCATACTCGGCCAGGATCTTCTGCTTGTACCCGGCCGAGTAGCTCCGCGGTGGCTTGTATTCGCGGACCTGCGGATCGGGTGCATTCTCAGGACGATTCGTCATCAGACAAGAACTCCTCACATCGCCCTCGGGGCCATCAATTCGGACAGATCACCTGCCCACGTCCAGGTTGACAGAGAGGGTTC
>JBOHBN010000040.1:0-7706 GCA_050698355.1 Streptosporangiales bacterium | reverse complement strand
CGCGGTACCGCCAGGCGGCGAATGCCCCGAACACCGCCGCCCAGGCCACCAGCACCGCGACGCCGTCGAGGCCGAAGCCGGGCGCCCCGATCGCCGCACGGCCGGCCAGGCCGAGCCAGTACGACGGCAGCAGCTCGGCGATCTGCTGTACCACGCCACCCATCACCTCGACCGGGATCCACAGCCCGCCGAGTATGGACATTCCGAAGAAGATGAACATGGTGACCGGCTGCACCAGGTCGACCTTGCCGAGGTAGCCGATCCCGATCCCGAGCAGCACGAACGGGATCGTGGCGAGCCAGGTGCCGCCGAGCACCTGCAGCCAGTCCGGCCACGGCATCCGCACACCCGTCGCGAACCCGACCACGTACACCATCAGTAGCGAAAGCAGCGTCACCAGCCACGCGACGAGGCCCTTCGCCAGCACGTACGCGCGCGGCGGCAGCGGGGTGAGCCGCAGCTGCCGGTTCCAGCCGAGCTTGCGCTCCATCGCGATACGCGCGGCGGAGAACATCGCGGCGCCGATCGAACCGTACGCCGCCATGCTCACCATGATGTACGCGGACGCGGAGATGCTGGCGAGCTTGCCGCTACTGGTCTGGCTGAACACCAGGAACAGCACCGAAGGCATCACCACCGTGAAGATCAGCGTCTGCGGGTTGCGCAGGATACGCAGCATCTCCAGCCGGATGTAGTTGGCGTTCACCTGTTCTCCTCCGCAGTCAGGGCGAGGAAGGCGTCGGTCAGACCGGCGCCGGTCACCTCGATGTCCCTCGCGTCCTCGTGCGCCCGGAGCAGCGCGCGCAGCGCGGCGTCCGCGTCGGCGCACGCGAGCTCGATGCTGTTGCCGTGCACCTGCACGGTCTCCACACCGGGCAACGCGGCTAGCACGCCGTGATCGGCCCCCGGCAGCGTCGCCCGGATGACCCGCTCGGTGACGATGGACTTGATCTGCGTGGTGGAGCCGTCGGCGACAATCCGGCCGGACGTGATCATGATGATCCGGTCGGCGTGCTCGTCGGCCTCCTCGAGATAGTGCGTGGCGAACAGCACGGTCCGCCCCGCGCCGGCCTGCGCGCGCATCGCGTTCCAGAACGCGACCCGTGACGAGACGTCCATGCCGGCGGTCGGCTCGTCGAGCACGAGCAGGTCCGGGTCGGCCACCACGGCCATCGCGAACCGTACGCGCTGCATCTGCCCGCCGGAGAGCTTCTCCGCCTTGCGCTTGGCGAGCTCCAGGATGCCCGCTCGCTCCAGCGCTTCACCCACCGGCAGCGGGTGCCTGTGCAGGGACGCGACGAGGGAGACCAGCTCCTTCACGGTGACCTCGGGCAGCAGGTCGCCGAGCTGCAGCATCGCGCCGACGTGCCCACGCGCGATCGCCTCGGTCGGCGGGAGTCCGAACAGGCGCGCCGACCCGGCGGCCGGCACGGCCAGCCCGAGCAGCATGTCGATGGTGGTGGACTTGCCGGCACCGTTCGGACCGAGCAACGCGACCACCTCGCCCGGCGCGACCACCAGGTCGACGCCGTCGACCGCGACGGTCTGGCCGTACGTCTTGCGCAACCCGGAGAGGGCGATGGCCGCGCCGCCCACGTCCGGCGGCGCCGGCGCGACCGGCTCCTGCGCGGTGCTTGCTGTTGTCATGGCTACGACTCTGCCCGTCACCACGTACGGCTGGTAGTGACCGCCGTACGGAACCGGTCATGACACTTGTCAGGTCAGCGTGTTGTCAGTGTCTGCTCGAGCTATAGCTCAGCCACGCACTGACAACTTCTAGAAGAGTACGGACATGAAGCAACCGGCCTCGACGAAGCCGGCGCGGCGGTACGCGGCGCGGGCCGGCGCGTTGAAGTCGTTGACGTAGAGGCTGACCACGGGGGCGACCGTGCGCAGCGCCTCGCGTACGACGGCCGCCATGCCCGCCGTGGCGAGTCCCCGGCCGCGGTACTCGGGAGCCACCCAGACGCCCTGGATCTGGCACGCGTCGCTGGTCGCCGCCGCGACCTCCGCCTTAAACACCACAGTGCCCTTCTCGATGCGGGCGAACGCCCTGCCCTGGCGCACGAGCTCGGTGACCCGCGAGCGGTACATCACCCCGCCGTCACCGCCCACCGGGGAGATCCCCACCTCCTCGGTGAACATCGCCACGCACGCGGGCAGCAGCGTGTCGACCTCGTCGGGGCGGACCCGGCCTACGGCCGGGTCGTACGAGGCGGGCGGCGCGGTCGCGACCATGTGCGGCTGCCGCCAGCGGACCTCCCTCGCCGGTCCCCAGGTGGGTTCGAGCAGGCTCCACAGCGGGTCGACGGCGTTACGCGGGCCGACGATCGACGAGCACCGGCGCCCCTGCCGCCCGGCGCGGTCGGCGAACGCGCTGACCGCCGCGCCGGTCGCCTGGACGGGCACCAGGTTCGCACCGGCGTAGCACAGCGAGGCGAGCCTGCCGCCCTCGCGGTAGCCCCACACCTCCGCGCCGAGCCGCCACGACTCCAGGCCGCAGGCATCCACGCGGGACGCGGCGAACACGTCCGTCACCGGGTCGCGCTGCAAGAGCGCGCGTACCTCGCTCAGGTCACGCTCGTCCAGCGTGCGCAGCGGAGAGGTCCGCAACACTGTGACCCCCTCCCCGCGCTCCGCTTTCTAAGAGACAGACACTTGCGGAGTGCCCGAGCTTACGCCGTCGTCGGCGAGGTCGGTGGCGATGCGATTCGCCTCGTCGATCAGGGTCTCGACGATCTGCGCCTCCGGAACGGTCCTGATCACCTCGCCCTTGACGAAGATCTGGCCCTTGCCGTTGCCCGATGCGACACCGAGGTCGGCCTCCCGCGCCTCCCCCGGGCCGTTGACGACGCAACCCATGACCGCGACCCGCAGCGGCACCTCGAGGCCTTCCAGGCCGGCCGTCACCGCGTCGGCGAGCTTGTACACGTCGACCTGGGCGCGGCCGCAGGACGGGCAGGAGACGATCTCCAGGGTCTTCGGGCGCAGCCCGAACGACTCCAGGATCGCCGCGCCGACCTTGACCTCCTCGACCGGCGGCGCGGACAGCGACACGCGGATGGTGTCGCCGATGCCCTCGGCGAGCAGCGCGCCGAACGCCGTCGCGGACTTGATCGTGCCCTGGAACGCGGGACCGGCCTCTGTCACGCCGAGGTGCAGTGGGTAGTCGCACTTCTGCGCGAGCAGCCGGTACGCCTGGATCATCACCACCGGGTCGTGGTGCTTCACCGAGATCTTGATGTCGTGGAAGTCGTGCTCCTCGAACAGGGACGCCTCCCACAGCGCCGACTCGGCGAGCGCCTCCGGGGTCGCCTTGCCGTACTTCTTCAACAGCCGCGGGTCGAGGGAGCCGGCGTTGACGCCGATCCGGATCGGCGTGTGATGCTCCTTCGTCGCCTGGGCGATCTCGGCGACCCTGTCGTCGAACTTCTTGATGTTGCCGGGGTTCACCCGTACGCCCGCGCAGCCCGCGTCGATGGCCGCGAACACGTACCGCGGCTGGAAGTGGATGTCGGCGATGACGGGGATCTGGCTGTGCTTGGCGATCTCGGGCAGCGCCTCTGCGTCGTCCTGACTCGGCACGGCGACGCGGACGATGTCGCAGCCGGCCGTGGTGAGCTCGGCGATCTGCTGCAGGGTCGCGTCGACGTCGGCGGTCACCGTGGTGGTCATCGACTGGACCGATACCGGCGCCCCGTCACCGACGGGGACGTCGCCCACCATGATCCGGCGGCTCGGCCGCCGCTCCGCCAACGGCTCCAGCGGTATCTCCGGCATTCCCAGGTCAACGCTCATGCGACCGCGCGCCTCCTCCTTCAAGGTCAATCTCTCACGCTCATACCCACCGCTGCCAGCATCGCACCCTCGCCCCCTGGGTGCGTGCAGGTCGCCCCCAGCAAACGTCGAACTCTCGACCCCCCGGGTGGTCCGGGACAACCCCCAGCAATGGGCAGGCTAGAACGGGCTCGCCAGCGGGTTGACCAGGTCGGCCGTGATGAGCAGCAACCCGAGGCCGACCAGCAGGACGAACACGAGCGTCGTCGCCGGCAGCAGCTTGGCCATGTCCACCGGGCCGGGGTCCGGACGCCCCCGCTTGCGCGCGAACCAGGCGCGGAGCCGCTCCCAGCCGAGCACGGCGACGTGGCCCCCGTCCATCGGCAGCAGCGGCAGCATGTTGAAGATGCCGATGAACAGGTTGACGCTCTGGACCATCTGCAGGAAGTACGACGCCTTCGCGCGGAACGGCTTCTCCGAGCCGAACAGCGAGCCCGCCATGCGGGCGGCGCCCACCACGCTACCGACCTGGCCGCCCTTGGTGCTGCCGCGATCGGGGGAGAACAGTTGCGGGATGGCGGCCGGCAGCCCGCCGAGCGCCTGGAAGATCAGGCTGACCTGGCGCATGTAGATGTCACTGACCTTGCCGTACGCGGTGAGGGGGTCCCACGTCTCGTAGTGGTCGACCCGCGTCTTGGATTGGACGCCGAGGTAGCCGATCTGCTTGCCGCTTTGAACGTCGCGCACGCGCGCGGGGGTGAGCGTGACCTGCTTGGTCTGGTCGCCGCGACGTACGGTCAGGTGGACCTTCTGGCCGCCGCTCTTCTCGAGCTTGCTGGTGAGCTCGTTCCAGCTCTTCACCCGCTGGCCGCTGAACTTCGTGATCTTGTCGCCCGGCTGCAGCCCGGCCTTGGCCGCCGGCGACTTCTGCGCGGCGTTCTTGGTGCAGGCGCTCTGGTTGTCCTTCGGCACGCAGGGCACCACGTTGTCGAGGGTGAGCGTCTGCTTGGGCACCGCGACGCCGACGCCCATCAGCACGATGAGCAGCAGCAGCGTCGCGATCATGAAGTGGGTGAGAGACCCGGCCACGAGTACGAGGAAGCGGTTCATCGCCGGCTGCCGGTAGAACGCCCGCGGCTCGTCGGCCGGGTCGACCTCCTCCAGCGGCGTCATGCCGACGATCTTGACGTAGCCGCCGGCCGGTATCGCCTTGAAGCCGTACTCGGTGCCGTCCTTGAATCGCGACCAGAGCCGGGGGCCGAAGCCGAAGAAGAACTCCGTGGCCTTCATCCCGAACGTGCGGGCGAACAGGAAGTGACCGGCCTCGTGCAGGAGGATCGAGACGATCAGGGCGATCGCGAACAAGGCGATGCCCACACCGCCGAGTACCGCCAGCTGTGACATCTACCGCTCTCTCCCGACCCGCTCGGCTTCACCTGTACCCGCGATCTCTGCCGCGCGGGCCCGCGCCCAGCCGTCCGCGGCCAGGACCGAGTCGGCAGTGAGGTCACCGCCCCCACCGGCCTCGACGTGCTCGGCGACCACGCGCTGGACGGTGTCGACGATATCGAGGAATGGCAGCCGGTTGTCGAGGAAGGCGGTGACGCACTGCTCGTTCGCGGCGTTGTACACGGCGGGGTACGTGCCGCCCCGCGCGCCGACCTCGCGCGCGAGCCGTACGGCAGGGAAGGCCGCGTCGTCCAGCGGGTGGAACTCCCATGCGTGCGCGCCCTGCCAGTCGAGCCCGGGAGCGGCGTCCGCGATCCGTTCCGGCCAGCCGAGCGCCAGCGAGATCGGCAACCGCATGTCCGGCGGCGAACACTGCGCGAGCGTCGAGCCGTCGATGAACTCCACCATCGAGTGCACCATCGACTGCGGGTGCACCATCACCTCGATGCGGTCGTACGGCACGTCGAAGAGCAGGTGCGCCTCGATGACCTCCAGGCCCTTGTTCACCAGCGTCGCGGAGTTCACGGTGACGAGCGGGCCCATAGTCCAGGTCGGGTGCGCGAGCGCCTGCTCCGGCGTGACGTCCGCCAGCTCCGCGCGGGCCCTGCCGCGGAACGGGCCGCCGCTCGCGGTGAGCACCAGACGCCGCACCTCGGAACGTGTGCCGCTGCGCAGGCACTGTGCGAGCGCCGAGTGCTCGGAATCGACCGGGACGACCTGTCCCGGCCGTGCGAGCTCGCGTACGAGCGGCCCGCCGATGATGAGCGACTCCTTGTTGGCGAGCGCGAGCCGCCGCCCGGCGCGCAGCGCGGCGAGTGTGGGGTGCAGGCCGGCGGCGCCGTCGATGGCGTTCAGCACGACGTCGCAGGGCCACTCCGCGAGTTCCTCG
The DNA here is from genome assembly GCA_050698355.1 of Streptosporangiales bacterium. Taxonomy (GTDB): domain Bacteria; phylum Actinomycetota; class Actinomycetes; order Streptosporangiales; family WHST01; genus JBOHBN01. Next base: position 1,591 of record JBOHBN010000040.1, on the reverse strand, counting down.
GCAGCCTTCGGCCCGACGAGCAGCCGCGGCAACCGGTAGTCGCCCTGCGCGTACCCGCGGCGCTGCGCCTCGGCGTACAGCGCCAGCTGGACGTCCTCGGCGGCGGACCCCTTGGCGACCGCGAGCGCGGCGACCTCGAAGTCGAGCGCCTGCCGTACCAGCGTCTCGGCGCGCGCGCCGCTGGCGGCCAGGGCCACGACCTGGAACCGGTCCCGATTCCTGGCCATGACGTCGAGCGCCTGCGCCCCTATCGATCCGGTGGAACCGAGTATCACGACGCTGGTCTTCTCGCCCGGCGACCCCTGCTGGGAGCGCCCGTCGGGTGGGCTGGTGTCGGCGATCACCGCCCCATTGTCGCGGACACACCCTGGCGACCTCATGCTCGGTGGGCCACGGCTCCGTCTACCCTGCAGTAGGGGGACCGAGTCAGGACGCGCGCGATGGCCGCGCTCCTGTCCCGACCGTGAACCCGCCCGTCGCCGAGGGGAACGAGAGTTGACGCGCACCGCCTGGCGGCCCGCAGCCATCCAGGCCTGCGCCGCGGGCGACCCGGTCGGTGTGGAGAAAGTGCTCAAGGCGTACCCGGACCCGTCGACCGGCGAGCCGCCGGACGCGCTCAAGATATTCCTCGTCCGCTGGCTGCGGCCGCCGGACTGGCACCTGCTGCGCGGCCTCGCCGACTCGTCCGACCCGGCGGCTCGCCAGGTCGCGGCCCTGCTCACGCCGTCGGCCTGGCTGGTGCGGCCCGCGGCGGCGGAGGCGCGGCTCCGCCGGCTCGCCCGCGACGAGGCCGTCGACGTCCGCGACTGGTCGGCGCTCGCGCTCGCCGAACTGGTCACCGCGTACTCCGACGGCACCGACGTCGTACGCCGCTGGGCCCTGCACGCCAACCCGTACGTCCGCCGGGCGGCCGCTTCCGGCGTGGGGTGGGCCTCCGCATCGGTCGACTCCGCGACCGCCCGGCACCTGCTCGACGCGGTCAAGCCGCTGATGGCCGACGATGCGGACGAGGTGCGCTACGTGTTGGGGCCCGTCGCCATCGGCGACGGCATGCTCGCCTACCACCCCGACCTGACGCTGGGGTGGCTCGACCCGCTCAGCCTGGCGCACGACCCGCAGGTCAGGTGGGCTGTCTCCCGCGCGCTGGGCGGCCGCGCCGCCCGCGTACACCAGGACGCGGCGTGGCGGGTGCTCTCGCGGCTGCTCGAGGACCCCGTACGAATGGTGCGTCAGGCCGCCAGGTCCACCGCCGCCGGCCTGAACACCGCCCTCTACCCGCCCACGGGACGGCACCACTCGCCCCGCTGACCCCCCCGGTGATCATGAAACATCGTCGTAGCTATTACTACGACGATGTTTCATGATCACGGGGTCAGTGCGGGCCGTTCACCGCGACCAGGACGCGGTCGTCGCCGGACTGCCAGACGGTGCCGACCTCGCCGAACCCGGCGGCGTGGAGCAGTGCGATCCGCTCGTCGTACCAGACGTCGCCGCCGTGGTTGTGCTCCAGCGGCCGCTGTCCGCGGCGGGCGACGGGATCGGCCAGCTCGGGGTCGGCGGTCACCGCATCCCACCACTGCTGCCAGTCGTC
>JBOHBN010000039.1:0-1381 GCA_050698355.1 Streptosporangiales bacterium | reverse complement strand
GACGCAGCGATCACCATCACCACCCCCGGTGCCTCATCGGGCGACCAGCGTGTCGCCAGCTACCGGTTGATCACCACCGTGACCGACCCAGCGTGCGGGGTGCAGGAGATCGTGCGGCTCTACCACGACCGGTGGGAGATCGAGACCGCCTACTGCGAACTCAAGTCCACCATCTTGGGTGGTCGGGTGCTCCGCGCCCGCACCCCCGCCGGGGTGGAGCAAGAGATCTACGCCCTGTTGGTGGCCTACCAGACGATCCGGATCGCGATCGCCGACACCGCCATCGCGCGGCCTGAGGTGGACCCGGACCGGGCCAGCTTCACCATCGCGCTCAACACCGCCCGCGACCAGATCATCAAGGCCGCCGGCATCATCGCCGAGACCGTGAGCGACATCGTCGGCGTCATCGGCCGCCACGTCCTCGCCGACCTGCTACCTCCACGCCGGGCACGGACCGCCCCACGCGTGGTCAAACGAGCGATCTCCACCTATGCCCCACACACCGCCAGCGGCCGCCTACGCGGCCCCAGCCGCAACACCACGATCAGAATCAACGTCCTCACCGGCGCGTCACCGTGACACCGCCCGCCCCGGCTTAAGTTGACGGCATTGGGGCTAGCCATCGACCGCCGCGAGCTGGCCACAGGCGCCGTCGATCTCCTGCCCACGGGTGTCCCGGACCGTGGTGGGCACGCCCTTCGCCTCCAGCCGGCGTACGAACTCTCGCTCGTCGGTGCGGCGCGACGCCGTCCACTTCGACCCCGGCGTCGGGTTCAGCGGGATCAGATTCGCGTGTACCCAGCCCCAGTCGCCGTACGAGCGGAGCACGTCGCCGAGCAGGTCGGCACGCCACGCCTGGTCGTTGACGTCCTTGATCATCGCGTACTCGATGGACACCCGGCGCTTGGTTCGCCGAGCGTACTCCCAGGCGGCCGCAACGACCTCGTGCACCTTGAAGCGGGTGTTGATCGGCACCAGCTCGTCGCGCAGCTCGTCGTCGGGGGCGTGCAGGCTGAGCGCGAGCGTGACGGGAATCCCCTCCTCGGTCAGCGCCTTGATCCGGGGCACGAGGCCGACGGTGCTGACGGTGATCCCGCGCGCGGACATGCCCAGGCCGTCCGGAGTCGGGTCGACCATCCGCCGCACGGCACCGATCACCGCCTTGTAGTTGGCCATCGGCTCGCCCATTCCCATGAACACCACGTTGGACACGCGGCCGGGCCCGCCGGGCACGTCGCCGCGCTGCATCGCGCGGGCGCCGGCGGTGATCTGCTCGATGATCTCCGCGGTCGACATGTTCCGCTGCAGGCCGCCCTGCCCGGTGGCGCAGAACGGGCACGCCATCCCGCAGCCGGCCTGGCTGGACACGCACAGCGTGACG
>JBOHBN010000038.1:0-3379 GCA_050698355.1 Streptosporangiales bacterium | reverse complement strand
GCGTCGCTCGCCGCGGGCGAGCGAGGCCAGCATCTGGTTGTACGCGTCCAACGCCGCGTCGCCGTCCATGTCGGCGGCGTCGCGCATTGTCGCGCCATCGGCGCCGGTTTCCTTGCCGGTGCCGGCCAGGGCATCGCGGCGGGCTGCCGTGAGCCACTGGCCGGTGTCCTCGCGGCGCTCCCGGTCCCGCATCCACTGCGCCATGGCGAGCACCATCAAGAACAGCATGAGGCCGGAGCCACCCACCCACATCAACGCGCCGCCGGTATGCAGGTCGGTGAGCGGGTCGAGTCCCCACGGGCGCGGGTGCATTCCTGAGAGCGAGAGCGCGTCACTGCTCGTCATCATCAGCGTGACCCCGACGAACGCGTCGACACCCATCGCGATCATCATCCACAGCAGCCGCAGCGGGTAGGCCACGCGACGGCGCAGCGGCTCGTTCGCGAGCAGGGGGACGAAGAACAGGTACCCGGCGAGCAGGTACACGACGACCTCGACGGCGTGCAGCCACATGTGCCGGCTCATCGCGTCCATGAACGAGGTGAGGTGCGTCCCGATGAGGACCACGCCGTACAGGGCGAGCGCGACCATCGGCGTGGTCAGCAATCCGCCGACCCGACTGTGCAGGCATCTACGCGCGAACGTCCAGGCGCGGCCGCCGTACCGCTCCAGCAGCGCGAGCGGTTGGCCCAGCACCACGAGCACGGGAACCACCATGATGAGCAGCAGGTGCTGCACCATGTGCATCCAGTACAGCGTCATGCTGTACGCGCTGATCCCGCTCTCGATCGCCACTACGGCGACGACCGCGGCGCCGACGAACGCGGCGGTGCGTCCCGCGGGCCAACCACCGAAGCGGCCGACCGCCCGCGCGAGCAGCAGGTAACCGAGGACCGCGGCGACCGCGAGCACGGTCGGTACCACCGAGAAGTCCCACGTGGAGACGAGCCGCTGCCAGGTCAGCGGCTCCAGCATGCCCGCCATCTATTCGCTCTCCGTGCGCTCGCGACAGTCCGTTCGTACCGGCTGCTGCCATTGTCGCGCAGGCCACGCGCGGTCGCGCACGGGTGACCGACCTCACCGCGGAGTGGTAAGACATTGCAAACGGCAGGCGAGGCGGAAGGACTCCTCATGACGGCGAGCTACGACCCGACAGCGTTCAAGGCCGTCTTCGAGCGGTCCTTCACCTACCTCGCCGGTTTCCGCCGCAACACGCACCGGTTTCCGGGCCGGCAGGCGATGCTCGATCCGACGAGTGGACGCTCCTGGACGTACGCCGAGCTGGGTGCGAGTGTCGACCGGATGGCCGCCGGCCTGGCCGCCGTCGGCGTGCGGCCCGGAGAGACGGTGGTCTACCAGCTGTTCAACAGCCCCGAGTTCGCGATGTGCTACCTCGCGACTCAGCAGTGCGCGGCGGTCGGCTCGCCGATCAACTTCCGGCTGGCGGCGGGGGAGACCGCCTACATCCTGGACGAGGCGCAGCCTCGGGTCTACGCCTACGACGTCGAGCTGACCGACACGGCACGCGACGCGCTCGGCCGCGCCCACCACCGTCCCGACGTCGTCGTGGCCGCCGACCCCGCCGGCACCGGGCGCGAGCCGCTCGACGGTGCGATGCGGTTCGAGGAGCTGCTCGCCGCGGGCGACGGCCGGCAGGCACCACAGCCGGAGACGACGATCTACGACGAGACCACCCGGCTGTGGACCTCCGGCACCACCGGCATGCCCAAGCCGGTGTCCCTCAACAGCGCGGTCGAGGTGCTCTCCGCACACGACGTGATCATGCACTTCCCGCTGGAACCGGGGGACAAGACCCTCAACATGACCCCGTGGTTCCACCGCGGCGGGCTGTACTCCGGCGGGCCGAACCCGGTGTTCTACGTCGGCGCGGCGGCGGTGCCGATGCGCGCCTTCGACGCCGAGACCTGCTTGGACTATGTCGAGGAGCTCGGCCTGACGTACCTGGTCGGCGCGCCGACGAGCCTGGCGCTGCTCGCCGACGCGCAGCAGGCGCGGGCACGCGACCTGTCCACGCTGCGCGGCATCGTCACGATGGGCGCGCCGCTCGACCGCGAGGCGTGCCTGCGCTACCAGAAGCTGCTCACCCCGAACATCTTCAACGGCTACGGCACCACCGAGGCGTTCTGGAACACGTTCCTGCGCCCGATGGACCTGCCCGAGCACGCCGGATCCGCCGGTCGCGCGTGCACCGACGACGACGTCGCGGTCGTGCGGGTGTACGACGACCGGCTCGCCGAGCCGCACGAGCACGTGGCCAAGGACGGTGCCGAGGTCGGCGAGGTGATCGTCCGCTCGCCGAAGTCCGGCTACTCGTATCCGGGGCACCCGGAGGAGGAAGCCCGCTACTTCAAGAACGGTTGGCTGTACATCGGCGACCTCGCCACCTGGGACGCCGACGAGTACGTCACGATTGTCGGCCGCAAGGACGACATGATCATCAGTGGGGGAGAGAACGTACATCCGGTCCAGGTGGAGGAAGTACTCGCGCAGCACCCGGACGTCGCCGACGCCGCGGTGGTGGGCGTGCCCGACGAGCGCTGGGGCGAGACGGTGGTCGCGTACATCGTCACGCGTGGCGACGTGGCGACCGCGAGCGCCCTGGACGAGCACTGCCGGACGAACCCGATGCTGGCGGGTTTCAAGCGGCCGCGCGCGTACCGGTTCGTACAGGCGCTGCCGATGACCGCCACCGGCAAGAAGATGCACTACAAGGTCAAGCAGGACGCGGTCGCCGACGCCGAGGCAGGCCTGCTCGAACGGCCATAGCAGACTGGGTTCGTGCGCCCGCCCGGTTCTGACGACGTGGTCACGGCCGCCCGTGCGCTGGCGCCGCTCGGCTCGCGTGCCGACGACCATCCGACCTGGGAAGCGGCGGCGACGCCGACGACGTGGCGGGCCGCGTCCACCGTCGGGCACGTAGTCGACGCGTTGCTGTTCTACGCGGGGCAGGTCGCGCGGCGTGCCGACGGGCGCCTGCCCGTGCTACGCGACGGCCGCGTCGCGCCGCCGAGCGTGCAGCTGGAGAGCGTGCTGACCGCGGCCCACGTGCTCGCCGGGCAGCTGCGTGACCTCGGCGGTGGCCGGGCGTGGCACCCGAGCGGGATGGCGGACGCGGCGGGCTGGGCCGGCATGGCCGTGACCGAGATCCTGGTCCACGGCGTTGACGCCGCCCGGGCTGTCTCCGTGGACCTGCCCCTGCCCGAGAAGGCGTGCGCCGCGACCGTCGCCCGCGTCTTCCCCTGGATCGACCGCGACCTGGCGGCTCCCGGCGACCTGCTCCTCGCCGTCACCGGACGCACGCGGGTCGCCGGTGTGGACGACGACCCGGACTGGTGGTGGCAGTCGGCGCCGCTCGCCG
>JBOHBN010000037.1:0-5349 GCA_050698355.1 Streptosporangiales bacterium | reverse complement strand
TGGAGAGCTGGGCGTAGTGGCTGACGCAGGACTGCCGGTCTGGCAGGCGCCGGAGCAGGTGCCCGACGGGTACGGGCCCTCGGTGGTCACGATCGGTGTCTTCGACGGCGTGCACCGCGGGCACCAGTTCGTGGTGGGCCGTGCGGTCGAGCTGGCGCGGGAGAAGCGGGCGCGCGCGGTCGTCGTCACGTTCCACCCGCACCCGCAGAGCGTGGTACGTCCGGACTCCGCGCTGCCCCTGCTCAGCCTGCCGCGGCACCGGGTTCCGCTACTCGGCGCGCTCGGGGCCGACGCGGTGCTCGTGCTGCCGTTCACCCGGGCGCTCTCCAGCAAGTCCCCGGAGGAGTTCGTGGAGCTGCTCGCCGGCCGACTGCATCCGGTCGCGATGGTGGTCGGTGCGGACTTCCGCTTCGGGCACAAGGCCGCCGGTGACGTGGCGACGCTGACCGAGCTCGGCAGCCGGTACGGCTTCGGCGTGGAAGCGGTCGCGCCGCAGGGCGAGGACGACCAGCGGTTCTCCTCCTCGCGTGCCCGCCAGGCCCTGCTCGACGGCGACGTGGACGTCGCGGCGACCGTGCTCGGCCGGGCGTTCGCCGTCTCCGGACCCGTCGTCGAGGGCGCCCACCGCGGCCGCGAGCTGGGCTTTCCCACCGCCAACCTGGACTGCCCGCCGGGCCTGGTCGTACCTGCTGACGGCGTGTACGCCGGATGGCTCGTGCGTGCAGACGGCGCCCGGCTGCCCGCGGCCGTCTCGGTCGGCGACAACCCGATGTTCTCCGATGAGAGCCAGCGGGTCGAGGCGCACTGCCTCGACCGCGACGACCTGGAGCTGTACGGGGAGCGGGTGCGGGTGGAGTTCGTCCGGCGGCTGCGCGGCCAGCTGCGCCTGGACTCGCTCGACGCGCTCGTCGAGCAGATGAAGACCGACGTCGACCAGGCCCGCGAGGTCCTCGCCTAACGACCTGGCGCGTGGCAAACGGCGCGCTCCTGTTAGCCTTGACCTGCCGTTTCGACCGGCCGCGGACTCGAAGTGCGCGGGAGCGCCGCTCGGAGGATTCATCGAGGGCGCGTTAATCAGGCCCGCTGCGCCGCGCAACGACCAGGGAAGGGAGCCTTGTGCCGCTAGACAGCGCCACGAAGCAGAAGATCATCTCCGAGTACGCCACCGGCGACGGCGACACTGGCTCGCCCGAGATCCAGGTGGCGGTGCTGACCAAGCGGATCACCGATCTCACCGAACACCTCAAGGTACACAAGCACGACCACCACAGTCGTCGTGGTCTGTTGCTGATGGTCGGCCAGCGCCGCCGGCTGCTGAACTACCTGGTGAAGACGGACATTTCCCGTTACCGGCAGCTCATCGAGCGATTGGGCCTCCGGCGGTGACGTAGCAGAGCGGGCTCTCGTGGGAGAGTCCGCTCTTTTCGGAGCGGCACAACTGCATCAACCCACGCCCCGGCCGCCCGGGTCACGGCGGTCCTCGGTAGTGGCATCCGGATCGGAGCGATCCGGTTGCTTCGATCGAAGACCGGCGCGGTTTCGGACAGGACCGGGGCTCGTACGGAAGGAGGGACCCCGTGGAGGGTCCACAGGTTCATTACGCCGAGGCCGTGATCGACAACGGTTCGTTCGGCAAACAGGTTCTCCGGTTCGAGACCGGCAGGCTCGCCCGCCAGGCGAACGGCTCGGCCGTGGCGTACCTCGGCGACACGATGGTGCTGTCGGCCACGACGGCGTCGAAGCACCCCAAGGAGCACCTCGACTTCTTCCCCTTGACTATCGACGTCGAGGAGAAGATGTACTCGGTCGGCCGGATCCCCGGCTCATTCTTCCGCCGGGAGGGGCGGCCGAGCACCGAGGCGGTCCTCGTGTGCCGGCTCACCGACCGCGCGCTGCGCCCGTCGTTCGTCGGCGGCCTGCGCAACGAGGTCCAGTCCGTGCTGACGGTCCTGTCACTGGAGCCGGAGCACATGTACGACGTCGTCGCGATGAACGCCGCGTACGCGTCCACGCTGCTCGCCGGGCTGCCGTTCACCGGCCCGATCGGCTCGGTGCGGATGGCGCTGATCGACGGTCAGTGGGTCGCGTTCCCCACCCACGAACAGGTCGGGCGTGCGGTGTTCGACATGGTCGTCGCCGGGCGCGTGCTCGAGGACGGCGATGTCGCGATCATGATGGTCGAGGCCGAGGCGACCGAGGCGACCGACGAGCTGGTCAAGAGTGGCGCGCTCTCGCCGACCGAGGATGTCGTCGCGCAGGGCCTCGAGGCCGCGAAGCCGCACGTCAAGGTGCTCTGCCACGCGCAGGAGGACCTCGCCCGCCGGGCCGGTGTCGCCGAAACCGACTTCCCCCGTTTCATGGAGTACGAGCAGGACGTGTATGACGCCGTGGCCGAGGTCGCGTCCGACGACCTGCTGCGTGCGCAGTCGATCGTGGGCAAGCACGAGCGCGAGGACGAGACCGACAAGGTGAAGGCGGAGACCAAGGAGAAGCTCGCCGCCCGCTTCCCCGAGCGGGAGAAGGAGATCAGCGGGGCGTTCCGGTCGCTGACCAAGAAGCTCGTCCGGCAGCGGATCATCCGCGACAAGGTACGTATTGACGGCCGCGGCACCGCTGACATCCGGCGGCTCTCCGCGGAGGTCAGCGTGGTGCCGCGGGTACACGGCTCGGCGCTGTTCGAGCGCGGCGAGACCCAGGTGCTCGGCATCACGACGCTGAACATGCTCGGCATGGAGCAGAAGCTCGACACGCTCTCGCCGCAGACGACCAAGCGCTACATGCACAACTACAACATGCCGCCGTTCTCCACCGGTGAGACCGGCCGGGTCGGCTCGCCGAAGCGACGCGAGGTCGGCCACGGGGCGCTCGCGGAGCGCGCTCTCGTACCGGTCCTGCCGAGCCGGGAGGAGTTCCCGTACGCCATCCGCCAGGTGTCGGAGGCGATCGGGTCCAACGGCTCCACGTCCATGGGTTCGGTGTGCGCGAGCACACTCGCGATGCTGCAGGCCGGCGTGCCGCTGAAGGCGATGGTCGGCGGCATCGCGATGGGGCTCGTGAGCGACGTCGACGAGAGCGGGCAGACCCAGTACGTTCCGATCACCGACATCCTCGGTGTCGAGGACGCGTTCGGTGACATGGACTTCAAGGTCGCCGGCACCCGCGAGTACGTCACCGCTCTGCAGCTCGACACCAAGCTCGCCGGCATCCCGGCATCGGTGCTCGGCACCGCGCTCACCCAGGCGCGCGACGCGCGGATGACGATCCTCGGCGTCATGGAGGAGGCGATCAGCGCGCCGGCCGAGATGTCCCCGTACGCGCCGCGCATCCTCACCGTCAAGGTGCCGGTCGACAAGATCGGCGAGGTGATTGGCCCGAAGGGCAAGGTCATCAACTCGATCCAGGATGAGACCGGTGCCGACATCTCCATCGAGGAGGACGGCACGATCTACATCGGCGCGACCAACGGCGAGTCCGCGGAGGCGGCCAAGGCGCAGGTCAACGCGATCGCCAACCCGCAGCTGCCTGAGGTGGGCGAGCGTTACCTCGGCACCGTCGTCAAGATCACGTCGTTCGGCGCGTTCATCTCGCTGCTGCCCGGCCGCGACGGCCTTCTGCACGTGTCGAACATGCGGGTGCTGAACGATGACAAGCGCGTGGGCGAGGTCGAGGACGTCGTCAAGGTCGGCGACAAGCTGCAGGTCGAGATCACCGAGATCGACCAGCGCGGCAAGCTGTCGCTCGTACCCGTGATCGAGGAGAAGGCGGGCAGCTGACGGAATGAGCTCGGGGGCAGCACGGGGGCGGAGCAGCGGCACGTTGCTCGCGAAGGACCAGCCGGTGGGGTCGACTCGTACCCTCCTGCGCGGTAGCGACGGCGCAGGTGCGGTGCGGCGTACGGTCCTGCCCGGTGGGCTGCGGGTGCTTTCCGAGCACGTACCCGGCGTCCGCTCGGTTGCCTTCGGCGTCTGGGTGGGCGTCGGCTCCCGCGACGAGATACCGTCGCTCGCGGGCAGCAGCCACTACCTGGAGCACCTGTTGTTCAAGGGCACGCGCCGGCGCAGCGCGATGCAGATCGCCTCCGAGCTCGACGCCGTCGGCGGCGAGCTGAACGCGTTCACGTCGAAGGAGTACACGTGCTTCTACGCGCGGGTGCTCGACGACGACCTGCCGCTCGCCGTCGACGTGGTCTGCGACATGGTGACGTCCTCGCTCATCGCCTCCGCCGACATCGACGCCGAACGCGGCGTCGTTTTGGAAGAGATCGCGATGAACGAGGACGACCCCAGCGACGTCGTGCACGACGCCTTCGCCGCGACGCTGTTCGGCGACTCGCCGCTCGGCCGGCCGATCCTGGGCACCGTCGACTCGATCAACGCGCTCTCCCGCCGGCAGATCGCCGGGTACTACCGCAGGCGGTACCGGCCGCCGCACATGGTCGTCGCGGCAGCGGGGAACCTCGACCACGGCAAGCTCGTACGCCGCGTGCGCACCGCCTTCAAGCGTGCGGGCGCGCTCGACGAGACCGACGAGGCCGCGGACGGCCCCCGTACGGGCAGTGCGCGCGAGCAGGTCGTCCCGGCGACGTCGGTGGTGCGACGGCGCACCGAGCAGGCCAACTTCGTGCTCGGCACCCCGGGCATCGCCCGTTCCGACGACCGCAGGTTCGCGCTCGGCGTGCTGAACGCCGCGCTCGGCGGCGGCATGTCGTCCAGGCTGTTCCAGGAGGTCAGGGAGAAGCGCGGTCTGGCGTACAACGTGTTCTCGTATGCCTCGCAGTACGCCGACGCAGGGCTGTTCGGCATCTACGCGGGGTGCCTGCCCGACAAGGTCGACGCCGTCTTGGACATCTGCCGCGACCAGCTCGTCCAGGTCGCTGAGCACGGCATCAGCGAGGAGGAGCTGACCCGCGGCAAGGGCCAGCTGCGGGGCGCGGTGGTGCTCGGCATGGAGGACCCCTCGGCGCGGATGAGCCGGCTCGGCAAGAGTGAGCTCGTCTACGGGGAGCTGCTCTCCGTAGACGACCTGGTCGCCCGGGTCGACGCGGTGACCCTGGACGACGTACGGCAGGTCGCGACCGACCTGCTCAGCGGCGCCCTCACGCTCGCCGTGGTGGGCCCGTTCGACGAGGACCGCGACTTCGCCGGCGCGCTCGCGAGGTAGCCGTCCTCCTGTTTGCGGTTGATCACGTTCATCCGAAAAGACATCCAGGTGGATTGTGGCGGTCGACACCACGGCACGGTGATCATGAAGACCTCTCCGTGCTAGGACACGGGCTATCTTTCATGATCACTGCGGTTTGGCCGAGTCCGGTAGGTTTGCGCGCGTCGTCCCGCGACCCTGGTCGGCTAC
>JBOHBN010000036.1:0-1379 GCA_050698355.1 Streptosporangiales bacterium | reverse complement strand
GCTCGTGTAGACGCCGACGGACTCGATGTCGCTGACGTTGCCTCGGGTGAGGGTGAGCTGCCAAGCCACATATTCGGTGGCACTGCTGTAAAGCGACACGCTCATGGTCTTATTCTCCTCTGCTGGTGCGGCCTGGACCGGCTGCCAGGCCGGTGTGTCCGGCGCCGACCGTCGGACCCGGCGAGGCGGCCGCGACGGCGGCTTGGGCGCGGCCGCGGGCGTCGGCGATGGACAGGTCGAGGTCGCGGTGCGCGGCAAACGTGAGATCGTCGAAGTAAAGGACGTTCCCCGCCTGGGGCGTCATACGCATGGAAAACCATGCCTGTGCTGCATTAGCCGGTGCGTGAAAGTTGAGCTTTAGCAGGGTCCACGCGCCCACCGTCGCTACCTGGTGGGAGTTCGTCGTGTCGTGCCGGATGAACGCGTTATCCGCCTGGAGCCAGTCGGCAGTGAGCCAGAGCGGAATCTCCGCGAGAGAGTAGTACCAGGCGGTCAGCTTGTAGGCCGCGCCAGACGCGACGGGCATGAAGTCCGAGGACAATCTCGCCTGGTTCGTCGAGGAGCACGTCAGCTTCCCCGAGTAGGTGCCTGAGTGGGTCTGCTCGGTGGACTGTTCGAGAGCCGCGTTCTGCGGCGTCCATCCCGCCGTGCCACCCTCGAAGCCGGGGTTGACGTTGATGCTAACGGGCATCGGATACCTCCAGGCTCGTGCGGGGTCCACCGATGGCGGCGGTGAGTCGGCCGGCTGCGACATCGACGGTGAGGTCGACGAACCGTTGCCTGCCGCCGCCGGTCGAGCTGATCGTGATGACCGGCGTCGAACCACCGCCGAGCGATGGTGTGCCGCGGCCGTACGAGAACGTGCTGGTGGCCGCTGCCGCGCCCCCGCTGACCGAGAGGGAACCGTCGCCAATTGGCGACACGAGGATGGCGGCTGCGGCTCCGTCCCCTGCCCTGGGCGTGCCGCTCCCGGCCGCCGTGGCGACGAGACTGGACGCGGAGCCGCTACTCGGCGCTGGGCTACCCCCGGCGGTCGCGGCGACGGTGACGGTGCTCTCAGCGCCTCCGGTCGCCGCTGGCGTACCGGCACCGTCTGTGTGGACCGCCAGGAGGGCCGTGGAGCCGCTGTTGGGTGCAGGTGACCCGTTCCCCTGCACCGATGCCCGGACAGCGGTGAGCGTGCCGCCAGCCGCTCCAGGACTGCCCGCTGCGGCGGCGGTGGTTGCAACGGTGGTGCTCGCCCCGCCGCCCGTCGAGGCAGCGCCCGCACCCGATGTGAAAGCGGAAACGCTTGCAACCGACCCGCCGGACTCCTCTTGCAGTCCGACACCGAACCCGCCGAGACCGAACCCGCCTTCCCCGAAGCCGCTCATGGTGTG
>JBOHBN010000035.1:0-10061 GCA_050698355.1 Streptosporangiales bacterium | reverse complement strand
AGCGAGCTGAGCTACTGACACGTTGGAGAGACCGGCGATTCCGGGGCGTGCGGAGGAACACAGCACCGGATCCCTTGTAAGCCCATGACCGGATCCGGCAGGCTTGCCGCGATGAGCAACGAAGGCGCTGTGGATCTGGTGTTCGTCAACGGCCCCGTGCATACCGGCGATGCCACCCGGCGCAGGGCCGGTGCTGTCGCCGTGCGCGACGGTCGGATCGTGGCGGTGGGAACGGGCGACGAGGTTCTCGCGCTGCGCGGGCCGGGTACCGAGGTCGTGGATCTCACGGGGCGGTTGCTGGTGCCGGGATTCCAGGACGCCCACGTCCATGCCGGGGTCGGCGGCCTCGAGCTGCTGCGCTGCAACCTCGCCGGTCTCGCCAGCCGCGAGGAGTACGCCGCCGTGGTCGCCCGGTATGCCGCCGACCACCCGGAGGCGGACTGGATCACCGGTGGTGGCTGGACGATGGAGGCGTTCCCGGGCGGCGTGCCGGACCGCGAGTTGCTCGACGGGGTCGTGCCCGACCGGCCGGCGTTCCTGCCGAACAGGGACCACCACTCGGCCTGGGTGAACACCAAGGCCATGGAGCTCGCCGGCATCGACGCCGGCACGCCGGACCCGACCGGCGGGCGGATCGAGCGGGATGCGGACGGCCGGCCGAGCGGCGCGCTGCACGAGTCGGCGATGGAGCTGGTGGGCGCGCTCGTACCCGAGCCGACCGCCGCCGAGCTGCGCGCGGGCCTGCTCGCCGGGCAGGCACACCTGCACTCGTTCGGTATCACCGGCTGGCAGGACGCCATCGTGGGCGAGTCCATGGTCGGACCCGACTTCTTCGATACGTACGTCGACCTCGCGGCCAGCGGCGACCTCACCGGGCGGGTCGTCGGCGCGCAGTGGTGGCGTCAGGGCCGGGGCGAGGAGCAGCTGGATCGACTGATCGAGCGGCGCGCGCGGGCCCTGGTCGGTCGGTTCCGCGCGGACAGCGTGAAGATCATGCAGGACGGCGTTGCCGAGACGTTCACCGCCGCGATGCTCGACCCGTACCTCGACGTGCACGGGTGCTCGACGGGCAACCGCGGCATGAGCTTCGTCGATCCGGTCGCGTTGCGCGGCTACGTCACCCGGCTTGATGCCGAGGGCTTCCAGGTGCACGTCCACGCGCTCGGCGACCGGGCCATACGCGAGACGTTCGACGCGATCGAGCTCGCGCGTGCCACGAACGGCAGCAACGACCTGCGCCACCACCTCGCGCACATCCAGGTCATCCACCCCGACGACCTGCCGCGGTTCCGCACGCTCGGCGTGGTCGCGAACTTCCAGCCGCTCTGGGCGTGCAACGAGCCGCAGATGACCGAGCTGACCGTGCCGTTCCTCGGCCCGGAGCGGGTTGCCCAGCAGTACCCGATCGCGACCATCGAAGGTCTCGGCGGCCAGCTGGCGTTCGGCAGCGACTGGCCGGTGTCCAGCCCGAACGTCATGCGCGAGACGCACGTCGCGGTCAACCGCACCATGCCGGGCGGGACGGGGATCGCCGCCGAGCCGTTACTGCCCGGCGAGCGGCTGCCGCTGTCCGCCGCCCTGCACGCGTTCACCATGGGATCTGCGTACGTCAACCACCTCGACATGGTCACCGGGTCGATCGAGGTGGGCAAGTATGCCGACCTGGCGGTGCTCGATCGCGACCCGTTCGCCGCCCCGCCGGAGGAGATCTGGCAGACGCAGGTACAGCAGACGTTCGTCGAGGGTATACAGGTGTACAACGCCTCGGATGCGTGACCGCCAGGCCACGGACTGTCCGAGTATTGCGCCGTTCGTGCCCGTGGAGTAACGGGCTCCGCGATCCTCGGTCGCGCCGGTACCGAATAACCTGTGGGCGCGGACAGACGTCACGTGCTCGCGTTCCGGTGGCAGGCGAGACAGAGCGGCACGGGTAGGTGAGGATACGAATGGCCTCTGCATCAATGCGTTGGGTCGCTATCGCGGTGGCCTTCATGAACCTTGGCATCCACCTGGCATTGGCGCCCGACCACTTGGAGGAGAAGCTGTACATCGGCGTCCTCTTCGTCATCGGCTCCGCCCTGCTCGGGATGGTGATGGTGGGGCTGGCGTCCGGCAACGACCGGCTCCGCAGGTCCGCGTGGGTCGGTGGCGCGCTGGTGTGCGCGGGGGAGTTCGTCGCGTTCGTGCTCAGCCGCACGACCGGGCTGCCCTTGGGTTACCACGAAGCGTTCGAGGCCGAGACCGAGACCCTGATGGGTGTCGCGTCACTGTTCCTCGAACTCGTGTTCATCGGCTGCGCCCTGGGGTCGCTCTCCGTCCGACGACACGAGGGCAGCCACGACAAGGTGTAGCAAGCCGTCGGCCGGGCGTGACGGTCGGCGGGCGTCGCGTCGCGTAGGTTGAGACCCGGACCGTGCCGAGTTGCGCGGAAGGGAGCCGATGATGGCCGTACGCCCGCACGCCGTCGCGTTCGACGTGGTCGAGACCCTGATGTCGCTGGAGCCGTTGCGTGGCAGGCTCGTCCACTTGGGCCAGCCGGGGCACCTGCTCGAGACGTGGTTCGCTCGCCTCCTGCGCGACGGGATCGCGCTGAGTGCTACGGGTGACTATCGCAGGTTCCCCGAGGTCGCGGCGGATGCGTTGCGCGCCGTCACCGGGTACGAGCTGGACGGCGGCCAGGCCTCCTGGTTCCTGGCCGGCTTCGACGAGCTGCCCGCCTACCCGGATGCGGAGCCGGCCCTGCGCCGGCTGCACGACGCCGGCATACAGGTCGCGACCCTCACCAACGGCACTGCCGAGTCCACCCGCCGCTTCCTCGACCGCACCGGACTCGCTCCGCTCGTCCAGCAGGTCATCTCGTGCGAGGAAGTCGGCAGCTGGAAGCCACCGGCGGCCGTCTACCGGCACGCCGTGGACACGCTGGCCACGCCTCGGGAGCGGGTCGCTCTCGTTG
This sequence comes from Streptosporangiales bacterium, assembly GCA_050698355.1. Classification (GTDB taxonomy): domain Bacteria; phylum Actinomycetota; class Actinomycetes; order Streptosporangiales; family WHST01; genus JBOHBN01. Next base: position 7,108 of record JBOHBN010000035.1, on the reverse strand, counting down.
CGGTGCACGCGTGGGACTGCCACGGCGCGAAACGCGCCGGGCTGACGACGGGATGGTGCAGCCGACTTGAGCGCCGCTACGGCGAGCTCTTCGCCGCGCCCGACGTCGTCGGCGCTGACCTGGTCGAGGTCGTGGACGGGCTGCTCGCGTTGCCGGAGGGCTGAGCCCTGGCGACAGGAGAACCGTCGACGAGCTTCCCGTACAGGTCCGGCCTGCGGTCGGCGAGCACGTCGTTGGTGGGGGAGATGCGCTTGTCGCGGGCAGCGGTGAGCGAGCAGCTCGCGAGCAGCACCTGCTCGTCGCCCGCCGGGTCGGCCGATACGGCGGGAAAGCCCTCGGGGGTGACGATGGCGGAACCGCCGACCCAGGAGACTCCCCGCTCGGGCCCGGTGCGGTCGGCGACCGCCACGTACAAGCGGTTGACCGAGGCAGCCGCCTGCACGCGGACGACCTCGATCGGTCGCTCGCCGTCGGGACGCGTCTCGGCCGGCCAGTTGGTCGGTGCGCAGATGATCTCCGCGCCGGCCAGGGCGGCGAGCCGAAGCCACTCGGGGAACTCGAGGTCGTAGCAGACCACGAGTCCCACCCGCCCGACCGGCGTCTCGACCACGGGTGGCGGATCGTCACCCGGGACGAACACCGTCTTCTCGGTATCCCAAAGGTGAGCCTTGCGGTACATCGCCCGCAGCCCGGTGGGATCGACGAGTACGGCACTGTTCCACAGCGGCCCGCTCCCGTCGGTCTCGGGGAGGCCGGCCACGACGACGAGGTCGCGCTCGCGGGCGAGTTCCTCCAGCCGGGAGACGGTCGGGCCACACCGGGTCTCGGCGAGCCGTGTTGCCTCGTCGATTCCGGTGAAGGCGTAGCCGCTGCTGGCCAGCTCCGGCAGTACGACGAGTCGCGCGCCGTGGTCGGCGGCCAGGTTCACGGCGTCGGCCATCCGGTCGATGTTGCGCTGCTGGTCACCAACGACCGGTGCGAGCTGGCATGCCGCGACGGTCACCGCGTCGCTCGCCTGCTCGTCTCGACGGTCGCGTACGGGGAGCGGAGCCGTCATCGGGCGACCGGACCCATCTGCTGCGCGTCCACGTCCTCAGACGCCTCCTCGTCGACCATGTGGAGCTCGGGCGGGCGCCGCCTGAACATGCGGGTGAGCCCGAGCAGGTAGATGAACCCGACCGCCGCCCAGCTCAGGCCGACCACGAACGTGGTCCCCGACAGGCTGGTCCACAACCACAAGGTCAGCAGGACGCCTATACCCGGCACGACACCGTACTTGAGCATGTCGACGCGTGTCCGCTTCCTGCGGTCGACGACGTAGTGCTTGATGACCGACAGGTTGACGAAGGAGAAGGCGACGAGCGCACCGAAGCTGATCATCGAGGATGCGAGCTCCAGGCTGATACCCAGTGCGACCAGGGATAGCACCCCGACGACCAGGGTGGCCAGCGCGGGGGTCTGGAAGCGCGCGTGCAGCCGGCCGAAGAAGCGGCTCGGGAGCACGCCGTCGCGCCCCATCGCGTAGAGGATGCGCGACACGCTTGCCTGCGAAGCCATCGCGGAGGCGAAGGCGCCGGAGACGAACGCCGCAGTGAAGAACGTGGTGAGGAACGCTCCCCCTGCCACCTTCATCACGTCGAGCGCCGCGGAGTCGACGTTGGTGAAGTCCTGCCAGTGCGGGAACACGAGGTGGCCCACGTACGAGATGCCGATGAATACGCCGCCGCCGATGAGCGTGACGAGCATGATGGCGCGCGGGATGCGCCGGCGCGCGTCGCGCGTCTCCTCCGAGAGAGTCGATACCGCGTCGAAGCCCAGGAACGAGAGGCACAGCACGGCCGCGCCAGCGAAGACGGTCGAAAGGTGCAGGCTCGAGTCGACGAAGGGTGAGGCGAGCGGCGGTGTGCCGTTCCGCGTCATGGTGTGCACCGACATCGCCACGAACACCACGATGAACACGGCCTGGATGGCGATGAGCGCGAGGTTGGCCGCGGTGACGAGCTTGATGCCGAGGACGTTGAGCCCGGTCACGAGGACGATCGCGGCGACGATCCACACCCAGTTGGGAATCGCGGGAAAGCTTGCGCTCAGGTAGATCCCTATGACCAGATAGTTGATCATGGGCAGGAAGATGTAGTCGAGCATCAACGCCCAGCCCGTCATGAAGCCCAGATGCCCGCCGAACGACTTCTGCGTGTAGGTGTACGCGGAGCCGGCGAACGGGTGTGCGCGCACCATCCGGCCGTAGCTGTACGCGGTGAACACCATGGCCGCCAGCGTCACGACGTACGCCGTGGGCACGTGCCCGGCGGTCATGTCGGCGACGACCCCGTACGTGGTGAACACCGTGAGCGGGACCATGTACGCCAGGCCGAACAGCACCAGCGCGGGCATGCCGAGCACACGGTTGAGCCGGGCACGCGGCTGCGGGTCGTCATTGGATGGCAGCGGCATCGCAGGTCCTCTCGGGGCTGCCGGCGCGGCGTCGGAACGCCCGAATCCTGGCGGGAGGTTACTCGTCCGCTGCGGGGACGAACAAGGAGAGGTCACCGGATATACCCTCTACGGGTAAGGTGTACTGCTAGATGGAGGTGACATGCGCGGCTACACCGAGGAGAAGGACGCCTACCTGCGCCGGCTGCGGCGGGTCGAGGGACAGGTGCGCGGCCTGCAACGGATGGTGGAGAACGACGAGTACTGCATCGACATCTTGACGCAGGTGTCGGCGGCGACCCGGGCGCTGCAGGCCGTGTCACTCGGCCTGCTGGACGAGCACCTGAAGCACTGCGTCAGCGACGCGATCGCCGCGGGTGGTGCGGAGGCCGAGGAGAAGGTGACCGAGGCGAGCCAGGCGATCGCCCGCCTGGTGCGCTCATGAGGAGACAAGCACGGTGAGCGAATCGACGTACACGGTTGTCGGAATGACCTGCCAGCACTGCGTGCGCGCGGTGACCGACGAGCTGACCGAGCTCGACGGCGTCACCCAAGTCGACGTCGACCTGGAGTCCGGTCGGGTGCGGTTGACCTCGACGATGCCGCCCGCGCCCGCGGACGTCGCGGCGGCGATCGACGAGGCGGGCTACGAGCTGGCGTCGTAGCCTCCCGCAACGTGTCAGTACGTCGGCACGCTATAGCGGGCTGACGTACTGACACGTTGGCGTACTCAGAGGCGCTTGCCGGCTTCGGTGAGTACGTCGCGGAGGATCTGTTCGATTTCGTCGAATTGTTGTTGTCCGCTGATGAGGGGTGGGGAGAGTTGGCTGACGGGGGCGTCGCGGTCGTCGGCGCGGCAGACCAGGCCTGCGTTGAAGAGGGCGGGGGAGAGGTAGCCGCGGAGCAGCCGTTCGCATTCGTCGTCGGTGAAGGTTTCCTTGGTGTTCTTGTCCTTGACCAGTTCGATGCCGTAGAAGAAGCCGTCGCCGCGGATGTCGCCGACGATGGGTAGGTCGTAGAGCTTCTCGATGGTCGCCCGGAAGGCGCCGGCGTTGGTGCGGACATTGCCGAGCAGGTCTTCGCGTTCCATCAGGTCGAGGTTGGCCAGGGCGACCGCGGCGGAGACGGGGTGGCCGGCGAAGGTGATGCCGTGCAGAAAGGTCTGCTCGCCGGTGAGGAACGGTTCCATCAGCCGGTCGGAGGCGATGATGCCGCCCATCGGGGAGTAGCCGGAGGTGAGGCCCTTGGCCATGGTGATGATGTCTGGCTGGAAGTCGTAGCGCGTCGCGCCGAACCATTCGCCGAGGCGGCCGAACGCGCAGATGACCTCGTCGGAGACCAGGAGGACCCCGTAGCGGTCGCAGATGTCGCGGACGCGGGCGAGGTAGCCCGGTGGTGGGGTGAAGCAGCCGCCGGAGTTCTGGACGGGTTCGAGGTAGACCGCGGCGACGGTGTCGGGGCCTTCGGCGAGGATGGTGCGTTCGATCTCGTCGGCGGCCCATTGCCCGAACCTGGCGGGGTCGTCGCCGTGTTCGGGGGCGCGGTAGATGTTGGTGTTGGGGATGCGCACCCCGCCGGGGACGAGGGGTTCGAACGGGGTCTTGATGTCGGCGAGCCCGGTGATCGACAGTGCGCCCATGGTGGTGCCGTGGTAGGCCGCGACGCGGGACAGGACCTTGTAGCGGGTGTGTTGGCCGATGGCGTGGAAGTACTGGCGGGCGAGTTTCCATGCCGATTCGACGGCTTCGGACCCGCCGGTGGTGAAGAACACCCGGTTCAGGTCGCCGGGCGCGAGGGTGGCGAGGCGTTCGGCGAGTTCGGCGGCGCGGGGGTGGGCGTAGGACCAGACGGGGAAGTAGGCGATCTGCTTGGCCTGGGTGGCGGCGGCCTCGGCGAGCTCGGCGCGGCCGTGGCCGACCTGGACGACGAACAGCCCGGACAGCCCGTCGAGGTATCGCTTGCCGGCGGTGTCGTAGACGTAGGCGCCCTCGCCGCGTTCGATGACCGGCACGTCATGGTCGGCGTAGGCCGACATGCGGGTGAAGTGCATCCACAGGTGCCGCTTGCTGGCATCCTGTACGTCGGTGGCGGTCGGGTTGTTGTGCAGTGTGGTCATCTGGTTCCCCAGGTATAGGTCTGCTTGATCAGTCGGAGGTAGACGAAGGTCTCGGTGGCACGTATGCCGGGGATCGCCCGGATCTGTTCGCCCACCAGGGCCAGTAGGTCGTCGTCGTCTGCGCAGACGAGCTCGACCAGGATGTCGTAGGAGCCGGCGCACAGCACGACGTAGTCGATCTCGTCGATGGTGGCGAGCTTGTCGGCGACTTCGCGGGGGTCGCCGTCGGCGCGGACGCCGATCATCGCCTGCCGGGCGAACCCGAGCATCAGCGGGTCGGTGACCGCGACGATCTGCATGACGCCGGCGTCGACCAGCCGCAGCACCCGTTGCCGCACCGCGGCCTCGGACATGCCCACGGACTTGCCGATCGCCGCGTACGAGCGGCGGCCGTCTGCTTGGAGCTGGTCGATGATCGCCTTGGCGATGTCGTCGACGGGTGCCTCGGCGAGGGTCCGCACGCCGCACCTCCCCCAGTTCGCCTCCGTGCTCGCCATCCTGTCATCAAACGCGTAGCTGTCAAGCGATTCGTGCCTGATGCGGGTTCGTGACGATGGATTCCCTTGCCTCACCGGTGATGTTGTGCCATGGTCGTACGCAAGTCACGCGGCGAGTGGAAGGTGGCCCGCAATGATGACGACCGAGGTGGGCACGGCGACGGTGAGCAACTTCATCGACGGCGCGCGCGTGCCGGCCGCGAGTGGCCGCACCGCGCCGCTGATCGACCCGACGACGGGTGCGGAGTTCGGGCAGGCGGCGCTGTCCGGGCCGGAGGACGTCGACGCGGCGTGCCGGGCGGCGGCCGCCGCGTTCGGTCGCTGGCGGGATGCGACGCCCGCGGAGCGGAGCCTGGCGCTTTTCCGGTTGGCCGATGCGATGGAGACCCGCGCCGATGAGCTGCTCGACGCCGAGTGCCGCAACACCGGCAAGCCCCGCGCGGTCGCCGCGGCGGAGGAGATCCCGATGGCGGTCGACCAGATCCGGTTCTTCGCCGGCGCGGCGCGAGTGCTGGAGGGCAAGGCCGCCGGTGAGTACATGGCCGGGCATACCTCGTACGTGCGCCGTGAGCCGATCGGGGTGTGCGCGCAGGTCACGCCGTGGAATTACCCGATGATGATGGCGGTGTGGAAGTTCGCGCCGGCGCTGGCGGCGGGCAACACTATCGTGATCAAACCGTCCGACACGACCCCTGCGAGCACGGTGCTGATGGCGGAGATGGCCACGGAGTTCATGCCGCCGGGGGTGTTCAACGTGGTCTGCGGTGACCGTGACACCGGCCGGGCGCTGGTCGGCCACGAGATCCCGCAGATGGTGTCGATCACCGGCAGCGTGCGCGCCGGTAAGGAGGTCGCGCAGGCCGCGTCGGCCGACCTGAAGCGGGTGCACCTGGAGCTGGGCGGCAAGGCGCCGGTCATCGTCTTCGACGACGCCGACATCGCCGCGGCCGCGGCCGGCATCGCCGAGGCCGGGTACTTCAACGCGGGGCAGGACTGCACCGCCGCGACCCGCGTGCTCGCGGGCCCGCGGGTGTCCGACGACCTGGCGGCGGCGCTGACCGAGAAGGCCGAGGGCATGGCTGTGGGGCCGGGCGTGGCCGGGGCCGACTTCGGGCCGTTGAACAACGCCAACCAGCTCGACCGGGTCGCGGGTTTCCTGGACCGCGCGCCCGACCACGCGCAGGTGCGTACCGGCGGGTCCCGGCTCGGCGAGACCGGCTACTTCTTCCCCGCCACGGTCGTGTCCGGGCTACGCCAAGACGACGAGATGAGCCAGAACGAGATCTTCGGCCCGGTCATCACCGTGCAGGGCTTCGACGCCGAGGACCAGGCGCTGGCGTGGGCCAACGGCGTGCGCTACGGCCTGGCCTCCAGCGTCTGGACCAAGGACCACGGCCGGGCGATGCGGATGGCCAAGGCCCTCGACTTCGGCTGCGTGTGGATCAACACCCACATCCCGATCATCGCCGAGATGCCACACGGCGGATTCAAGCACTCCGGCCACGGTAAGGACCTGTCCATGTACAGCCTCGAGGACTACACCCGCGTCAAGCACGTCATGACCAACATCGAGGCCTGAGAACCGAGCACACGGGCGGCTGGCACATGAACGCTGCTATCGAGCTGGTAGGCGTGGCCAAGGAGTTCGGCTCCCGCCACGGCGACGACGTACGCGCGGTCGAGCACATCGACCTCACCATCGCCGGCGGGGAGTTCTTCTCCCTGCTCGGCCCGTCCGGATGCGGCAAGACCACGACGCTGCGCGTGATCGCCGGTCTGGAGGAACCGAGTGCGGGCCGGGTGTTGCTGTACGGCGACGACGTGACTGGTACGCCGCCGAACAGGCGGGACGTCAATATGGTGTTCCAGAGCTACGCCCTCTTCCCGCACATGGACGTGTTCGGCAACGTCGCGTTCGGGCTGCGTCGGCACAAGGTGGCGAGCGCCGACGTCGCGAAGCGCGTCGGTGAGGCGCTGGAGCTGGTCGAGCTCACCGGCATGGAGGGCCGTCGGCCGCGGCAGCTGTCCGGCGGCCAGCAGCAGCGCGTCGCGCTCGCTCGCG
>JBOHBN010000034.1:0-2122 GCA_050698355.1 Streptosporangiales bacterium | reverse complement strand
CTCTGGCAGTCCAGGATAGGACTCGAGGCCGCGACGACACACACGCAGGCCGCCGCCGGGCCCCTCCGGGTCGTCTTGGGCGATCCGCAGGCTCGCTACCCGAAGCGCCGGAGGCGGAGGCTGTCGCCGGGGAGTTGGACCGGTTGGCCAGGCTACGGCCCGCCGAGCCGCCTGCCGGGCACCTCGCCGATGCAGTCCTCGACCGCGTCACGTTGCCATACCGCACAGGTGAGCGGTGGCAGGCGGCAACATGTACTCGGCGCTGGCGCTGCCGTGGGTCCGCGACCTGCTCGCCGACCAGCAGTTGGGCGGCGGTATCGCACTCGCCATCAGCGAGGGCACCCTACTCATCGCCGTAGCGGCACTACTGCTGCGCTGGTCCCGCACCGACGACACCGGCACCGCAGACCTCCCCGACTACGAGCGCATGCTCCTGGACGCCCGGCGGTAAACACACACAGTAACCACACCGCCACGATCCGAGCACCGACACGCCTTACCCGTCGGTAACTTAAGCGGGGAATAGCGGGCTTTGGGGTGTCCATCTTAGCGGAGTAGTTTTGGGGGGTGGTGGCTCTGCGTGGTGGTGCGCATTATCCGCGGTCGTGGGGCGAGTTCGCGTCGTGGTTCGCCACTGACGAGGACTGCCTGGACTATCTGGAATGGCTGCGCTGGCCTGCGGGTTTCGTGTGCCCGGTGTGCGGCGATGTGGGTGGCTGGCGGCTCGGGGATGGCCGGTTCGAGTGCGTTGCGTGCGGGCGGCGGAGCTCGGTGACGGCGGGAACGATCTTCGATCGGACCCGGACGCCGCTGACGGTGTGGTTCACGGTGTGCTGGATGTTCACGACTGGGCGCACCGGGGTGTCGGCGTCGCAGGTCAAGCGGGCGCTGGAGATTGGGTCGTATCAGACCGCGTGGGCGATGCTGCATCGGTTGCGGTCCGTGCTGGTGCGGCCCGGTCGGGAGCGTCTGTCCGGGCGTGTGGAGGTTGACGAGTCCTTCTTCGGTGGCCGGGAACCGGGCCTGGCGGGTGGCCGCGCGCAGGGCAAGAAAGTCCTGGTCGGTATCGCCGTGGAACGCAGCCCCGGGCGCCGTTTCGGGCGGGCCCGCATGGCGGTTCTGCCCGATGCCCGCTCCGAGTCGCTGCGCGAGTTCCTGGCCGGAGCCGTCGAACCCGGCGCGGCCGTACTCACCGATGGGTGGCCCGCCTACCCAGCCGCGATCGGACAGGACTACCACCACGAGCGGCTGATCGCGCCGAAACGCGAGGCCTCCGAGCTGCTGCCCGCCGTGCACCGCGTCGCGTCCCTGGCCAAACGCTGGCTGCTGGGCACCCACCAAGGCACTGTCAGGCCCGAACACCTGGCCAGCTACCTCGACGAGTTCGTCTTCCGCTTCAACCGCCGCACCTCCCACAGCGCCGGCCTGCTGTTCTACCGCGTGCTCGAACTCGCCGCCGCCCACGAACCCGTCCGCTACCGCGACCTCGCCCTCAACCACGCCCCGAAACCACGCCAGCCACCCGGTCAACGCACCCAGCACAGCCCACCCAGCCTCAACCGCGCAGCCGCTCACAGACCGTGGCGCACCCCCAAGCAGCCAAGCTCCGGTTAAATGGACACCCCAAAGCGGGCTTTTCCCCGTTATGGCCGAGCTGGAACAGGCTCCTAGGCCAGACCCAGCGTGACGGGGGCCTCCGGGTCGGACTCCATGAGCAGGGTCAGGCACCGCCTGTACTCGTCCACCTCGCCGATGGTGTTGGCCGCCCTGGCCAGTGCCGCGACGGCGCGCAGGAACCCCTGGTTGGGGCGGTGCTCCCACGGCACGGGGCCGAAGCCCTTCCAGCCGCTGCGGCGGAGCTGGTCGAGGCCCCGGTGGTAGCCGGTACGGGCGTAGGCGTACGCCGCTACGACGTCACCACTCTCGTTCGCCCGCTCCGCCAGCGCGGCCCATGCCTCGCTGAAGTCGGGGTACTCGCGAACCACCTCACCAGGGTCCGTGCCGCCGTCCAGCCCGGCCTGTGGCCGTGTCCGGTCCGGGAGCAGGGTCGCCTCGGGTTCGAGCAGATTCTCGGTGCTCATCGGTATCCTCCCACAGATTGTCAGCGTGCCAGCATCGTGCC
>JBOHBN010000033.1:0-1600 GCA_050698355.1 Streptosporangiales bacterium | reverse complement strand
GTCATCGACGTCGATGCGTGCGGCAGCGGCACCAGAGCCGTCGACTACGCCTGGCTGCTGCGCGAGGCATACGTCAGGCGAGCCGAGCCGGAAGCGATCGCCACCATCCGCGGGGCGGGTGAAGCGGTAGCAGGCCCGGGTGTGTTGGCGATCTGTGCCGCGGCGACGGCGTTCGATATCACCCGCTTCCTGAGGCGTTTCTGACTTTGTGATATAGATCCGTGTCGGATTAGCCAACATCGTCGGGGTCCTGGGTGGGTTCAGTGTGCCGCTGCTGGCGGTGCCAGGCAAGTCGGCGTTGGTGGGCGTGTTCGAGTCCTGCTTGGCGTGCCTTGCGGATGGCCTGTCCTCGTCCTTGGTGTTCGTCGTCGGGGGTGACGTAGCCGATGCCCTCGTGGAGCCGGACGCCGTTGTAGTGACGGCGTACGACCGCGAGCTCGTCACGCAACGTGGCCGGGTCGGTGATGGTGAGCAGGTGCGGGTACTCGGCCTTGAGGTGCCCGTTCAGGGTCTCGATCCAGGCCTGGTCTTGGGGCGTGCCGGGCCGGCCGAAGTGCTGGGTGATCGCGCACATGGCCATGAACTCCCTGGTCGATCCGGACCTCATCTGGGGACCGTTATCCGAGACGGCGAGCAGGATCGGGCCTGGCTCATCGTCGCCGCCGTCGCCGATGCCGGCGTCGCTGTGTCGGCGGGCCTCGACGACTTCCCACAGTCCCTCACGTTCCAGTGCGTCGGTGAACCCGACCTCGACCTGGGTGTGGGTCTCCTCGGCCGAGACGACCTCGCAGATCCACTTCCGTGAGACCAGATCCTCGATGAGCAGCGCCCCCGCCCCGGCGCGGGTGAAGTGCGTCGTATCGAAAATCCAGATCGAGTTCGGGGTGTATTCGACCCAGTCCGGGAACGGGCGGCGTTTCGACCTGGCCGGCCGCGGGCGAGGGCGAAAACCCAGGTCACGCTCGTGCAGCACCCGCCGCACGCTCGACGGGCAGACCCAGACACGTTCGAGATAGGAGCCGCGGTGAGCCAGCTTACGGTGGGACCGGTCGGTCTCGCCCCACTGGTCGTACAGGGCGAGGATCTGGTTGATCTCCTCGTCCAGCAGTCCGTGCGCGGGATGACCACCCGGGGTCTGGTCGGCCAGCCGGCCCCGGCCACGGCGGTTGCGCCACCGGTGGGCTCGCACCTCGGCCAGCCCCAACACCCCGCAGGCGTCCCGGACCGTCCACCCACCCCCGACCGCGTCCTCGACCAGGTCCAGCAGGGCGGCCTTGGTGGCCGCGTCAACCCGGCGTGGGACCCGGCCACTTAGCCCCAGCCTCCTTTTCCCTCGACCAGCATCAGCTTCACGGCCATCTGTTTGACGGTCTCCGCCAGCCGGGCGTTCTCGGCCTTGGCCTGCTCCAGCTCGAAGTCCCGCTCCCGCGCCTTGGTCCCCGGCCTGGACGCCGACAGCGCCGCCAACGCCCCCTCCTTCGCCACGATGCGTATCCGCATGATCGTTGACCGGCCCACCCGCTGCTGCTCGGCCGCCTCGGCGATGGTCACCTCGCCCCGGACCAGCTGCAGCCAGACCTCGTACTTCTGCGACGGCGAC
>JBOHBN010000032.1:0-10031 GCA_050698355.1 Streptosporangiales bacterium | reverse complement strand
ACGCCGCCTGTCACCTCGCCCGACTCTCACCGTCACGTGTCAGTACGTCAGCTCGCCATGACGAGCTGAGGTACTGACACAATGTCTGGGACCGGAGGTGACGTGTGACGGGTACGGCGACACCGCTGCTGGCGATCGACGACCTGCGTACGCAGATCAACCTGCGCCGGGGCGTCGTGCACGCGATCGACGGGGTCAGCCTCGAGGTCGAGGCGGGCGAGACGCTCGGCGTGGTCGGCGAGTCCGGGTGCGGCAAGACGATGACCGCACTCTCGGTCATGGGCCTGCTGCCGCCTGGCGGCCACGTGACTGGCGGGCGGATCATGCTGGACGGCACCGACCTGACCGCCCTGTCCGGCGAGCAGATGCGCCGGGTACGGGGCAACGACGTCGGCATGATCTTCCAGGACCCGCTGACGTCGCTCAACCCCACCATGCCGATCGGCGCGCAGGTCGCCGAGGCCGTGCTCCTGCACCGCGACGTGTCGAAGCGGGCCGCGCTGGATCGGGCGGTGGAGGCGCTCGGACTCGTGGGTATGCCGCGCCCGGTCGAGCTCGTACACGACTACCCGCACCAGCTCTCCGGCGGCATGCGCCAGCGGGTGATGATCGCGATGGCGCTGGCCTGCGAGCCGAAGCTGCTCATCGCCGACGAGCCGACCACCGCGCTCGACGTGACGATCCAGAAGCAGATCCTCGAGCTGATCGACGACCTGCGGCAGCGGCTCGGCATGGCCGTCATCCTGGTCACACACGACCTCGGCGTCATCGCCGGGCGCGCGGACCGCGTCGCGGTCATGTACGCGGGCCGCATCGTCGAGGTCACCGACACCGAACGGCTGTTCGCCAACACCCGCCACCCGTACACCGAGGCGCTGTTCACCGGCCTGCCGGAGAACGCGGCGGAGACCCGGCGCAGGCTGTACAGCATCCCCGGCCTGCCGCCCGACCTCATGAACCCGCCGGCCGGTTGCCGGTTCGCGCCCCGCTGCACGTACGCCACCGACGAGTGCCGCGACACCGACCCGGCGCTGGACGGCGAGTTCCCCGAGCACCTGTTCGCCTGCATCCACCCGGTCGGGCGGGACGAGGGCGGCGACGCGAGCGGGGCTGCTCGCGTACGTGTGCAGCCTGCAGACGACGAGGAAGGCGAGCCGGAGTACGCCTCGGCCGGCGCGTCCGCTGGTACGGGGCCGCTGCTCGAGGTCGAGCACTTGGTCAAGGACTTCCCGGTGACCGCGGGCGCCGTGCTGCAGCGCAAGGTCGGTACGGTCTCCGCCGTCGCCGACGTCAGCTTCGAGGTGCCACGTGGGCAGACCCTCGGCCTCGTCGGCGAGTCCGGGTGCGGCAAGTCGACCATGGGCCGGCTCATCGTCGGCCTGGAGCGGCCCACATCCGGCGCCGTACGCGTCGACGGCCACGACTTCACCCGCCTGCGCGGCAACGAGCTGCGCCGCGTCCGCCGCCGCGCGCAGCTGATGTTCCAGGACTCGTACTCCTCACTCGACCCCCGCATGCGGGTCGGGTCGATCCTGCGCGAGCCGCTGGTCATCCAGGACATCGGCACCCGCGCCGAACAGGATGCCCGGGTCGCCCGGCTGCTCGACGAGGTCGGCCTGCCCCGCCGGGCGGTGGAGCGCTACCCGCACGAGTTCTCCGGCGGCCAACGCCAGCGCGTCGGGCTGGCCCGTGCGCTGGCCCTCAACCCCGAGCTCGTCGTGGCCGACGAGCCGGTGTCTGCGCTCGACGTGTCGATCCAGGCACAGATCCTCAACCTGATGCGCGACCTGCAACGCACGCACGGTCTCACGTACGTGGTGATCTCACACGACCTTTCGGTCGTCCGCTACGTCGCCGACACGCTCGGGGTGATGTACCTCGGCAAGCTCGTCGAGATCGGGCCGGCGAGCTCGGTGTACGAGCATCCCCAGCATCCGTACACCCGCGGCCTCATCGACACCGTGCCGGTGGCGGACCCGTGGCGGGAGAAGGAGAAGCGCAAAGGTGGCGTCGCAGGCGAGCTGCCGAGCGCGCTGCATCCGCCGTCCGGGTGTCGCTTCCGTACGCGGTGTCCGCTCGCCCAGGAGATCTGCGCGCAGAAGGAACCGCCACTGCGCGCACCCGCTCCGGGCGCGCACGAGGTCGCCTGTCATTTCCCCCTCGAGGGCTCGACCATCGCCGCAGCCGCGGCCGTCTATCAGGAATCGCAGGAGTAGTCAGTGTTCGATCTCGTGGTACGTGGTGGCACCGTGTACGGAACGGGCGGCGAACCCGTCCGCGCGGACGTCGCGGTCGTCGGTGACCGTATCGTCGGCGTCGGCCAGCTCGGTGAGGCCGAAGCGGCCACGGAGATCGACGCGTCCGGCAAGGCGGTCGCGCCCGGGTTCATCAACGTGCTCAGCCACTCGTACTTCACCGTGCTGCACGACCCGCGGTCGCTCTCCGAGCTGACCCAGGGCGTCACCATGCAGGTCTTCGGCGAGGGATCGACGATGGGTCCGCTCACCGACCGGATGCGCCGTGATCTCGAGCAGCGCAATCCCGACCTGGCGCTCGAGGTCAGCTGGAGCCGGCTGTCGGAATACCTCGCGCACGTGGAGAAGCGCGGCTGCGCGCAGAACGTCGCCTCGTTCATCGGCAACGGCACGCTGCGCCCGTACACGCTCGGCTACGACGACCGCCCCGCCACCGCCGCCGAACTCGACACGATGCGCGGCCTCGTCGCCGAGGAGATGGCCGACGGCGCGCTCGGCCTGGCGACCGCGCTGATCTACCCGCCGGAGAGCTACGCGCCGACCGAGGAGCTGATCGCGCTCTCCGAGGTGGTCGCGTCGTACGGCGGTAAGTACATCTCGCACATGCGGGGTGAGGGTTCCGGGCTACTGGACGCCATCGACGAGCTGCTGCGCATCTCGCGCGAGGCGGGACTACCGGCCGAGATCTACCATCTGAAGGCGTCTGGGCGGCCGAACTGGGACCTCATGCCGGTGGCGCTGGAGCGGGTGGAGAGCGCACGCGCGGCCGGCGCGCCCATCACTGCGGACGTCTACTCGTACACTGCCAGCTCGACCGGGCTGACGAGCGTGATCCCGCAGCGTTTCCACGAGGGCGGTCCGGTCGCGCTGTACGACCGGCTCGCCGACCCCGCTGCGCGCCAGTCGATCCGGCAGGCTGTCGTCGACAGCGGTCGGTGGGGCGACACCGACAGCGCTGACGACGTGCTGATCCTCGGTGTGCAGCGCGACGAGCACCGCAAGTACCAGGGCATGACACTGCGCGCGGTGGCCGAGTCGCGCGGCGTCGAACCGGTCGACGCGGCGCTCGACCTCATCCGCGACGACCGCACCCGCGTGACCGTCGCGTTCTTCTCGATGTCGGAGGACAACCTGCGCGAGCAGCTGCGACGCCCGTGGGTGGGCGTGGGCTCCGACGGGTCGTCAATGGCCCCGGAGGGCGCGTTCCTGCACGCACCCACGCACCCCCGCGCGTACGGGACGTTCGCGCGCGTGCTGGGCAGGTACGTGCGGGAGGAGCGCGTACTCACCCTTGCCGACGCCGTCGACCGGATGACCACGCTGCCGGCCGGCACGTTCGGCCTCGAGGACCGCGGGCGGCTGGCCGAGGGCTGCTTCGCCGACATCGTCGTGTTCGACCCGGACGCCGTGGCCGACCGGGCGACGTTCGAGGACCCGCACCAGCTATCAGTCGGCGTATCCGACGTCGTCGTCAACGGGACGCCCACGATCCGCGACGGCGCGTACACCGGTGAGCTCGCGGGTCGGGCCGTCTACGGCCCGGGCCGTAGACGCTGACAGCCGCTGATCACCAATGTGTCAGTATCTCAGCCCGCTATAGCGGGCTGAGATACTGACACATTTTCGGGAGCGGCGTTACCCGGTGACCTTTACGGCAGCAAGGTCGATGTTCGAACTGTTCGGGAGGAACTGAACGTTGGTCACGTCGGGCGTGTACACGTACATTTGGCTGCCGAAGAACAGCGGTGCCGACGGTAGCTCCTCGTCGACGACGTCGGCGGCTTGGCGGTAGTACTCGACGCCCTTGGCGGTACTCGGCGCAACGTCGCCCTTGTCGAGAAGGTGCTCGAACTTGGGGCTGGTCCATTCGGCGGTATCGCCCAGGCCCTGCGATGAGAAGAGCGGACGCAGATAGTTCTCCGGAGACGGGTAGTCCATGCTCCAACTGCTGTGCGACGGCCCGTTGAATTGGTCCTGGCCCCAGTAGCGCGACGGCTGGAGCTTGTGCAGAGTGAACGGTATACCAAGCGTGCTCTTGACCTGGTTGCCGATGGCCTGCATCCAGGCGGTCTCACTGCCGCCGGACTCATACCACAAGGACATCTTCTTGCCCTTGAACCCGCCCGCCTGCTTCAGTAGCTTCTTGGCGCGCTTGGGATCGTAGTGGCAGTACTCGCAGGCGCCCTTCTTGTAGCCAGGCACGACGGGGGAGATGACGTCGTCAGCAGGACGCAGTAGCGGGGCGACCTTTTCGGTGATGGCCTTGCGGTTTATCGCCATGGAGATGGCGCGTCGCACTCTCGGGTCCGAGTAGGTGTCGAGCTTTGTGGGGAAGTGCAGGCTGTCGATGTGCGACGTGCGCTTCTGGACCATGCGGTCACCAGCGTTGGCCTTTGCTTCCTGGACCTTGCTGTTGGGCGGGGCCGCAAAGTCGAGAGTTCCGGCAAGCCAATCGTTGAAGCTGGTCGTGGGATCGTTGTAGATCTTGAACGTGATCTCCTTGGCGTGGCCCGCGTTCTTGCCCTGGTACTTGTCGTACCGGGTGACCTTGATGTACTCGTCGTGCTGCCACGATCCGTCGATCTTGTATGGGCCGTTGCCGATGGGTTTCACCTTGCAGGACTTGACGTCGTTCAGGCACTCCTTGGCCATCGGCGCGAACGTCGACAGGCTGCTCATCACGTAGAGCCACTGGCTGAACGGCTCACTGAGCGTCACCTGGAAGGTGTACTCGTCGATCTTCTTCAACCCGCTGAGCTTCTTCGCCGTCGGATGATCGGAGTTCATGGCGTCGTAGCCCTTGATCTTGGAGTACAAGAAATTGCTTCGCACCCGGTGTGGCGCGTAGGCGCCGTAGTTCCAGGCACGGATAAAGGCATCCGCGTTGACGGGCTCGCCGTTGTGGAAGGTCCGACCCTTCTTCAACTTGATCGTCCAGACCTTGTTGTCGGTTGTCGTGATGGATTTGGCCATCTGGTAATTTGGCTTGCCGGTTTCAGGGTCGATGCGTAGCAGACCGGTGTAGAGGACGCTGATGGCCGCTATGCAGTCGGTCGCGTAGCAGTCGGAAGTGATTCCCAGCGCTTCCGGTTCGACGATCGGGTAGGAGAATTCGCCGCCGGAGGCTGCCTTGTCGCCGGAGCCGCTGCCGCAAGCGGCGGCGAGCATTGAAAGGGCCGCGATACCTACCACCCAGCGGAGGAGGCGTGGCGTATGCATGGTGAGAAATCCCCTTTCTGCTGCTTGGTGATCATGAAGGATGTTCGTTGTCATAGCTACGACGACCCTTCATGATCACTGGGTATGGGGTTAGCGTTGCAGGCGCTGTTCGAAGGCATCGCGCAGGCCGTCGCCGATGAAGTTGAACGCCGTTACGGTCAGCACGATGACCAAGCCGGGCGGGTAGATCAGCCACCAGTAGCCGGCATAGCTGTAGCTGATGCCGTCGGAGAGCATGCCGCCCCAGTTCGCCGCCGGTGGCGGGATGCCGAGACCGAGGAAGCTGAGCGACGCGATGGCGAGGATCGCATCGGCGATCTGGAATGTCGCGTTCACGACCAGCGTGCCGATCGTATTCGGGATGATGTGCCGGCCGATGATGCGCCCGCGGCCGCCGCCCATCATGCGCACCGCGTCGACGTACTCCAGCACGCGCAGCTTGAGCGCCTCGCCGCGGATGAGCCGTGCGGGGCCGAGCCAGGCCACGAACCCGATCACCAGGATGAAGATGAGGGTGTTCGGCTGGAACACGGTGAACAGGTACAGCAGCAGGAACAGCGTCGGCACCGCGATGAAGCCGTCGACGATCCGCATCATGATGCCGTCGAGCACGCCGCCGCTGAACCCGGCGATGGCGCCCCACAACGTGCCGATACCGGTGGCGATGATCGCGGCTGCGAAACCGACCTCGAGCGACGTCTGGCCACCGAGCATCAGCCGGCCGAGCTGGTCGTAGCCAACCTCGTTGGTGCCCAGCGGATGCGCGACGCTCGGTGGGAGATTGGAGTTGGCGAGGTCGGTGTGCACCTGGTCGGTCGGGTAGATGATCGGGCCGACGAACGAGAACAGCACCATGAAGACGACGATGCCGACTCCGACGAGCGCGCCGCGATGCTCGATGAATACGGCGAGAATAGCGCGCCACAGGCCGGTGCCGGAAGCGATCTCGCCTCCGGCCGGCGTACGGTCGGTCGTCGCCTGATCGCTCATCGTGGCTCCACGTACCGCACTCGCGGATCCAGGACCGCGTAGAGCAGGTCGGCGATCAGCGACCCGACCACCGTGGCGATGGCGACGATGAGTGTCACGCCGATCAGCACGGGGTAGTCCTGTGCCTGCGTGGCCTTCCAGAACAGCCGCCCGATGCCCGGGTAGTTGAAGACGCCCTCGGTGATGAGCGCGCCGTCGAGAATGTGCGGCAGCCGGAGGCCCAGCAGCGTGACGATCGGTACGAGCGCGTTGCGCATGATGTGCCGGTACAGGATCCGCACCTCCGACGCACCCTTCGCCCGCGCGGTGCCCACGTAACCCTCGCCGAGGTTGTCGAGTGTCGAGGAGCGCATGTACCGGCTGAACTCCGCGAGCGTGACCAGGGCGAGCGTCGCCACGGGCAGGACGAGCCCGCCGGGATGCATGACCACGTTGAGGAACGAGCCCTGCGGCGCGCCGGACGGGAACACGTTCAGGTGGACGGCGAATATCGTGATGAGCAGGACGCCGAGCCAGAACGACGGCATCGAGTAGAAGACGAACGACGCGCCGGTCAGCCCGTAGTCGATCGGTTGGTTCCGGCGGGTCGCCTGCAGTAGTCCGAGCGGCACCGCGATGACGACCGCTGCGGCGGTGGAGAGGCTGAGGAGCAGCACGGTAGGCGGCAGCCGCTGCTCCACCAGGGCGACGACAGTCTGGTTCTGCTTGTACGAGAAGCCGAGGTCGCCGTGCAGCAGCCGGCTGATGTAGTTCCAGTACTGGACGAATACCGGGTCGTTGTAGCCCTGCATCTCCCGGAACGCCTCGAGCTGGGCCTGCGTGGCCTTCAGCCCGAGGATCGCACGCGCCGGGTCGCCCGGCAGCAGGCGGCTCAGGAAGAACGTCACCAGCGACACGATCACGATGACGATCAGCGCCTGCAGCACCCGTCTGATCAGGTAGAAGATCACGCCAGCAAAACCCTAGCAGCGTTCTTCGAAATGACCACCGGGGTCCCCTCTGGGGAAGGCAAGCACTGTTGGATGCCAAACCGGCCTTCTCGATGCCTGCAGGCATCGAGAAGGCGAACCGAGCCCACATAACGTGGTCATTTGGGAGAGCGACCTCCGTTCTGGATGGTGCGCGCTAGGGTCGCGCGTTCTTGGTGGGGCTCACTTGGAGAAGTGCCAGTACTGCGGATAACTGTCGCCGAACAACGATTGCTTGTCGCGGTCGAAGCCCTTGAGGTCGGAGCGCACGACGTTGAGCCCGCCCTGCGCACGCGGCAGCCACAGCACCGGGAGGATCTTGGCGACGTAGTTCTGGTACTTCGTCATCGCCGCCTCGCCGCCCTTCGTCTTCGTCAGGTTGATGAGGCGGTCGGCCTTGTCGTCCTGGAAGCTGCCGCTTCCGGACGCCCTGTAGAAGAGGTTTTCGCCCGTCGGGTACGCGCCGAAGTGCCAGCCGCCCCAGTTGACCGCGTCCCAGTTGCACTTGTCGCTGCCGTGCTTGCACTGTTCTGCGACCGAAACCGCCTGGTCGAATGTCGCCTTGTGCAGGTTGATCTTGATGCCCGCCTTGGTCGCCGCGGACTGGAACGCCTGCATGGCGCGGTCAGACTCCACACCCTTGCTGTACACCAGCGTCCACTCGAACTTCTTGCCCTTCGGGATGCCCTTGCCGCACTGGTGCGCACCCGTTCCCGGGCTCGTGCAGACGCTGATGCCGTCAGGTTTGACCGTCCAGCCGTGCTCCTTCAACAGCTGTACGGACTTCTGCGGGTCGTACGGGTAGGGTACCGACTTCTCGAAGTCAGACGCGTACGGGTTCTCCGGCTTGATCGGTACGGGTCCGTGCACCTCGGCGGCGTTGCCGTTGTACGCCTTCTTCACGTACTGCGGCTCATTGATGAGGTGCTGCAACGCCTGGCGGACGTAGAGTTGACGGAACAGCGACGCGTTGTTGTTGCTGTTGAAGTTTATCGACACGTACCCGAGCCCGAAATTGCCCTGACGGTAGACGGTGTAACCCTTGTCGGTTACCTGTTCCTTCCGCTTGGCATTCTGGCTCGGAATGTAGCCAGTCGTTATCTCGTCGCTGGACAGCAGTGCGTCGAACTCTGCCTGATCGGTGGTGAAGCGCTTCTCGACGAGCTTGTCGAGTTTCGATTTGTCCGGTCCGGAGTATTTCTTGTTCGGCACGAACGTGATGTCCCCGCGCGGGTCGAACTTCTTGAGCGTCCACGGCCCGTCGACGACCTCCCACAGCGGGTTGGAGTCGTACTCCGACAGCGACTTCGCCTGCTCGGTGAGGAAATCGAAGACCTGCTTGTAACCCGCCTTCGTCTGCGGGTGGTCGCCGATCTTCGCGCTCGCCGACGTCTTGTCCCAGACATGCTGCGGCAGCGGCGTGATGCCCGCGAGCGCGTTGACGGTGAACCATTTCGGGGCGTACTGCTGGTCGAGGGTGAGAACGATCGTCTTGTCGTTCTTGACCGTCTTCTTCTTGATGTTGTCGGGTACGTTGCCGACGGAGTAGCAGCCCCACTCCTTCTTGCTCGCGCTGTAGAGGTCGAGGAAGAAGGCGATGTCCTTGGCGGTGACCGGCTCGCCGTCGGACCACTTGTAGTCCTTCAGCGTGATGGTCACCTGCGTGCCGTTGGCGTTGTACTTCGGCGGTTCGGCGATGCTGAGACCCTTGTTGAGCGCGAACTCGTCATCGGGGACGCCGCCGTACCAGTACAACGGTTTGTACATCAGCCGGCGGAGGTTGTGGTTGTTGGTCGCCGTACAGTTCGGGTCGGACGGGAGCATGTAGTTCGGCGCCTCGCCGGCCGTCAGCGCGATCGCCGCCTGGTCCTTGTTGCTTGTGGACGTCTGCCCGCCGCCCGAGCACGCGGCAAGCGCGAGGCACGGAAGCGCTACGAGCGCTGTCGCGAGGGTACGTGCACGAAAGTCCATGGTAGCCGCCTGGCACAGAAAATTTTGTACTGTTATCGATTTGTTACCGCATGATGTTCGGCCATTTCTACTATTTTTGTGCCCGGCTGGTCAAGAGTGCCCCTCGGCGACCCGCCCGAGACCGCCCCTGGACCGGGCACCGTCGGCCGCTCGTGGCATGGTGCATCTAAGCAGGGATCGGGTGCCGATCACCTCTTGTGTCCGAGCCGCTGCAGGGCTTCGATGGACCTGAGCGGTCTGGGTCGCCGAGCCAGAGGGGAGTAGCCGGATGGCGCACGTTGGGGTAAGGGTCGACGGGGTCTCGTACGAGGAGGACGTCGAACCGCGGATGCTGCTCGTTCACCTGCTGCGAGAGCGGCTGGGCAAGGTCGGCACGGTCGTCGGGTGCGACACCAGCAACTGCGGTGCGTGCACCGTGCTCCTCGACGGCAGAAGCGTGAAGAGCTGCTCGGTGCTCGCCGTCCAGGCCGACGGGTACGAGGTGACCACGGTCGAGGGCCTGTCCGACGGGGACGGACTGCACCCGATGCAGCAGGCGTTCCACGACAAGCACGCACTCCAGTGCGGATTCTGCACCCCGGGGATGATCATGGCCTCGCTCGACCTGCTGCGGGAGAACCCGCACCCG
>JBOHBN010000031.1:0-14619 GCA_050698355.1 Streptosporangiales bacterium | reverse complement strand
CACGTCAACAACCCTTGCGGCCGGCGGATCACCAGACCGCCGGCCGCAAGAACGTCCACCGCACCGCCGTCCAGGTCGGGCCGGGATCGTGACCGTTGAAAATCGATCGTGCGTGAGACGTCCATCCCGGACAGCGACACGCCCACCGCCAGGCGTCCAAAACCCGCGTCTGAAACCGTCGTGTCGGCGAGCACCTGTCACTGGTTTTCGAGACGATCCCTGCCATGGCACGCATCGGGTACGCGGGGGTCTCCACCCGTGCCCAGCACGAGGACTCCCAGCTTGACGACCTGGCCGCCGCCGGCTGCCAGCCGGTCTACTGCGACAAGGCGTCGGGCAAGCTCGCTACCCGCCCGCAGTGGGACGAATGCCGCCGCTACCTACGCGCCGGCGACGAGCTCGTCATCACCCGCCTATCGCGCCTCGCCCGGTCGGTGCGGCACCTGAGCAACACCTCACCGAGATCGCCTACGACCTCGAGCGCCGCGGCATCGACCTGGTCGTACTCAAGCAGGGCATCGACACCACCACCCCCGCCGGCCGATAACTCTTTCACATGCTCCGCGATCGACGAGTTCTCTGCGGACCTCATCAGTGAGGGGACCGTGGAGGGCCTCGCCGCCGCGAAGGCCCGCGGCCGCATCGGCGGGCGCCCCACCGTCATCACCCCGGCCAAGCTCCAGGTCGCCCGCACCATGCTCGACGACGGCGAGCACACCATGGCCGAGATCGCCCGCACCATCGGCGTCAGCCGCCCCACCCTCTACCGGCACCTGCAGCAGCCGCAAATACCCCTTGCCTGACGCCGGTAACGGCGTAACGGATAGCGGACAACGGTCGACGATGTCCGCTGGGGAACGGCAACTGAGCACCGCACAGCCCGGCATAGGCAACTCCGCGACCTGGAACTACACCGGCGGTCTGTAAAGGTGAGCAATCCCCAACTGATACCTCCTCCCGACACACAGCGGCGACCCGCTGACCGGGCTGACACGTGCATCACACGTCGCTCGGTTTCGAAACTGCATGCGAACCGGTGATCGGTTCCACGCCGACAGGGACGGGCCTGGCGGCCCGAGCTGCCGCCTGCCGGGCTGGGGTTGTCCGTGCCGCCAGCCGAGGAGCGTCCGGCTACCGATCGGTAATCGCACGACGGGAGTCGCGGTCGAGCCGGCTTGGACGGTGCCGTCGTCGGCTGCTGGTCCTCGATGTCCGGGATCAGCTGGAGAAGCGCTTGATCAGCAGTGTCAGCCGCCGCTCGTGTTGCTGAGGTCGGACCCTGCCGCCTCGCAGGAGGGTGAGTAGTCCGTGCAGCCCGCTCCAGAGAGTCTCGGCGAGTGTGTCCAGGTCGTCGTCTCCGGCTAGGGGCCGGAGGGTCTGGCGTAGCTCGTCGAAGGCCGCGTGCAGGGCGGTGGGTGCGTCGGGGCTGGCGAATGGCAGGTCGTTGGGGTAAGTGAACATCGCATCGTAGACGGCGGGGCGGTGGTCAGCGAACGCGGCATAGGCCGCGGCAACGGCGGCGAGGGCCTTGCGCGGGTCGGCTGCCGAGGTGCGGGCGGTGTGCAGCTCGGCGGCGAGGTCGGTGAAGCCGTCCACCGCGACCGCGGTCATGATGGCGTCCTTGCCCGCGAAGTGGCTGTAGAGCACCGGCTGGCTGTACTCGATCTGCTCGGCGAGCCGCCGGGTGGTCACCGCGTCC
Organism: Streptosporangiales bacterium; assembly: GCA_050698355.1. GTDB lineage: Bacteria > Actinomycetota > Actinomycetes > Streptosporangiales > WHST01 > JBOHBN01. Next base: position 12,920 of record JBOHBN010000031.1, on the reverse strand, counting down.
CATCCCTCGGCCTCGGCCATCTCCCGCGCGGTCGTGACGATCAACCGCTCGCGCTCTGCGCGCTCGCGCTCCCGGCGCGTGTGAATCGACATGACTCCAGTCTAGCGCAACTAGGTTTGCTGTCGACGCTATGGTAACGTCGGTAGTACAACTAGCGTTGCTAGGCAAGGAGGACTGATGCAAGAAATACTGGCCGTGATCACGGTGGTCGTGGTCGGGCTGATGGTGGGGGTCGAGCTCGCGGTGGCGGTCTTTGTCAATCCGATCTTTGATCGGCTGCCGAACGACGGTGGCCTCGTGGCCCGAAGCGACGGCGCCCGGGTGCTCGGTCGAGTAATGCCGTTCTGGTACATCGGGTCGGTCGTGCTCGGGTCACTATGGGCGGCCCAAGCGTGGGGTCGACCTCAAGCGCTGACGGTCGCCGTGGCCGCGGCGTTGCTGGTGGTGAGCGTGGGGATGTCGATCGTGCTGCTGGTACCTATCAACTCCCGGGTCGCACAGTGGTCCGGCGGCAATGCCCCTCCGGACTGGAGGGAGCAGGTCAGCCGATGGGACCGTCTCCACTACCTTCGGGTAGGCATCATCGTCGCCGCGTTCGCTTTGCTTGTCGTGGCCGGCGTCGCATGACGGGCCGAGCCGGAGGGTGTCCGCTGGCCGATCGGCTATCGGACGGGCACCTGCTGGTCTACGCGGTAGCTAATCCGCAGTCCCAGCGGGAACGACCCATTCCATCGGCTGATCGGTGACGCGGGCGATGTGATCGAAGTCCCGGTCGTAGTGCAGCACGGCCAGTCCAGCGTGCTCGGCCGCAGCAGCGATGACGAGGTCGCCGATCTTCACCGTACGGTGCAAGCCCTGGTCGGCGAGCTCGCCCTGCACTTGCAGCGCGCGGTCCAGCACCGACTGATCGATCCCTGCTTGCGGCCACGGCGACCGTGCCGATCGAGTACGGCGCCAGTTAGGCCCGCTCCGGGCACTGACGCCCGCCTCGAGGTCGGTGATGGTGCAACCGGCCACCAGTCCCGCTTCCATCAGCGGACGTAGGCGCGCCCCGATCGGTGGCTGCGCGATGCGCGCGACCGCGGAGGTGTCGGCCAGGAAATACGCGCTCAGGCCCACGCCGCTCGCCGCTGCTCATCCTGGGCCAGGTCGGCGCTACCGGCGACCGCCTCGTCGTCCAGGAGCGCCCGCCGCCGCGCGGCCAGGGCGAGAACTTCCTCCAACGCCCTGTTCACGGTCGCCTTGGTCGTGGAGGTGCCTAGCAGGGCACGGACCTCATTGAGCTTGGCGTCGTCTACATCCACCAGGCGTCGACGCCACCATGCTCTCGCCGACCACGATGACCCTGGCCCGCATCGTCTTCGCCGCCTTGGCCGTGATCGGCCTGCTATGGACCTACGCCGGCTGGTTCACCAAACCCGCCGTCGCTGAGCCCTCGGCGCCCGCAACAGTGGCGAGCGCCACCCATCGCTCGCCACCCGATCTCACATAGCCATCCTTGAGCTTTACATCTCGGGGACTCGTGTGCCTCGCGGGCCGGGCAGGATGGCGGTATGCGCGATCAGCCGCTCAGCTCGTCGCCGCCGGTAGGGTTCCGGGTCTATGGACTTGCCGCGTCCTGGCCGGGTTCACGGTGGCTGGCACTCTTCGATGGGGCTATCGGTGAGCCCGTCCGGGGCATCCGACTGGCGCACCGCTCCTCGGACGGTACGGCGGCAGTGCTGGTGTCTAGCCACCCACGTCCGGAGCGGGAGCCCTACACGCACCGGTGTTGGTGGGCCGAGGTCCGCGAAGTCGCCTTCCACGCCGCATTCCTGTTGGTCGACATGACGCTACCTGCCCTGTCGGTGTCCCGACCGGACGGGCTGGTGTCGGGACTGGTTGATCATGCCCAACACGCGGCCGAGCAGTACGCTCGGTGGCCGATGGCCGACTGGCGGGTCGATGGCGCGGACGTCCCGGCCCGGGTGTGGCGATTCGCCGACGGCTGGGCCGCAATCATCGACGTACTGCCCGACGTGTATCTCGCCGCGGCCGGGGTCGGCACACCAGTCGACGGGATCGCGGTGGCCACCGTGCACGATGCCACGCCGTACGGGTTCGACCTGCGCGAGCCGTTGAGCATGCAAGCTCTCCGACGCTCGGAAAGCACCCGCCCAGAAGGCGCGCACGTCCCGACGGTGCGCGAACCCGCCGATTGGCACCCTGACCAGCTCGCCGTACCCCGACGCGCCCATAGCGACGACCGGTGAGCACGCGGTTCCACAGGCATCCCGTAAAGACAAGGGATCGTTGGCCGTACGCTTCCGGTCATGCAGTACAAGATCATCACCGAGAAAGACCGCAGCTTTCGCGGCAAGTTCGACCCTGAGGCGATCGAGGGGGGACTGAACGAGCACGCCTCTGAAGGGTGGCGGGTTGTGCACGCCCTCCACGTCGCCAACCTCATGAAGAGCCTCAGCGCCGAGATCATGGTCGCCCTCGAGCGGACGTGGCCACACGCGGTCAGCACCAGGCAACAATGCCTATGCACCGTGCACGTGGGTGATCACTGCACGCCGCTTGCCTGCGGAGCTGAGGAGCGGCTGGCGGCGATTGCTGCGGCTGCGAGGAATACGACGAAGCCTGCGAATGACCAGGACCAGGCGTCGCTTCGGCTGAGTTCCAACGCACCGGAGAGTGAGCCCACACCGGCGCCTGCCGTGCTGCCGATGAGACCGCAGAAGACTCTGTGGTGATGGCAGCGGTGGCGAGCTGGATTGCTGTGATGGAGGCGTCCTCGGTGGTGGCACGCGCGCAAGAGGAGAGCGATCTTGTCATATAGTAAACGGTATCGTACCGTTTACTATATGACCGATATCGTACTCACCGCGGGGGCCGGGCCCACCGGGCTGGCACTGGCCACCCATCTCGCGCTACGCGAAGTCCCCGTCCGGGTTATCGACGCCACCGAGGGCCCCGCGACCACGTCGCGGGCACTCGGCCTGCAGCCCCGCGGCGCGGAGGTGCTCGAGCGGATCGGTGCGCTCGGCGACCTGTCGGAGCGTTCGCAGTCCTCGCTCAACGTGTCCTACAACCACGGCGAGCGCACCGTACTGCGGCTCGAGGTGGGCAAGGCCGTCGCGCACCTGAAGCAGACGCTGCTCGTCTCGCAGGCCGAGGTCGAAGGCGCACTGCACGACCGGCTCGGCGAGCTCGGCGACAAGGTCGAGTGGTCCACCAGCCTGGTCGGGGCCCGCCAGCATGCCGGCGGTGTCACCGCGACCGTCCACACCGGTGACGGCGACAGGGAGATCGACGCGGACTGGTTGGTGGGCTGTGACGGCGCGCACAGCGCCGTCCGCAAGTTCGCCGGGATCGGCTTCCCCGGTCGCCAGCTCATCGAACGGCTGCTGATGGTCGACGTCCACGCGCACTGGCCGTACGACAGGAACGGCAACACGACCTGGATGGACGCGGGTCACATGCTGTCGGTGACCGCACTGCCCGACGACGTGTGGCGAGTGTTCAGTGAACCGCCCGCAACAATGCCAGACGAGCTGACCGACCGCGAGATCACCGACTGGGTGCTCGGCGAGTTCTCCCGTCGCAGCGGCACCAGCCTAGACACCGTGACCGACGTCCGCTGGGCCTCGGAGTTCCGGCTGCACCGCAGGCTGGCCGACACCTACCGGCGCGGACGCATCCTGATCGCCGGGGACGCCGCGCACATCCAGAGCCCCAGCGGAGGGCAGGGCCAAAACACCGGCCTGGGCGATGCGGAAAACCTCGGCTGGAAGCTCGTCCTCGTCGCCCGCGGGCGCGCCGACCAACGGCTGCTCGACACCTACGAAGGCGAACGCCGCCCTCTGGCACGCACGGTGCTCACCGCCACCAGCACCGCGCTGGGCATCATGCTGCCGGACAACCGGCTGAAGCGCCTCGTGCGTGACTGGGTGGTCATGCCCGCCATGCGGCTATCCGCCGTCCAACGCCGACTGTGGCTGGCGGCGTCGCAGCTCGGCATCAGCTACCGCAGCGGGCCGCTCGCACCGCGGTCGCATCGGTGGAACGCGCGACCGCGTCCCGGCGAGCGCGTGCCCGACCTGCGCTGCCGCTGCGCCGACGGCACCGAGACAACCCTGCACACCGCGATCTCGGGGCGCTGGGTCGTCCTCGCCAGCGACCGTCACGAGGCTGCCAGACAAGCCGAAGCCGCCACGGCACAGCTCGGCCCCGACCTGGTCGCCACACTCACGTCGGCTCAGACACCGAACCGAACCGTGCTGCTGGTCCGCCCCGACGGGCACCTCGCGTGGCGCGGCCGTCCCGCACCCGACAAGCTGTCGGCATGGCTGAACGACGCGCTGTGGCACGCGTAGACCGCGGCCGACCCCGCGACCCGGGCAACGACGCCGCGATCCTCGACGCCGCGCTCGACCTGCTCATCGAGCGCGGCGCCGGCGGCGCCAGCATCGAGGCAATCGCCCGCCGCGCCGGCGTCGCGAAACTCACCGTGTACCGACGTTGGCAGGCCAAACAGGACCTGCTGATCGCCGCGCTCGAACACGCGCGCACCAACAACGTCGACCTACCAGACGCCGACCAGACCCTGGACGACGTCGTCGACTACACCGCCGAACTGCTCAGCCGCCCACGGTTCCGCGCCCTCATGGCACGCATCATCGGTGCGTCCGTCGACTACCCCAAGCTCGTGCAGGCCTACACCGAGCGGCACCTGCAGCCGCGGCTGACCGAGCTGACCGAGACGGCCCGCCGCGCAATCGAGGCTGGCCAGTTCCCACCCGACACCGACCCGACCGCAGTACGCGATGTCATCGTCAGCTCGATCGCCATGGTCCTGCTAGACAACGGCGAGATGACTGCGACCCAAATAGCAGAACGGCTACGCACCCTGCTCCGCCAACTCGGCTACCGAGCAATGTGATACCCCAATCAGCCGGCTCACGGCGAGGGACGCAGCGTACGGATAGGGATCCTCAGGTTCGCTATCCGGACATTCTTCAGGGTCAGACCGCGAAAGCACCAATGAAGACGACGTGGTTGCCGTCAGCGTCGATCAGAGGCAAGATCCGCAACGCTGTGGCGTCCTGCGGGCCATCGTGCTCGATGCCAGCGCGCGCTAGCCCAGCGTCAGCTGCTCGGCGGCGGGTGCCGACTCCGCGGGCTCAGCCCCCGATTCCCGGAAGGACGCGGCGGGCTGGCGCTCGAGCCCGTGCCTTCGTGCCGCGTCACGGACCATCGCGGTGACGCTGCGCTGGTACGCCCGTGGCGCGTACGAACCACCCCGATAGATACGGTCGTACATCGGTGTGAGATGCGGGTGGCGGCGCTCGAGCCACGCGCGGTACCACTCGCGCGCTCCCGGCCGCAGGTGGAGCAGCAGCGGCGTGACGCCGTCGGCGCCCGCCGCAGCGATCGCGGCCACCGTCCGCTCGATCTGCTCCGGCGAGTCGGACAGGCCGGGCAGGATCGGCGCCATCAGCACCGCGCAGCCGATCCCCGCGTCGGCGAACCGGCGTACGACGTCGAGCCGACGTGCCGGCGCGGGCGTACCGGGCTCGACCTCGCGCCACAGCGCCTCGTCGACGCACCCCACCGAGACCGCGATGGACACGGGGGCGCGCCCGGCCGCCTCGCGAATCAGCTCCAGGTCGCGCAGGATGAGCGTGCCCTTGGTGAGGATCGAGAACGGGTTGCTCCGGTCGCGCAGCGCGGTGATGATCTCGCGCATCAGGCGGTAGCGTCCCTCGGCTCGCTGGTACGGGTCGGTGTTGGTGCCCATCGCGATGGACTCCCCCGCCCACCGCGGGTTCGCCAGCTCGCGGCGCACCAGCTCGCCTGCGTTGACCTTCACCATGATCTTGGTGTCGAAGTCGGTGCCCGCGTCGAGGTCGAGGTAGGTGTGCGTACGCCGGGCGAAGCAGTAAACGCACGCATGGGAGCAGCCCCGGTAGGGGTTGATCGTCCAGGAGAACGGCATGTGCGAGGCGTCCGGCACCTTGTTGATGATGGACTTCGCGCGTATCTCGACAGCCAGCGACTCGTCGGTGCCGCCCGCGATGGGCTCCGGCCCAGGGGCGCGCAACCCGGCGCGACCGGTGCCCTGCGTTCCCGGTGCCGGTGTCACGCCCGACAGCTCCAGCGGCAGGGCTTCGGTCGGCTCGGCCGTGGTTCGCAACGGTTCCCAGCGCATGCCGTCATTCGAACACAGGTTCTATTGCGATGCAAACACCGCGGCCGGATGGTTGAGCCACGCGGGTACGGGTTAGGCTAGCCTTACCTACCCCGCCCCGATGCGCCCCGATTGGACAGACAGCCGATGACGACAGCCACCCACGCGGTGTGGCCGCGCCCGGGCGTTCCGGACCTGCCGCGCGCGCACCACGTCGAGGTGCTGCATGCGCGGACGGTGACTCCCCACATGCGACGCATCACGCTGGGCGGTGCCGGCCTCGCGGACTTCGTGCCGCTAGGCGGGGACCAGTGGTTCCGGCTGTTCCTGCCACCAGTGGACCACGCCGAGCCGGTGCTACCGGTCACCGCGAAATGGTGGCCCGAGGTGATGGCCATGCCCGACGCCACGCGCCCGACCGTCCGCAACTACACCGTCCGCGCGGCCCGGCCGGGCGAGATCGACGTCGACGTCGTCATGCACGGCGACGACGAGGGACCCGCCGCACGGTGGGCGCGCCTCGCCACACCGGGCGACCGGGTCGGAATCATGGACCAGGGCGTCACGTACGACTGGCCGACGACCGCGGCGTGGCAGCTGATCGTCGCCGACGAGGCCGCGCTGCCGGCCGCCGCCGGCATCCTCGCATCGATCCCGGCGGACACCGTGGCGCGTGCCCTGATCGAGCTGCCGCACCGCGACGACGCGCAGAACCTCGGCACGCTGGGCGTCGATACGACCGTACGGTGGCTGCCACGTCCAGACGGCGCCAAGCCGGGTGCAGCCGTGCTCGACACGCTGTACGGTGCCGATCTCCCCGCCGGGGAGCCGTACGTCTTCCTGGCGGGCGAGTCCGGGATGGTCAAGCGGGTGCGCCGGCACCTGGTGCACGACCGCGGCGTGCCCACGTCCACCATCCGGTTCATCGGCTACTGGCGCCGGGGCGTGTCCTTCCGCTGACCGCCCACGGCCGCCTGGCTACACGGTGACCGTCAGCACGAACGCCAGGATCACCACCAGGACCCCGCCGAGCACGGAGGAGCCCACCGAGGCCTTTGCCGTCGCCGCCCCCGCCTTGCCGGCCGCGACGAGCACCCCCGCTATCGCGATCACGACGATGGCGCTGAAGCGGCCGACCGGGATGAACAGGGCCGCGGGCTCGACCAGCAGCGAGAGCAGGGAGAGCACCGAAAGCACCCCGGAGACGATGCCGGCCGTGCTGAGCCAGCGCGGCAGCGCACGGGCACCGTGCGCGGCCACCGACGCGGCACCGACGAGGAACCCAAGCCAGACCACGTGCCCGACCCCGCCGGTGTAGAAGACGAGCTGGCGAAGCGCGCTCGCGAGCGCCGGGCTGTCAGAAATGCCTTCGGTTGCAAGCGTCGCGGTGAGCAGCGACTGGACCATGAGGAACGCCGCAGCAAGCACTCCACCACCGACGATCGCGGCGGTCAATCCAGACGGCCGCCCCTCTCCCGTGCGTACGAGGTTCGCCAGCACGGCGGTGAACGGCAGCAGCAGCACGGCGGCCGCGGTCTGCACGAACGCCTGCATGCGTACGGCGGCGGCGTTGTCGAGGAACGCCTGCTGGATATCGGCCGGGGACGCGTTCGGCCGGGGCGCGCTCGCGAGCAGGACTCCTGCGATTACCGCGATGGCGAACAGCACCCCTGTGCTGGCGGCAACCACCTCGCCACGCGAGCGGTTCAGTGTGGTGACTGTCATGGTCGGGCTCCCGATCCTGGCTGTCGTGCGAGTCGGTGATGCGGTAGCCACCAAGTTTGGGGCCTTCGGCCACGGCTCGACATCGCCCGGCGAGCGGCAGTCGCGCTACGTCCAGGGACGTAGTCGGGGGACCGGGCACTACCCGGCGGGGCGCAGGTGTGGGTGGCTCACCCGCTGGCTGCGGGCGCCAGCGGTCCCCTACCTACCTCGACGAGTACCTGCTCCTCATGACCTGCAGGTCGTGGTAAGTCGGAAACGAGTTACATACCGTGATCATCTCGGATGAGGCGCCTGGGAACGAGCGCACCGGTCGAGGAAGCGTGATCAACCGAGCAGCTTGTCCAGCCGCTCCTTCTCCTCCGCCGTGAGGCGGCGCGGGCGCTCGGCGGCGAAGTCGTACGGCACCAGCGTGCTCGCCGCCGTCGCGTACACCACGTCGCCGTCGCGGATCTTGTACGCGACCTCGAACGCCGCCGCGCGCACGCGCGTCACCCACACCTCGATCGGCACCGGGCTCGTACGGTGCGACAGTGGTCGCCGGTATTCGATCTCGTGCCGGGCAACCAGCACGCCGGTCTGCAGCATGTCCCACGGCCCGTGCTCCGCGAGCGCCTCGAACATGTCGATCCGGGCTTCTTCCAGGTACTGGATGAACGCCACGTTGTTGACATGGTTGTAGCCGTCGACGTCGCCCCAGCGCAGCGGGCAGAGAAACGTGTGGCGGGCCACCTCAGCGGGTGAGCTTGCGGTAGGTCACCCGGTGCGGGCGGGCCGCCTCGGCGCCAAGCCGCTCCAGCTTGTTGCGCTCGTAGTCCTCGAAGTTGCCCTCGAACCAGAACCACTTCGCGGGATCGTCCGCGTCGCCCTCCCACGCCAGGATGTGCGTCGCGACCCGGTCCAGGAACCAGCGGTCGTGGCTGGTGATCAAGGCGCAACCGGGGAAGTCGAGCAGCGCGTTCTCCAGCGACTGCAGCGTCCCGACGTCCAGGTCGTTCGTCGGCTCGTCGAGCAGGATCAAGTTCCCGCCGATCTTCAGTGTCAGCGCCAGGTTGAGTCGGTTGCGCTCACCACCGGAGAGCACCCCGGCCGGCTTCTGCTGGTCGGGTCCCTTGAAGCCGAAGCTCGCGATGTACGCGCGGCTGGGGATCTCGACGTTGCCGACCTTGATGTGGTCCAGCCCGTCCGACACGACCTCCCACACCGTCTTGTCGGGAGCGATGCCGGCGCGGTTCTGGTCGACGTACGAGAGCTTCACACTGTCGCCGACCCGCAGCGCACCGGCGTCGGGCTGTTCCCGGCCGACGATCATCTGGAACAGCGTCGTCTTGCCGACGCCGTTCGGCCCGATCACGCCGACGATGCCGTTCGGCGGCAGCGAGAACGACAGGTCGCGCATCAAGGTGAGGTCGCCGAACCCCTTGGTCAGGCCGTCGGCCTCGACGACGAGGCTGCCCAGGCGCGGGCCGGCGGGGATCTGGATCTCCTCGAAGTTGAGCTTCTTGGTGCGCTCGGCTTCCTTGACCATCTCGTCGTAGCGCTGCAGGCGGGCCTTCTGCTTGGCCTGCCGCGCCTTCGCCCCGGAACGGACCCACTCCAGCTCACCCTGCAGCCGGCGCTTCAGCTTCACGTCGCGCTGCCCCTCGACCTGCAGCCGGGCGGCCTTGTTCTCCAGGTAGGTCTGGTAGTTGCCCTCGTACGGGTAGGTGCGGCCGCGGTCGAGCTCGAGGATCCACCCGGCGACGTGGTCGAGGAAGTACCTGTCGTGGGTGACGGCGATGACCGTGCCGGGGTACTTCTCCAGGTGCTGCTCGAGCCACTGCACGCTCTCGGCGTCGAGGTGGTTGGTGGGCTCGTCGAGCAGCAGCAGGTCGGGCTGCTGGAGCAGCAGCTTGCACAGCGCGACGCGGCGGCGCTCGCCCCCGGACAGCGTGGTGACGTCGGCGTTCCCCGGTGGGCAGCGCAGCGCATCCATCGCCTGCTCGAGCTGCGAGTCCAGATCCCACGCCTCGGCGTGGTCCAGCTTCTCCTGCAGCTTGCCCATGCGCTCGAGCAGCTCGTCAGAGTAGTCGACCGCGAGCTTCTCTGCGATCTCGTTGTACTCGTCGAGCAACCGCTTGGTGCCGGCGACGCCCTCCTCGACGTTGCCCAGGACGTCCTTGTCGTCGTTAAGCTGCGGCTCCTGCGGAAGGATGCCGACGCTGGCTCCGGGCGCCAACCACGCCTCGCCGTTGTTGATGCCCTCCATCCCGGCCATCACCTTGAGCAGGGTCGACTTGCCGGCGCCGTTCGGCCCGACGACGCCGATCTTCGCCCCGGGCAGGAACGAGAGCGTTACGTCATCGAGTACGACCTTGTCGCCGTGGGCCTTTCGGGCGCGCTTGAGGACATAGATGAACTCGGGCATGTCTCCAGGATACTTCGCCAGGTCAGCAGAGGCTCCCACGGCCGTGGCCGTGGGAGCCTCTGTCACCTACTGGCTGACCTCAGTGTGTCGGCGTGACCTTCAGCGTCATCGTCTTGCCGCCGTCCGCCACGTGCTGCACTCTTATCTTCAGGCCGTACCCGGCGACCTTCACCGAGTTCTGCGGGTTCTTCTTCGACCAGTACCTGTTCGGCTTGCTGTCGTTGAAGGTCCGCTTGGCCTTGTGCGACGGCACGTCGGCGACGGTGACCTGCCAGTGGCCGCCGTGCTTGACCTCCCGTACGAACTGCACCGGGTCGGTCTTCTGCGTCCCGAACGTCGCGTCGAACGGCTGCTTGCGGTTGTCCACGAGCGTGCCGTCGGTGAACGCGAAAGGCTTCGGGTGCGAGTCGACCGGGAGGATCAGGCCCTTGCCCGGGTGCTGGGAGGTGTTGTTGTCCTCCTGGGTCTCGTCCCAGAACCAGACGACCAGGCCGTTCTGGTACGGGAAGTGGTCCACCCAGTTGGGCTTGGAGTGGGCGTACCCGAAGTTGTACGGCCCCTGCTTCAGGGTCTTGTCGTAGTCGACGTACTGCCGATTCTCCGCGATGTAGTACTGACCCTTCATCTCGGTCAGCGTCCCGGTGATCCGGCGGAAGCCGTCCACGGTCCACTCGTTGTCGCCGTTCTCTGCACCGTCGGTGAAGACCTTCTCACCGTCGGCGGTGAGGGTGATGTTGTCGAGGAACAGCCCGTCGTAGTGCACCCCGCCGTCGGTGACGTAGTGGAAGCGCAGCTGGATCTTCTGGCCCGCGTACTTGGACAGGTCGTACGACAGGTCTTCCCACTTGCCGTTGGAGGAGCCGGTGATCGGGTCACCGATCTGCTTCCAGATCTCGCCGCCGTCGGTCGAGACCTCGAGGAACCCGTTGTCGTAGCCCTTCTCGATGTCGTACCAGGCCTTGGCGTCGACCTTCGCCGACTTCTTGCCGGTCAGGTCGACCTTCCTGGTGATCGAGGTGTCGAGGTTGTCCGCGCTGTCACCCCACCACTCGTGGTCGCCGGCGTACGGCTCGTTGTAATGGGTCGTGACCTTCTTCTGCGGCAGCACCACCACGAGGGCCTGCGGGTTCTTCGTGTTCCGCTCGGCGACCCCGACTGTGTGCTTGGACTTCCGGTTCGGCGTGGTCACCTCGTAGTCGAGCCAGCCGAGCTGGAGCTTGTCCCACGCGTTCATGTAGCCCGGCGTGGTGCCGATCGAGTTCTTGCCGTGGTTGAGCCAGGAACCGGAGGACATCAGCGTCCAGAACCCGGTGCCGTTCTCTCCACCTGCGGTGTCGTACTCGTCGGGCAGGCCCAGGTCGTGTCCGTACTCGTGAGCGAAGACGCCGAGGCCGCCGTTCTCCGGCTCGGTGGTGTAGTCGCGCACCCACATGCCGGTGCCGCCGACCTGCACACCGCCGCTCTTGTTGCCGTCCGGGCCGACCGGGGCGCTCGGGAACGCCGCCCACCGGTGCGACCAGATCGCGTCGGCGCCCTGCGCGCCGCCGCCGGCTTCCTCGCCCTCACCGGCGTGGATGAAGAAGATGTGGTCGATGTAACCGTCGGACTCGTCGAAGTTGCCGTCGTCGTCGTAGTCGTACCTGTCCCACTTGTCGAACTGGCCCAGGTACTGCTGGATCTCGGCGTCGGACTTGCCCATCGCCTTCTGCTTGTCGTACCAGGCGTTGCTGCAGTCCTTGACGAAGTTCCAGTACCCGTCGGACTCGGGGATCTTGTTGGAACCGTAGCGAGCCTCGTTGTACGGGACGGTCACCCAGTTGCTGACGTCACCTGTGACGGTGTACTGGCCCTGCGACTGCTTGAGGTAGAAGTCGGCGAAGGACTCCTGGCCCTGGGCGAAGAACATGTTCTTGTAGTGCTGGGTGGAGAAGTCTTTCTCCCAGTACGTTGAGTTGTCGCGGGAGCGGTCCGGCTTGGCGATCTGGTTGTGCATCGGTCCGGCCTCGCCGCCCGTGCGCGGGTCGGTCTTGTCGCCGAACTCGCACAGGATCGAGAAGATCCGGTCGGTGCGCGCGGACTTGATCTCGGCGTACTCGTCGCCGACCTTGACCACCTTGGACTTGCCGCGCTTGTGCGCCTTCGCCTTGCCGTGCAGCACCTTCTGCAGCGCGGCCTTCCGGTTCGCTCGCCGGTTCGCCTCTTTCGCGTCAACCAGGTCGTCCTTGTGGTTCTTCGCGGTTCGAACCTTGGCGGTCGCGTGGGCCGGTGGTGGCGAGGCCGCCGCCGTACCCTGCATGACCGTGCTTCCGAGCGCAGCCGCGGCAGCCGCGGCCAGCAGGCCCGTTGTCACCTTCCTCACCCGGCACCTTCCTCCCCTGTCGCGCACCCCGCCGGATCTATCGGCGGCGGTAAGCCTTCGTAAATCAGCGGCAAACATAGCTACCGCGACGCCAGTTGTCACCACAACGTGCGAACTGTGCACAGCAGCAGGTCGCCGCAAGCCCGTACGCGAGCGCAGCGTGACCAGCACACCGGTGTTGAGCAGCGGAGAGTGACTGGCGGGGGTTACTGGCGGGGGTTACTGGCGGGGGTTACTGGCGGGGGTTACTGGCGGGG
>JBOHBN010000030.1:0-1317 GCA_050698355.1 Streptosporangiales bacterium | reverse complement strand
GGGCTGTACCAGTCGCAGGTCCGCAGGTGGGCCGCTGCCCGCGACGCGCGCACCGGCGACGCGTCCGCTCCCCGGCGGCCGCATCGGGCGAGGGCGGCCTCGGGTGGGAAGGATGATCCTGCCAGGTTGCGCGCGGAGAACGAGCGGCTGACCCGCGAGTTGGCCCAGTCGCAGGCGGTGGTGGAGGTGATGGGAAAACTGCAAGGGCTCTTGGAGACGATCTCCGAGAGCACGGCCACGGACGCGCCGTCGCCGAGGCGATGACCGGCGCGTTCACCGAGCTGCGCGCCGAGGGCGTCCCGATCAGTCGGGCCTGCACGCTGATCGGGCGGGCCCGGGCCACCCACTACCGTCACGCCCGGGCCCGGCTGCACGGGCCGTGGCCGGCACGCGCGGCGCCGGAGAACGGGCAGGCCCTCTCCGAGGCCGAGCGGGCGGCGGTGTTGACGTTGATCAATCAACCGGCGTATGCGGATCTGTCGATCGGGCAGATCTGGGTTCGGGAACTCGACGCCGGGAACTACCTGTGCTCGGCGTCGTCGATGTATCGCATCGCCCGGGCGGCGGGCCAAAGCCGGGAACGACGCCGCCAAGCCACCCACCCGGCCAAGGTGAAACCGCAGCTGCTCGCCGACGGCCCGTCGCAGGTATGGACCTGGGATATCACGAAGTTGCGTGGGCCGGCGAAGGGGATCTTCTACCAGCTCTACGTGCTGATCGACATCTACTCCCGGTTCAACCCGTCCTGGATCCTCTCCCCAGTCGAGGATTCCCTGCTGGCCACCGACTTCATCGCCGAGGCCATCGAGCGTAACGGCGCCACCCCACACACCGTGCACGCCGACCGGGGCACCTCGATGACCTCCAAGCCCGTCTCGGCGCTGCTCGCCGACCTCGGCGTGAGCCGCTCGCACTCCCGACCCCGGGTCTCCGACGACAACCCGTACTCCGAAGCGCAGTTCAAGACCCTGAAGTACCTGCCCGAGTTCCCCGCATCGTTCGCGTCGCTGGAACACGCACGACAGTTCTGCACCGGGTTCTTCTACGAGTACAACTATCTGCACCGCCACTCCGGGATCGCTTGGCACACACCAGCATCCGTGCACTTCGGCACCGCCGACACGATCGATGAGGGGCGGCAGAACACGCTGACCGCCGCCTACCACGCCCACCCCGAGCGGTTCGGGCGGCGACCACACCCACCCGCCATGCCGACCCAGTCCTGGATCAACCAGCCCGACCACGAACCCCAAATAAACTGACACCAACTGTCTCAATTGACTTGACAGATACCGCGGCGATATCGGCGTGGGTGTT
>JBOHBN010000029.1:0-16099 GCA_050698355.1 Streptosporangiales bacterium | reverse complement strand
GAACGGCGGGCGCCGGTCGAGGAAGGCGGCGGTGGTGTACATGTCGACACCGCCGATGCAGCGTAGCCGCAGCTTGGAGACGCTCGCCTCGGCCTGCCTGGCCCGGCGCGGCTCATCCACCCACACCAGCGGGTGCACCCCGTTCGGCGGGCCCTTGGTGTACAGCCAGTCCAGCCTCGCCCCGTGGTCATGGTGGAGGTCACCGCCACCGGTGTGGGGGAGACCGAGCACCGCGACCACGCTCGGCTGGCCGGTCGGCCGGAGCAGGTCGGCCAGCTCGTCCAACCGGCCCGGCCCGATGTGCAGGAGCCGGTCGTCGAGGAACGCCGCCAGGTCGTCGATGGGCCGGCGCTCCGGCACGTCCTCCGGCAGCAGGTCGACCACCGCGAGCTGCACGTCGTCGAACGGCTGCATGGCGAGCGCGACAAGCGACGAGCAGATCGTGCCTACCGCCTGCGGGCCGTTGGGGGTGGCGAGCAGCAGGCCGTGGCCGGCGCCGGGCACCAGCGGTACCCCGACCGTCGGCCGGCCGATGCCGACGGGCGCGCCGAGGTACAGCGTCGGTTCGACGGCTCGATCGAACGTGTGCGCCACGTCCGACAGCTCGACCCCGCCGGCACCGCGGCTGACCCGTACGCCCGGAGCCGTACCGCTGCGTGCCAGGTGATGGCGGAGGCTGGCGCGCTCCTCCGGTTCCAGGATGGCTGCCTGGAACAGCACGTCGTGCCCCTCGGCGCCGCCCGCGGCGTTGAGCAGGCCGGCGCCGGGACGGTCGCTGATGCGCGTCTCGGTGACCGTACGGCCGAGGACGCGGCCCAGCTCGTCGGCGGGGCAGCGCAGTGCGATGCGCAGCCCGAAGCCCTGCTCGATGGCGGCCAGCTGCCGCGGTCGCTCGGTGCCGACCAGCGCCAGGCTGCGGGTCGCGGCGAACAGGTGCACGCCATGCGCGGGCCCGCGTTCGACCAGCGTCTGCACCGCCTGCCACGCCGGGTCCTCGGTGTCGCCGCCCAGCATCAGCTGCAGCTCGTCGGCGACCAGGACGACCCGCGGCATCCGCTGCCCGGTCAATCGCCTGTACGTGGCGACGTCCGCGACCGGTTCTGCGAACCGCTCCGCGGCCTGCTCGAACAGCTCATCGCGGCTGTTGCACAGCCGTACCAGGTGGTGGAGCACGTCGAGCGCGAACTGCGGGTGGGTCTCGATGCCCACCGTCTGCACCTGGGGAAGGGCCAGCTCACCGGGCCGCGGCGCGTACTTGGCGAACTCGACGCCGGGCTTCATGTCGAGCAGGTGCAGCTCGAGCTCCTCAGGGCTGTGCCGGTACGCGAGCGAGTGGATCAGGCCGTGCAGCAGCGTCGTCTTGCCGGAGTCCATCGGTCCGACCAGCAGGCCGTGGCCGGGCACGCCCTCGCCGTCACCCAGCTGGAGCTCCTGGGCCGACCCGTCCGCATGGCGGCCGATGACCGCCGTCACCATCGTCTCGGTGGTTGTCGCCCAGGGCTGCTCGCGCTGCAGGTAGTGCCGCAGCCGGACAGGACGGTTCGCCCCCTGCCGCTGCGCGGGCGCGAGCGCGGAGGTGAAGAACCGGTACTGCGACGAGCCCGGCGGCTGCGGGCAGCTGACCCGTACGCTCTCGCGCAGGTGCTCGGGCGCCGACTGCCAGGTGGCGTACCCGTCCGGTGTGACGTGGAAGCGCTCGGCGTTGACCGCGAGGTCGGTCAGCTCGTTGCCGTAGCCGAGTGGCCGGCTGTTGTCGACCACCGCGACCAGGGAGACACCGCAGCGCCCCCCGGCGCGGGCCACCGCGCCGAGCTGCTCGATCGAGTCGTTGTGGAGCCCGAGCGGCAGCCCGGCGGCGAGCACGATGGAGCACGGCGTGCCGTTCGCGGTGCCCTTACGCCAGCGCTCGACGAGGGTGTCGTCGGTGCCCAGCAGGGTCTTGGTGTTGAGCTGCCTGATGTGCTCCAGCACGGCGCCAAGCTCGCTCGCGACCTCGTCCGGGGTGCTGTGCACGCCGCCACTGGTCAGCGTTTCCGGGATACGGCTGAGCAGCCCGAGGTTCTGGCCCAGGCCGGCCGGGTCCAACAGGTGCACGCGCAACGACCCCGGCGGCGACGCGGCGAGCGTCCGGACGACGAAGGCTTGCGCGAACGCGTGTGCCGGCGCGGCGGCGGCGCCGTCGTGCGTGATGATCAGGTTGCGGCCGATCGCCGGGAGCAGCAACGGGAAGCTCGCCTCGCCGGATGGTTTGGCGATGTGCAGGTCGGAGACCGCGATCAGATGCGGCGGCGCGGTCGGCTCATGGTAGTTGGAGGTCCAGGCGTCGGCGTCCCACGCGGCCGACGCGTACGGCGAGCCGCGGCGCAGCAGTTCCTCGATCATGCCCTGGGTACGGTCCTGAGTGGCGGCGAGGCGCCCGCGCGCGCGGGCCCTGGCCGAGCGCAACCCGTCGCTGCTGTGCCGCTCGTCCCGGCCCTGCTGGTCGTCGTCGGTTGCTGCCGCGGACTCCGCGGCCGCACGCAACGCGAGACGCTGGTGCTCGACGCCTTCCAAGGCGACGTCGAGCCGGGCGACGACCGCCTCGCCCACGACGGCGGGCATGGGATCGAACGGCTCTTCCTCGACCGGTTCGTCGGCGGGCTGGCCGCCGGGCCGCTCGTCGGGTGCCTGCTCGGACGCTGCCTGCTCGTCCTCCGCCTGCCGGCCGGCGATCTCGCTGTCCGGGGCGCCGTTCTGTTCCTCGCGCCGGGCTTCCTCGCTCACGTCTTGTCCCCGAGACTCCCGCTCACCGGAACTCGTCGGCGATCGTCGCGGCGAGCTCCAGGTAGTCCTCCTTGGTGGTGTCGGCGACGTACGCCTCCGACGGCGCGTCCGGGATGGGCTCGTACTGGATCTGCACGCCGAGGTCGAGGTGCTCGTCGTACCGGATCGCGCGTACCGCCCGGCACCGTTGGCCGAAGAAGCTGTTGAGCGCGGCGACGTCGAGGCTCTTCGGCGTGGGGCTGCGGTAGTTGATCACCGCGACGGAGCGGGCGACGAGGTCGCGGAACCCGTGCTGCTCGATCCAGTCGAGCGTGCCGGCCGCGCGGGTCGCGGCGTCGCCCTTGGGCTCGGCCACCACGACGAGGGTGTTGGCCAGCGCCAGCATCTCCCGCACCCAGGGACGCAGCACTCCGGTGCCGCAGTCGGCGATGATCACGTTGTAGAACCGCTCGAGGATGCCGAGCGTCGTCTGGTACTCCTCGCCGGTGAAATCCTCGCTCACAGCCGGGTCCTGCTCGTTGGCGAGCACGTGCAGGCGTCCGGCGAGGTTGGTGAACCTGTTCACCTCCGCGACCTGGTTGATCGGCGCGCGCGCCTCGTGCGCGAGCAGGCCGCGTACGGTCTCGTCGGTCGCACCGACGAGCCGGTCGCCGAGCGTGCCCATATCGGGGTTGGTATCGAGCGCGACGACACGGTCGCCGCGCCACTCCGCCAGCGTACGGCCGAGCATGGCCGCCGTCGTCGTCTTGCCGACCCCGCCCTTGATGCTCATCACGACGATGCGCCACGAACCGTGCAGCTGTGACCGCACGCGTTGCCTCCGTACGCGTGCGGCCTGCTCGCCGGGCGACGGGCCGAGGTTCAGCGTGCCGAACGTGGCGCGGTAGACCAGCCGGCGCATGCCGGTGTGCGGGACGCTGTGTGCCTGCTCGAGGAAGGGGTTGTGCAGCGGCGGCCGTTCCGCCTGTCCCTGCTCACCCGGGCCCGCCGGCGAACCCGACCAGGGTGGCCCGACGTGCTGCTGGTCGCCCCAGTCGACGGCATGCTGATCCTGTCCCCACCCCGGCGGGGGCGCCTGACCGGGTTGCTCGTACGTCCAAGTGGGGTTCGCGTGCCGTCCGCCCTCCTGCGAGGGTTCGCGGTCCCGGCCGAACTGGCCGTCGCCTCGTGGAGGTTGCGGAGCCTCCGCGGACTCGGCAGCGTCCGGGTTGTCGCCCTGCGGGGGCCGGTGCTGGGCCCACGGTGGCCCTGGCGGCGCCTCGGGCTCGCCCCAGTCATCGAGTGTGTGCAGGGGTGCGGCGGAGAACGGCCCTGCCTCGTCCGCGTCGGGCGAGTCGGGTGCCTCCTCCGCCTCTGCCTCCGCGGCGTGCAGCGGGTCCGGTTCCGGCTGCTCAGCGCTGTCCATCATCGCATCCCCGAGTATCCCTGCTTGTCACTACCGACGGTAGCAAGGGTCCGCCTCCCGCCAGCCCCAGTCGCCCGGCTGCCTCCACAGATCTCTCCCGGCAGGTGCTCTATGTGATCATGATCCACCCAAGCCCGGTCCGTTACCAGACCCGGCGGTGCTTGCGGCGCCTACTGCGGAAGCGGTGCCAGGCCACCAGCACGGTGATGAGCAGGAACAGCCCGAGAACCAGTGCGGCGATGTCGATCACCCGATCCAGCGAGATCGATACCGAGCCGAGCGAGTGGACCACCTCGTCGAGCTGTATGCCGTGTTGCCGCAGCCAGCCCTCGATGACGGGCTTGACCTTGCGGTAGCCGAACACCGCCAGCCCACCGAGCACGACGAAGAGGACGAGGTTCTCCCAGACCTCGTTGTCGCCACGGTTGCCGTCGCGATTGTCGCCGTGGTCGGAGTTCATCGGACCACCCGCCGCTCGTACATCCGCACCAGCAACCGGCGATCCACCAAGTCGGAGTCGGCGGAGCCGCGGAACCACGCACCGATGGCCTCCACGACCGCGAGCGGGTCACCGACGGTTACCGTGCCGCCCGCGCCGGTCGCTGCCAGCACCCGCCCTGGCCGGGACGGCGCGACCAGCATGTACCCGCGTACCTCCACCGCCTTTCCGCCGATGCCCGCGTACGCGGAGACCGCGTCGCCGAGGCGCACATCGCCGCCTGCGAAGTGCTTCCCGTCGCGAAGGAGCGTGCAGTGCGGGGTCCACGCGTACCGTCCGGGCTCCCAGTACCGGGAGTTGACGAGTGCCACCCGGCGCCCGCAGACGACGGCATGGTCGAGCGTCCCGGAACGACCGGGGATGCGCAGACCGTGGAACACACGCGTGCCCGGCAGGGCGGTGAGCATCCATACCGTGTCGGCACCGATCCGCTGCCCTACGGCGTCATTGTCCGCTTGGGTGCCGGTGCCGGGTGTCCCGTACTCGACCATCGCTACCGCTTCCTCGTCGGCAACCTGGTCAAGACGCCGGCCGGAGCCGTAGCGGTACGCGAGCACCGCTGCAACAACCATCGCCGCGAACGACGCGGCACCGAGCACCGGGGCGACGACCGGTGGTCCGAAGTAGAGGTAGGCGCCCGCGCCGCACAGAACGACGATGGTCGCCGCGACCTCGACCGCCGGGTGCTCGGCGCCTGTCCTTCCCCGCCGGTACGCGCTGCCGACGAGCGCGGCGAGCGCGACGGCCAGGGCGGCGGCGACCACGCTGCTGGCGAGCATCGCCGCGGTGCAAAGGAGGAAGGCGGCCACGGCGATGGCCGCCGGCCACGCTCCCTGCCGGTAGGGCGGCACGACCCGCGGTGATGCCTCGGGATCGACCTCGGACCACCACGACAGCTCGTCCGGGTCGAAGACGGCGCTGCGCGAGGTGCCGTCGGCGAACGTCCATTGCGCGTGGACAGCGTCCGCGTCGCCATCGTCCGCCGCCGCGTCGCCCGTGTCGTCGAGCGTGGCGTCGTAGGCGCGCCTCGCAGCCGGATCGGCCAGCGTCTCGTACGCCACCTGGAGGAGCCGGAACATGCCGGCATTGCCGCCCGTGTCGGGATGCGAGGAGCGGGCCGCCCTGCGGTACGCCTGGGTGATGGCCGCCGCGTCTGCGTCCCGGGAGACGCCGAGGAGCTCGTAGTAGTCCGGGGTCACCGACCGCGTCATGGGCTCGGCTCCGCGGCGAGCATGCGACCGAGGTGGAACGCTCGCTCGTCACCCCGCAGGTGACACCAGGCGAACACCGCGTTCCCGCTGAGCGTCTCCGGCTCGAGCACCCGGGTTAACCGGTGCGTGCCGAGGTCACGTAGCGGTCGAGCGATGAGCATGGTCTCCCCTCCGCCGATACCTTAGGACGTGCATCAGTCGCCGACCCGCGTCGCCGAGCCGATCCGGGCGACCCGCCAGCCGTCGTCGCCCCGCTTGACCGTGAGCTGCTGCTGCGGGCCGGTGTCCTCGCGGTAGAGCTTCCCGGACGCGCTTTCCACCCGCACGTGGTAGCCGCACGCGACCGTCACCTCGGAGCGGGTGTGGCCATCAGGCACGTAGCAGTAGAACCTGTACGTCGCGCTGCCCCCCTTCGGCAGCTTGGTCGCGCCCGTTCCTCCTTCGGCCTTGCCGCCCGTCGAGCCGGTCTCGCCACCCTTTCGCGGTGTGTAGATGCGGTCGAGACGCGCCGTCATGTACGGGCGCAGCGGGTTCCGTCCCGGCTTCCATGCCGCCGGGTTCGTGCTGTCGAGCGCGGCGAGCAACGCGATACCGGCGCGCAGCGGGTCGGCGCGGGCCGTTCGTGGCGGTGGCTTCGGCGGGTAGTGCAGGCCGACGATCTGGTTCGCCCGCGCGCCGGCGCGCCAGTGCACCTTCCGCCACGGAGTCGCGGCCGGTCGGCTCTCCGACGGGGTCGGGCTTGCTGTCGGCTCGCTGGCACCGCTCATGGACGCCCGCTCCGGCGGATCGCTGGGCTCGGCCTGGCCGCCGGCGTACCGGCTGGACTGCGCGACCACGACACACGTGGTGAGCAGGCAGAGCAGTAACAGGAAGGTAATGCCCAGGAAGAGCCCACGGCGCCGCTTGGCTGGTGCCCGTTGCCTGTCACTCATGTGCTTGCCTCGCGTTCGATTCCTCGCTCGCCTGCGGCAGGTGCCTGCAAGAGGTAACCAGCACACCCACTGTCCCGGCGGCC
The DNA here is from genome assembly GCA_050698355.1 of Streptosporangiales bacterium. Taxonomy (GTDB): domain Bacteria; phylum Actinomycetota; class Actinomycetes; order Streptosporangiales; family WHST01; genus JBOHBN01. The sequence goes on along the minus strand of JBOHBN010000029.1, from coordinate 9,206 downwards.
CCTACCTCCGGCTCGCTCCTCATCTCCTTGCTCTTGCGCCTACCACACCGAGATATGTACGTGGTCGTAGTGATTCTGGGTGATGCTGCCGCGGTCCTCCATGGCTCGCCAGCCCTTGGCGCTCATGCCGGTGACACGGGAACAGCCGGACTCGTCGGCGCGCTGCACGTTCCAGATGCACTGCTGGAAGATGATGTAGTGCACGCCGAGCACGTGGGCGTTGTCCTCGGCCCACTTGGCGATGGCGTACCCGTGTGCCTTCTGCTCCGCATCCGTGCGTTTGCCGATGTGGCTCACCATCACGTCGAGCGCGCGACCGCAGCCGTGGTCGTCGCTGTACGCGTCCGGACCCGGTCGCCACCCGCCGACCTCGGTGAAGTAGCCGGGGAAGTTCTTCTCGATCTGCCGCTTGACGTTCTCCGCGCGCGGCGTGAGGTGGCTGGAGCGGCTCTGTCCCTCCGGGGTGTACCGCGTGGGCAGGCCCTGCCGCCGGATGTCAGCTGCACAGCGGGTTGTCGGCGCAGCGACGTCATCCTTCGGCGGTCCGGGCGCCTGGGCCTCCGCCGCGCTCGCGGCCGCAGCGGTGTCACCGCCGGCCTGCCCGTACGACATGCCCATCGCGCCACACGAACCCATCAGCAGGATGAACGCGGCGCCCAGAACGAGCGTGAAGGTGGAGAGCTTCATGCTGCCGTGGCCCCGCTGCACTTCTGGTACTCCCAGTGCCACGGCTCGAACGGGTTGCTCTCCGCCCACGCGGGATGCACCCAGCCGTACTTCGGCGCGTGCCGCTTCATCCAGTTGAACGTCGGGCTCTTGAACTGGTTGATGCCGCTCCCCAGATCGACCGCACAGCCCCAGCCATGGTTGCTCGTACCTGGTGTGGCCGCGAGCACGGGACCCTTCTCGATGAAGAGCCGCTCCTGCCCGGCGAGGGTGCGGTAGGAGTCGGTGACCGAGATCGGGTACCCGAAGTGCTTCTTGAACGCCTGCGACAGCGCGATGAGGCTCTTACCCGCGTCGCAGCGCAGCCAGCCGCCGTTCATGCTCGCCGGTAGCGGGACCATGTCCGGGCGGTTGGTGGGTATCTCGCCGTTCGCGTACCCACCCCACGGCGTGTGCCCTGGCAGGCTCGGGCAGCCCGACATGTCCACGTTGCCGGCCGCCTGGATGATGGTGCAGCTCTGGGTGACGTCGGACATGTGCTTGGTGCCCCACACAGAGCCGTCCACCGCGCCAGCGACCGCGTGGATGTCGACGGACTGCGCCCGTAGCGCCTCGAGGATGTGCGAGTAGTTGCCGTTCGTGAGCGTCTCGATCGTCGCGCGTATCCCCACCTGCTGGCTCGGGTAGTTCTTCACGCCGACGGAGTTGTACTGGGTCGCGCCGGGTGCCGGCTGCGTCGTGTTGAACGGGTTCCAGGTGGCGCTGCCGCCCTCGGCCTGGTGCCATGCGGCGAGCGTGGTGATGTGCGAGCCGGTCACCGGCGCCTTGACGCCGACCAGGACCTGCTCGTAGAAGCTCGCGTACTTTCCGGCCTTGATGCCCTTGCACCGAACGGATCCGGCGCCGCCGGTGTCGTTGCCGCCGACCGCGCCGAGCAGGGCACCGAGCGTCATCGCCATGATGCTCGCGGGGATGAGTGCGAGCGCCACGACCACGACGAGCCAGACGGGGACCCGTTTGCTCTCATCGCGTTGATCAGTCATGAGGAGCTCTTCCGCGTGAGCATCGCAGCGGTGCACGAGTACCACTGCGGTGACGTGCGCTCGGAGCGAGGAGCGGAGCGCGGAAGGGTGACGGGGTATGGAGTCATGGGCCCCTGTCGATCAGCTCGGCCGGGTCGCCGAGAGTACCTTGTCCCGACGCTCGCGCCGCCGGGCCAGCTCGGCCATCAGTTCGTCTTTCTGGTAGCTCGACGGCGGGTGGGTGTGCCGGGTGGCGGCGTGGCCCGCGGCACCGTTCGCCGCGTGGTGCGGTGCCGCATGCTTCTCACCGGATGAGACGCGAGACGCGACTCGCGTGGCCTTCTCGCCCGCGGCGGTGCGGCCGGTCGATCCGGCGCTCGGCGGTACGGGACCTGTGGGCCTACCGCCGGTTCCGGTGACGGTGCCCCCGGAGGGGCCAGGATCGTAGCCGCCCGACGCGGTGGTCGCCTCGACGGCGCCGCGGCTGGCCTTCGACGTGGTGTGCGTCGCCGCCCGTGTGGTGTGCGCCGCGCCCACGGCGACCGCGCCGGGGACGCTGGTCTTACTGGCTGCGCCTGCGACGCCGGCCGCCGATGTGACACCCGATGACGCGCTGCCCAGCTCCCGGCTGGCGGTGGCCCCGAGCGCGCGGCGGCCCTCCTCGCTCTGGCCGATGCCGTCGCGTACCCGGTCGCTGTACCTGACCTGCTTCCCGGCCCCGTCTGGCTCGCGGTTGCCATCCTTGCGGACCAGCACGCTCGCGGGCGTGCTCGCGGTGCCGGACATCTTCTCGACCGCGCCGGCCGTGGCGCCCGCGCTCGCGCCGCCGGCCACCGCGTCCGCGACCGGGGCAGGAGACCGTCCGGCTTGCTGGCGCTGCGCCTGTTCGGCGAGCGTCTCGCCGGGTCGCGACAGGGTTCCTTCCAGCTTGGAACCGATCTGGCGGGCTCCCTTGCGCAGGCCGGCGGTGAGCCGCTTGCGCAGCATGAAGCCCACGATGGCCACGACGAGTGCCAGGGTGAAGCTGACGAGCGGTGACTCGCCGAGCCCGAGTATCACCCCGAGCACGTCGAGGTACACCACGATCGCAAGTACTCCGGCGACCGTGCCGGCGACGCAGACGAGCAGGCCGGTGATCCACTTGACCAGCAGTCTGCGTCCCCAGCCGGCGAGCGGCGCGATCGCCCAGACCAGTCCGGCGATCGCGAGGTACGCGGCGGCGGCGAGCTGGCTGAGCAACAGTAAACCGACGGCGAGCAGGCAGAACGCGGCCACGACGATCGCCATGACCAGCAGAAGTGACGCGAGCACGATCCGCTCGACCGTCGGCCGAAGCGCCCCCTCGGTGACGCACCCGTTCTTCGGGTCCGTCAGCTTCTTGTAGGACCCTTTGTTGTGCGCGTAGTCCGGGTCCAGCGCCTGCCAGTACCACCGCTCGCACTTGCCGTGCTGCACCTGGCCGGTGTTCGCGATCATGTGCGGCTTGAGCAGGAGCGAGGTGACAAGCTTGTTGGATACGGCCTCGCCCACCTTGGCGTCGGCGACCTTGTCCGCGGACGCCTGGGTGGTCGGGACGGTTGGCGTACCGCCGGGGTCGAGCGAGATGGCGGCGACCGTGAGGCCGAAGTATCGTGCGCCGTCGATGAGCTTGTTGATGGTCGTGCCCGGGTGGACGAGGAACGCCGCGCCGATCGCCGCGATTATGACCGCGACCATCAGCTCGGCGAAGCCGCGACGGAAGCGGCGGAACAGCATCAGCAGGCCCGCCCACAGCGCGGCGAGCAGCAGGACGAACCCGCCCAGTCCGCCGATGTGCAGCGGGCCGATCACCCGGTGCTGCCATGCGTTCTGCAGCTTCATCGCCAGATGACTCACCACGGAGAGCGGCTCGAACGCGACGCCCCAGTGGGTGAACCAGGCGGTCAGGTAGACCACGGCCTGGTACATCGCCCAGACGAAGCCGAACTGCGTCCCGAGCGCTTCCTCTACCGCGCTGGTGCCGGTCGCAACCGTGCTTCCGCGGCCGCAGCCCCCCTGAAAGAAGGGCACGAAGCACTGCCACCCAATCCCCTCTGTAGGGCTTGTTGTCTTGAACATGGCGCCGAAGCTCTTCACCGGCAAGCAGTCCCCGGCCGCCTGGCCCGACCGCTTGGAGTTGTACGGCGCGGTGATGTGCGGCCCCTGTTCGCAGCGGCTCTCGCCGGCGAGCTGCTCCAGGTACGAGGCGTCCTCGCCTGGCTTCGGTTTCGGGTGCACGGTCTCGGCGACCTGGTCACCTGGCGGGGTCGGGCCCTTCTTCGACGCGTCCTTGCCGCCGGTGTGCGGCTCACCGGGGTCGCAGACGATGACCTCGCAGGTGTCGTCCTTCGCACCGGCGGGACCCTGGTCGATGGTGGTGCGGTGCGGATCGGGCGCGGCAGCAGCAGGGCTGCCGGTCACCACGACGAGCATCGCAGCGAGTGCCGCGAGTGCGATGGCGGAGCAGAGCGCGCGCCAACCCGCTCGGAACACTGCCACCTTGATCATGAGGATGCCGCCTGTTCCTCGGCCGACGAGGCGGTCTCCGGTTCCGCTCCCTCCGCGGCGACCCGACCCACACCGGTGTGGGTCAGCATGCCGTCGCGGACGTCCTGCAGCGGTGGCATCGCGATGTGCAGCACGCCCTTGTTGCCGTGCCGGTCGTACATGACACACCGCCCCGACGGCAGCTCCGGGTCGTTGATCAGCGTCAGCGTGCCGGGGTCGGACGCGTCCAGCGCGACGAATGACGCGTTGCGCTGCGCGAGATTCTCGTCGCCCTGGCGGAAGGCGAACCGGTACTTGAGCAGCCCCCGCGTCGCTTCGTCGCCGAAGTCATCGGCGTCGTGCGAGCCGAGCAGCACCGCAGCGCGGTGCTTGCGGCCGTCCCTGATGATCTCGTAGCGCAACTGCTGGCCCTCGTGGTTGTTGTTCAGGAACCAGCACTCGTCCAACGGGACGATGGTCATCCGGTTGTCGCGGAACGCGACGTACCGGCAGGCGGCCGTCGCGACGTAGATGAGCGCCTGCGCGTGGATCTGCTCGAAGGAGAGCTTCGCGCTCGGGTTGTTCGCCACCTCCTTGGACGGCAACGGCAGGTTCGGCGTGTGCAGCACCGTGAAGTCGGCCTCGTCCAGCCGCACGACGGGAAGCGACTCGTCGAAGAGCGCCCGTGACGTGGGGCGGCGCGCGATCGCCCGCAACTGTCGCCGGATCTCCCAAGCGATAGTCGCGTCGTCATCGGCGAGGGCCTTGAGCGCTCCCTCCCCGCCGCCTTCACCGTCGCCCGCGCCCTGCGGGGCGGCTTCGCCCGCCTTCCCACGGCTGGCGGAGGCGTACGCGAGCGACTCCATCTCGCGGATCAGCATGGCCATGCTGCGGTCGGGGCGCGCTGCGATCCGGTCCAACACCTCGGAGACCATCGAGGCGTGCGGGCTGGTCGCGCCGTAGCCGAGCAGGATGGAGAGGGTGCCCTCCGCGATCGTGCGGCCGAGGTCGAAGGTGTTGCCGTCCTCGTCCCGGTCGGTCCGCGGCAGGATGCGCAACGGGTCGAAGGAATACCCGATATCGCCGGATACCCGCACCACGTTGACGCTGAGCGGGTGCCCGCGTTGCTGCGCCCAGTGCCGCATCGAATGGGCGAACCGCGCCCACTCGCCCATCGGGGTGCGGTCGATGGTGATGCCGCGGCCGCCGCGGGCGAGCGTGTAGTACGTGACCGTCTTCATCGCGACCGACTTGCCCGAGCCCAGTTCCCCGGTGAACGCCATCGACGCGGCGCGCTGCTCGCGCAGCGCCGCTTCCAGGTCCAGGGTTACCGGGAACGTGACACCGACCTCGGTCAGGTAACCGAGGATGAAACCGGTCGGGTCTCCCAGGTCGACGTCGACGAACGGCATACCGGCGGCGAAGCCGCTCGGCAGCAGGAACTGCTTGTAGTCGTCGCACACGCGCGGGCGCGGCGCGCCAGGCGTGCCGGCCCAGAACAGGTCCTCCTGCTCGCCCGTCGGGCGTGGAACCGGGAACTGGTTCGGCCGGTACAGCGCCTCCAGCCGGTCCGCGCGGTGCTCGACCTGGTCGATGCTGGTTCCCCAGACGGTGAGCACCATCGTGGGTTGCAGCTCGGGGTCGAGCTTGTTGACCGCGAGTTCGGCGCTCTCCTGATCAAGCGCGGCGGAGGCGTCCCCCAGCTCGGGCGGTGCCCCCGCAATGTCGCCGTCGAACTCCTCGTACTGGCCGATCAGCTCGCGGCGTTGCCGCCGTGCCTTCTTCTGCGCGTCCTCGTTGCGGACCGCGCGCAGGCGGACCGCGACATCGCAGCAGAACGGATCGGAGTCGTCCAGGCTCGTGATGAGGTTGTACGGCCAGGTGAACCACTCCGTGCCCGGGAAGGTGAAGTGTCGAGGCATGTCGGCGATGACCAGGTTGGACTGGTAGCTCTGCTCGTGCGAGTCGATGCGCAGGTAGCGGCGGATGAGCGGCCGGCGCATCGTCTCGACCACGTCGTCCTTGGCGCCGCCCTCGTAGAAGATCGCGTCCCGGAACTCGGCCAGGCTCAGGCCGGAGCGCAGCAGCTGCGCGTAGTCCTCGGGCGCGGGCAGCGGCGGCTCCTCCGAGGTGCCCCGCAGGTGCTGGTGCGCGTAGATCCACAGGATCTCCGCCGGTGTCGCGGGGCGGTGTCCGAGCGACGTGGGGAACTGGCTCGCGATCCGCTGGGCCTGGGTGAGCCGCAGCGAGACCTCGGCGTCCGGCAGCTTGCCCCAGGGCAGGCCGAAGGATTCGGCGATCGAGACCTGGGCGGCCCGTCGGTAGGTGCCGAAGCGGTTGCGTGCATCGATGTGCGGCAGCGGGATGGCGATCCAGTGCGTGGGACGGCGGATCTCGTCCTCGCCGAGCACCTCCAGGTGTGCGGCGGCGAGCTCCTGCACCATGGGGTTGTCGGTGTCGACGCCGTCCAGCGTGGACCCGATGACGGTGAGCGGATCGACCCGCGCCCACAACGTGAGCAGCAGCGACTCCTCCGGCATCGCCGCGCAGAGGTGTTTGATGGCAAGGCGCATCTGGCGCTTGCCGGACAGGCCAGCCCGCATGTACGGCACGCCCTTGAGCCGCCAGATCGCCCACACCGTGCCGTTCCGGGTGACGACCAGGTTGTCGACGATGTCGTAGGCCGGGAAGAGCTGGTTGCTGCTCATGCAGCCGCCTCGCGTCGCTCGGCTGCGGGCGCGGAGTAGATCTCCGGGTGCACCACGCGCACCAGGGTGCGCATCCGCACGGTGTGCGGGTGTGGCTCACCGACCCGCCGGCCGTTGCGGCGGCCCCTGTTGTTCCACACCACGTACTTCACGAACCCGATCAGGAACCGGTACGGCGGGCGGTTCTCGATCTGCAGGTGGCGTACGACGAAGGCGAGACCCAGCGGGATGCCGATGTAGAGCGCGAGGTTCACCGGTCCGAAGTGCGCCCAGATCGCGCGCGTCCACACCAGGATCACGAAGGCGGCCACGAACGTTCCGATCTGCAGCGGTGAGTAGGGACCGCCGGGGATCGTCCATCCACGGTCGTTACCGATCCCGGACTTGATCCGGCCGATCAGCTTCGGGTAGCGCCGGGCGAACGTGTACGACTGGCACACCTCGTAGCTGTGGTCGTGATCCTTCAGCTCTGCCATCGAATGTGCCCCTTCGGTGCCCGGTGCCCGGTGCCCGGTGCCCGGTGCTCGTGTCGCGCGGTTATTGCTTGAACTCCGGGGCGAACAGGTTGGCCAGCGCCTTGTAGCCGTCCAGGCCGACAGCCCAGAACACCAACCCGGCGACGCACAGCCCCACGACGACTGCCTTGAGCTGGAACTTGGCCTTCACCATCAGGTAGAGGAGGCCGCCGATGATCGCCAACGTGACCAGGGCCTTGATCGTCGTCGTGGCGTCGCGGATCTTCTCGTTCAGCCAATCGAGGATGCCCGCCTGGACGAGCATCTGGCTGTGTTCAAAAAGCAGCTGCGGTAACACGGGATCGTCTCCTCGAGCGGGGCCGGCCGCTTCCGGCCGGCACGTGGTCTAGGGGTTTGGCGAGGTCGAGGGGCTGGCAACGGAACCGCCCGTCGCGGTCGGGGTCTGCCTGGCGGGAGCGCCTGAGGCGCGTTGGGTGAACGGGGCGAGATCGAGGGAGAGCACCTCCCAGCGTCCGGCACGGGACCGGAGGGTCATCGGATAGTCCATCGGGATGGTCACCCCGTCGCTGCCGGTCACCGTGGCGTGCACCAGCACCCGCACCGTGACACCGTCGGGCGGCGTGTCGGCGGAGTCCTGGATGTCGTCCTCTGTCGGGATGGCGGCGATGGTGTCGACAGTGACCTCGGATGCGCTCGGTGGGGTCACCGGCGTGATCGGCGCATCCGGTGTGGTGTAGCGGTCGAGCTCGCCCTGGCCGGTGAGATACGCGTCGAGGAACCTTTGGGTGGTGTCGGCAACCGGTCCGGTCGTCGGGACCGCGGTGTCGGTGTAGGCCGAGTTGGTGAGGGCATCAGCGGCAGTCGGCGCGGGCACCTCGTACGGCGCTCCGGTGATCTGCCACACGGTCGTGTCGTTGGTGCCGGGGGTGCTGGCCGTCGAGCCCGCTTGCGCGACCGCGACCCGGTACCAGTGAGTGCCGGTCGGCTGCAGCTCGCCCTTCCCGTTCTTGACGGTCTCGTTCACGGCGAGCAGCACGCTCCAGTAGCCGGGATGCACCTGGTCGGCGGAGAGGACAACGGGCGTCTGCGCCGCGAACCGCGTGTTCGCCTTGGCGGTGAGGGTGGGCACCTCGCGCATGAAGGGGGCCAGCTCGCTCTCGGTGCCTTCACCTGCCGGTAGCCAGCGCTGCATGAAGACGGCCGCGAAGCCGCCGGCGCCGGGCGCCGAAGGCGGTGGCGGGCTGGTCTGCGGTGGCGGTGTGCTGCGGCCCTCGTGAAGCACCAGCGCGAGCACGCAGATCACGATGAGGCCGAGCACGCCCCACAGCGTGCCCCGGGCGGCCCGGGTCCCGAGGTCGGACCTGTGCGTATTCATCGCCACTGCGCCGTCGAGCAGTTCGACGCGACGGTCGCGGCGCTTCGGCTTGCGGCGCTTGGCCCTCTTGTCTTCTTTGCCGCCGGTCGGAGTCGGCTCCGTGGTGGGAGCGGGACGTTCCGGTGCCGCTGGCGGTGGTGGCGGCGGCGTCGAGGGGGCCGCTGCCTCGGTGGCGGGCGGGGATGGCGATTCGCTCGGTGGAGCGGTGGCAGGTCGAGCCTCCGTGCGTGGCGGAGAGGTGCTTTCTGCCGGTCGGTCGGCTACCCGAGTCCCTGCCGGGGGAGCGCTGCCCCAAGGGGGTGCGACTCCGCCGACCCGCGGGGCCTGGTAGCCCGCGAACGGATCGACCTGCGGTTGCTTCTTCTTGCGCACTCGTCCCCCGCGACGGCGTGTCTGGTTGCTTCAACCTCGCCGCCAGTGTAAGGGCCGTATCCGCTTCCTGCATCCGTGGAGT
>JBOHBN010000028.1:0-20051 GCA_050698355.1 Streptosporangiales bacterium | reverse complement strand
GCCACGGCACGGTACAGCTCGAGCCAGCGGTCCAGCCGCGGGTCGGCCGGCCACCACATCGCCCCGGCGTAGTCGGTGTCGCGGGCCGCTACCACGCCACCGGGCCGCACGACCCGCAGCATCTCCCGCAGTGCAGCCACCGGATCGGTGAGATGGAACAGCAGCTGGTGTGCGTGCACCACGTCGAACGTGTCCGCATCAGCCGCGAGGGCGAACGCGTCGCCGCGCTCGAAGGTGACGTTGCCCGCCCGTGCGGCCGCGGCGTTCGCGCGCGCCTGCTCGATGACCGCCTCTGACGGGTCGATCCCGACGACAGTACCGGGCGCCACTCGCCGGGCCAGGTCGACGGTGATCGTCCCCGGCCCGCACCCGACGTCCAGCACGTCGAGCCCGGGACGTAGCTCGGGTGCGAGGTAGCCCGCCGAGTTGTCGACCGTACGCCAGTGTTGCGACCGTACGACGCTCTCGGCGTGACCCTGGCCGTAGATCTGATCGACTGTCGGCATGGGCTCGATGCTAGACCACGGTGTGTCCATATAACAAAACGAAATGTCTCATAATCTGAACCACGACATGCACGCCAATGCCGCCCTTATGCTGATCTTGTGAAGTGGACGCGCCGGCGCAACCGGCAATACCGCACGCCGGCGAACGAGGCGGTCCGGCAGGTCGGCGTCTACGCCGCCGTTCCCAGCGGTTTGGCCGCGGCCGAGCTGTACCAGGCCTCGGGCAGCCTTCCCCTGGCCGTCGTCGGCGGCGTCACCGCTGTGAGCCTGCCCGCCATGGCCGCCCATCGGATGGGCAAGCGCGTCGGCTACGGCGCCGGCTACCGCGACGGCTCGAGGGATGCCGTGGGCCACGACCCGAACGGCGGCACGCAGCAGGCTCGCCGGCCGGGGTGGGCGGAGCGCCTGGCCAAGATCACCAGGCAGCACGGGCGGGAGGTTGCCACCAGCACCGACCCCGCCCGGACGCTCGTCCAGCGCGACCGGGATCTGGCACCCGGCGAGGTCCGGCACTACTCCAAGGCCGGCGACGCCGTCCGCAACGCGCTGAGCACCGAGAAGGGCCGGCAGATGCGGCGGGCCGACAGGGCGACCCGACAGTGGGAAGCGGGCAAGCGCGGCCGGGACCAACGCCTTCGCTAGCGTGACTCCGGTTGCTGGCGCGCCCGGACCACCGCGTCGTACACCACACGCTTGGGTACGCCCGCGTCCGCGGCGACCGACGCGATCGCCTGCTTGCGCGGCTCTCCGCCGGTTTCCAGCTCAGCGACCGAACGCGCAAGGTCGGCCGGCTCCGCCGGCGCCGTGGAGACCGGGGCACCGGCCACCACGACCGTGACCTCCCCGCGCACGCCGGCAGCCGCCCATTCCGCCAGCTCGCTCAACGGTCCGCGCCTGACCTCCTCGTACGTCTTGGTCATCTCACGGCAGGCCACCGCCCGGCGGTCCGCGCCGAACGCGCCCGCCATGGCCGAAAGCGTCGCGGCGAGCCGGTGGCGTGACTCGAAGAAGACCAGCGTGCGCCGCTCACCGGCGAGCTCCCGCAGCCGCGCCGCTCGCTCACCGGCCTTGCGTGGCAGGAACCCCTCGAAGCAGAACCGGTCCACCGGCAACCCGCTGACGGCCAACGCCGCCGTCACCGCCGACGGCCCCGGCACCGCTGTCACCCGTACGCCTGCGTCGACGGCGGCCGCGACAAGCCGGTAGCCGGGGTCGGAGACGCTCGGCATGCCGGCGTCGGTGACCAGGACGACCCGCCGGCCGGCGCGCAGGTCGGCCACCAGCTCGGGCGTGCGGGACCGCTCGTTGCCCTCCCAGTACGACACCACCCGGGCCGGCGTCACCTGGAGCCGATCGCACAGCCGGCGCAGCCGGCGGGTGTCCTCGGCGGCGACCACGTCCGCCCCGGCAAGCGCGTCCGCCAGTCCGCCGGGCGCTTCCGCGAGATCGCCGATCGGCGTGCCCGCGAGTACCAGGAGGCCTTCTTCATCGTTCACACGGGCCATGCTGCCAGGGCGCTGAGGCGACTCCATACGATTGGCGGCGTGGCGACGACCGAGACCCGCGAGGAACGCGGCGCAGGGTTCCGTTGGGCTCCGGGCGAGCTCGCGGCTCGCCTCGCGCCCCGGATCGCCGACAGCAGGCTGATCGGCTGGCTCGGCCCGCTCGCCGTCATGGTCGTCGCCGGGGTGCTGCGCTTCTGGGATCTCGGCAACCCGCATGCCGTGGTGTTCGACGAGACCTACTACGCCAAGGACTCGCTCTCGCTGCTCGAGTTCGGCGTCGAGCACGACTACGCCGGCAAGGACGGCGAGGCCAACGACCTGCTGCTCGGCGGAAATGTCCACGTGTTCAAGGACTCCGGGTCGTTCATCGTCCACCCGCAGGTCGGCAAGTGGATGATCGCCGCCGGCTACTGGCTGGTCGCCCTGGGGAAGTGGGCGTTCGCCGGCGACGACCTCGCCTGGCAGAACGGCGTCACCCCGCTCGGCTGGCGGTTCTCGGCCGCGATCGTCGGGACGCTCGCCGTGCTGATCGTGGCGCGCATCGGACGCCGGATGACCCGCTCCACGATGCTCGGCTGCCTGGCCGGGCTGCTGCTCACCGTCGACGGGCTCGAGTTCGTGCAGAGCCGGATCGCGCTGCTCGACATCTTCTTGATGTTCTGGCTCGTCGCCGCGTTCGCCTGTCTCGTCGCCGATCGCGACGCCACGCGCAGGAAGCTCGCCAACCTGGTCGAGCGGCGCGGCATCGGCGACTTCGGCCCGTGGCTCGGCGTGCGCTGGTGGCGTATCGGCGCCGGCGTATGCCTGGGCCTCGCGCTGGGGTCCAAATGGACGGCACTGTGGTACATCGCCGGACTCGGCCTGCTCACGTTCTTCTGGGACGTCGGCGCCCGCCGTGCAGCCGGCGCCCGCCGCCCGATCGCCGGGGCGTTCAAGCTCGACTGGGCGCCCGCGGTCGCCTCGATCGTGGTGCTGTCCGGGATCGTGTACGTGGCGTCGTGGGCGAGCTGGTTCGCCAGCGACGAGGGATGGGACCGGCACTGGACGAGCACGTCGGAGTTCGGCATCCCGGCCGCGCTGCGCAACTGGTGGCACTACCAGGTGGAGATCTACAACTTCCACGTCAACCTCGACACGAACCACGACTACCAGTCCTCACCGTGGGGCTGGTTGCTGCTCGCACGCCCGGTCGCGTACTACTACACCTCCCCCTCCGGATGCGGCGCGGACAAGTGCTCCAGCGCCATCACCGGCATCGGCACGCCCGCGATCTGGTGGATGGCGATCCTGGTGCTCATCGCGCTGATCTGGATGTGGCTCTCCCACCGCGACTGGCGCGCGTCGGCGTTGCTCGCCGGCGTCCTCGTGGGGTGGGTGCCGTGGCTGGCCTTCCCGGACCGCACGATGTTCTTCTTCTACGCGCTGCCGATGCTGCCGTTCATCGTGCTGGGAATCGCGCTCGTCGCGGGATGGATCATCGGGCCCGCACCCGAACCGGGCGAACCGCCCAGCAACCAGCGTCAGGTAGGCACCATCGCGGTCGGGGTGTACACGTTGCTCGCCGTCGGCAACTTCTTGTACTTCCTGCCGATCCTCACCGCCCAGGTCATCCCGTACACCAGCTGGGCGGCGCGGATGTGGCTGCCGAGCTGGATCTGACAGCGGCCCAGGCACATCCCGCTAGGGGCCGCTACGCCACCGGACGTACGTGCGGCACCGCCCGTGGGCTGACGACACCGATCAGCCGTGACGCGAGACTGGCAGGCACAACGTCACTGCTAGGAGAAACCCATGAGCACACGATCGTTCCGGTTCGGCGTCGTCGCGGGCGGCAGCGCGGACGCAGCGGGCTGGGCCGACCTCGCCCGCAGCGTCGAGGAGCTCGGCTACTCCACCATGCTGCTGCCCGACAACGTCAGCGCCGGGATCGTCGCACCGCTGCCCGCGCTCACCGCTGCAGCGACCGCGACCCGCTCGCTGCGAGTCGGCACCTTCGTGCTGAACTGCGCCGTACGCAACCCAATGCAGCTCGCCTGGGAGGCAGCATCGGTCGACTTCCTCTCCGGCGGCCGGCTCGAGCTGGGTCTCGGCGCGGGGCGTCCGGGCGCGGAAAGCGACGGGCAGCTGCTCGGCGTGCCGTTCGGCTCGCCTCGCGAGCGGGTGGCCCGCCTGCGCGAGACGATCGACGCGTACGAGGCGCTGGTCGCGACGAACGGCCGCGGTCACGCCGCGGGCATGTTCGCCCGTACGGTCCAGGACCGGCCGCCGCTGCTGATCGCTGCGGGCGGCGACAGGATGCTGGAGCTGGCCGGCGCCCGGGCCGACATCGTGACGTTCGGCCTGCCACCGCGTACCACCGACGACGGCCTCGCCGAGCGCACGCAGCGGCTGCGCGAGCTGGCCGGCGACCGCTTCGAGCACCTCGAGCTGGGCATCAACCTGGCCGCGATCGGCGCGGACCTGCCACCGTGGCTCAGCCGGATATTCGGCGGCGACGACCCGCAGGAGCTGATCGAGATGGGCTCGATCACGCTGCTGGCCGGGTCGCCGGACGACATGGCCGACACCCTGCTCCGCCGCCGGGACAAGACCGGCGTCTCGTACGTCACCGTCAACGCCGACTACCGCGAGCAGTTCGCTCCCGTCGTCGAGCGCGTCGCCGGGAAGTGACTCACTGGACGGAAGGATCGGGGCCGGTGAGGTAGTGCTGCAGCGTCGGGCCGACGCGGGCCGCGAGCGTCTCCGCGGGGGTGGAGGCGAGCGGCTCGATCCGCACAACGTACCGAGCAAGAGCGATGCCCATCAGCTGCGAACCGGCGAGCTCGGCACGCAGGTGTGCGTCCGGGCCTCCGACCGCACGTTCGAGCCGCCCGACGATCTCGCGCTGGACGAACTCCTTGAACATGCTGGCGGAGTCCTCGTCGGTCGGCGCCGACCGCAGCAGCGCGAACAGCGGCTCGACGCTCCCGAGCTCGTCCCACGCGCGCAGGAAGTGCGAGACGATCCGCTCCCCCGCGCCGTCGAGTCCGGCCGCGAGTACCGACGCGAGATGTTCGGCCGGATTCACCGGCATTTGCATCGCGGTGGCGAACAACTGCGACTTGGTGCCGAAGAAGTAGTGGACCATCGCCGGATCGGCGCCCGCCTGGGCCGCGATCGCCCGGGTCGTGGTGCGGTCGTACCCCCGTTCGGCGAACAGCGAGCGCGCAGCGTTCAGAATGCGCTGCCTGCTCTCCGCTCCGGTACGCCAGCGCCCGGACCGCTTGCGGCCGCCCTCGTCCGTGTCCGCCATCACAGGACATGTTACTTCACCAGACGTTGAAGAAAAGCTGGACCTGGGTTAGAGTTCATTACTCCACCAGTTGATGAAGATTCCGCGAGAGGATGGCTGCTGTGGGTGACTACACGCTTCCGTTGGCGCGTATCGCAGACCGTGACCAGCCCCTGGCCGGCGGCAAGGGCGCCAACCTCGGCCGACTGACCAGGGCCGGTTTCCCCGTGCCGCCGGGCTTCGTGGTGACCACGACGGCGTACACGGACTTCGTCGACGCCGCCGGCCTCACCGGGTGCGCCCCGGCCGAGATGCACGAGCGCATCGGCGCGCAGGAGGTGCCGGAACGGATCGCCGCTCCGGTGCTCGATGCCTACCGCGATCTCGGCGCGCCCAAGATCGCCGTGCGCTCCTCGGGCACCGCCGAGGACCTGGCCGACGCCTCGTTCGCCGGCCAGCACGACACGTACCTCGACGTCGAGGGCGAGCAGCCGCTGCTCACGGCGGTACGCGACTGCTGGGCCTCGCTGTGGACCCCGCGCGCGGTCTCGTACCGGCAGCGGTACGGCTGGGACGAGAGCGACCTCGCCCTCGCCGTGGTGGTCCAGCAGATGGTGGACGCCGAGTGGGCAGGCGTGATGTTCACCGCCGACCCGGTGAGCGGGCGGCGCGACCGCGTGGTCATCGAGGCGGTGCGCGGGCTCGGCGAGGCGCTCGTCTCCGGGCAGGCCACCGGCAAGCAGCACGTCGCGGACAAGGCGACCGGCCGAGCCGTCACCAGCGGGTCGGGCCTGCCGCGCGGGGTGCCCGAGCAGCTCGTCGGGCTCGGCGTCGCGGTGGAGCGGGAGTTCGGCTGCCCGCAGGACATCGAGTGGACGTACGCGGAAGGGCGTTGCGCGCTCGTCCAGGCCCGCCCCCTCACCGCGCTGCCGGACGAGCCCGATCACACGACACCGGCGGCGCGACCCCGCAAGAAGCGTCGCAACTACAGCATGGCGGGCGACCACATACCGCTCCCGCCGTTCCCGATGGACACCGCGCTGTTCTTCCGCCCGACCCTCCGGACGATCTTCGGCGCGCTGCGGTCCGCGGGCTTCAGCACGCCGGACCCTGAGGACACCTTGGTCGAGATCGACGAGGGAGTCGTACAGCTCATCCCTCCGCGCGTCCGGGCCACCCGGCGCGCGATGCTCCGGCTGCCCGCAGCGCTGCCGACCGTCGCGCGCTGGCTGCGAACCAACACCGATGGCTGGCGCGCGCGCTCGGAGGCGACGCTGCTGGCGCCCGCCCGGCGGGTCGACACCGAGGACCTCGGCGCGCTCTCCGACGACGAGCTCGTCGCCCGCATCGACGGGCTCATCCACACGCTGGGCGCGCTCATGCCCTCCAGGTTCGGCGCCGTGCCCCGCGGCATGCTGTCCGAGCAGGCGGCGAAGCTGCTGCTCCGCCTCGCGGTCGGCGCGGACCGCGAGGTGCGGCTGCACACCGAGCTGATGGCGTCGGTCCCGTGCGTCACAACCCGGTCGAACGCGGAGCTCGACCGGCTGACCGTCACCGTCCGGGAGATCCCTGAGCTGCGCGACGCGTACCGGGAGGAGGAGCCCGCGCACGTCGCCGAGCGGTTGGGTGAATCGGACGCCGGCCGCGCGTTCCTCGCCGACGTCGACGCCTACCTTGCGGTGTACGGGTTCCGCGAGATGTCCATCTTCACCGTCGGGCTGCCGCCGCTGCGGGAGACCCCGGAGGTCGTGCACCGCCTGATCAAGGGCCGCGTCCAGCACGACCGCGACGACGCGCACACCGGTAGCGATCGCTTCACCCGCGCGCGGGCGAAGCTCTTCGCCGACGACCACCTGCGCGCGCGGCTGCTCGCCCCGCTGATCGGGCGGCTCGTCGACACCGCGCGCGACAGCGTCGGGTTCCGGGAGGACAGCCACTACCAGATCGTCATGGTGCTGGCCGTGGTGCGGCGCGTCGTACTCGAGCTGGGTCACCGCCTCGTACAGCGCGGCGCGCTCGACGAGCCCGACGATGTCGCGTACCTGGACCTCGCCGAGGTGCAGGGCCTCGAGCCCGCAGCCGCCAAGGCGACCGTCGCCCGGCGCAAGCAGGCGCGTGCGGCCGCGCTCGACCACTACACGTTCCTCCCGGCCGAGTTGATGGCGCAGGAGGGCACCGATGGTGGCGTACGCGGCACGCCGGCGAGCCGGGGCACGGCGGTCGGGCCGGTGCGCGTCGTACGCGACGAGTCGCGGTTCGCGCATCTCCGGGACGGCGAGGTGCTCGTCTGCCCGTACACCAACCCGACCTGGACACCGTTGTTCTCGCTGGCGAGCGCGGTCGTCGCCGACACCGGTGGTGCGGCGTCGCATGCCGCGATCGTCGCCCGCGAGCACGGCATCCCCGCCGTGATGGGCACGGGCAACGGGACGCGGACCCTGACCGACGGGCAGCGGGTCATCGTGGACGGCGACGCCGGCACCGTGGTACCCCTCGGTGAGCGGGCGATAGGGACGGGCCAGTGACCGACGACGATGACCAGCGCGGCGAGCGCGCAGTCATCACGGTCGTCCTGTTCGGCACGCTGGTCGGGCCGCTGAACTCCACCATGATCGCGGTGGCGCTGCCGCGGATGGCGAGCGACCTGCACGTCGACAGCGCCACGATGAGCTGGCTGGTCACCGCGTACCTCATCGCGATGGCCGCGCTGCAGCCGGTGGCGGGCAAGCTCGGCGACCGGCTCGGGCGCCGGCCTGTCCTGCTCGGCGGGTACGCCCTGTTCGGGGTCGCCTCCGCGCTGGCGGCGTTCGTCGGCAGCCTGCCGGTCCTCATCGTGTGCCGGGTGGTGCAGGCGGCGGCCGGAGCGCTGGTGATGCCCACGGGCATGGCGCTGCTGCGCGAGGCGGTGCCCGGTGAGCGGCTCGGCCGCACGCTCGGGTTCATGGGCGCGATCATGCCGCTGGCGGCGGCGGTGGGGCCGGTGCTGGGCGGCGTCCTCGTCCAGTTCGGCGGGTGGCAGGCGATCTTCCTCGTCAACATCCCGATCACGCTGTTCACGTTCGTGCTCGGCTGGTACGTCATACCGCACCGGCCGCCCCAGCCCGGGCGGCAGCGCTTCGACCTGGTCGGTGCCGCATGGCTCTGCGCGCTGCTCGTAGGGCTGGCGGCGCTGCTCGACCTGACGCCGGGCGGCCTGGTCCTGCCGGTGTTGTGCGTCGCGCTCGCGGTGGCGGCGGGCGCGTTCGTCCGCTACGAGCTGCGCCATCCCGACGCCGTGCTGCAGCCGCGACTGTTCTCACGGGTACCGTTCGTCGCGGCGACCGGCGGTATCGCGCTGGCGAACCTCGCGTTCTACGTCACGTTGCTCGCCGTACCGCTCCTGCTGCACCGGCACGGGGTGTCGACCGGGACAACCGGCTTGCTCCTGGGCGCGCTGACGCTCGCCGGCTCACCGGCGGCGCTCGCCAGTGGCCGCCTCGCCGACCGGCTCGGGCTGCGGGTGCCCGCAGTGGTCGGCCTCGTGCTGATCGTCGTCGGGCTGCTGCCGCTGGTCTTCGTACCGATGTGGCTACCGCTGCCGCTGCTGGCGATCAGCCTGGCGGTCGCGGGCGCGGGTGTCGGCCTTTCCATGCCACCGTTCCAGCTCGGCGCCGTCCGCAGCGTTCCGGAGACGCACACCGGCGCGGCGACCGGCGTGTTCTTCACCAGCCGCTACCTCGGAAGCATCGCCGGCACCAGCCTGCTCGCCGGTCCCCTGGCGCCGAGTGCCGGCGGCGGGTTCACCACGCTGTTCGCCGTGCTCGCGATGGTCGCGGCCGCGGGTGCCGTCGTATCCGCAGCGCTGCCCGGACGCGCACTGGCACCCGCTTCCCACTGACCTGTCGGTATTCGTAGCTCAGCCAGAGCCCCAAATGACCACGTTATGTGGGCTCGGTACGGCTTATCGATGCCTGCAGCCCTCGACATGCCGGCACTCGCATCGACAAGTTGACGGTGCCGTCACAACGAACGGCGGACGTTCAGCCACCCAAGGTGTCGGGATGCGGGCCGGTACGGCCGCCCGCGTCGAGCCGGTCGATCGCGGCCATGTCGTCGGCAGTGAGCTCGAAGTCGAAGACGTCGATGTTCGCGACGATCCGCGCCGGCGTCACCGACTTCGGGATCACGATGGTGCCGTGCTGGAGGTGCCAGCGCAACACGACCTGCGCGGGCGCCTTGCCGTGCTTGTCCGCCAGCGAGGTGACGGTGGGGTCCTGGAGCAGTTCGCCGCCCTTGGCGAGCGGCGCCCATGCCTCGGTGGCGATGCCGTGCTGGGCGTCGAACGCGCGCAGCGACGCCTGCGCCAGCAACGGGTGCAGCTCCACCTGGTTGACGGCCGGCACCGTGTCGGTCTCGGTCAGCAACCGGCGCAGGTGCTCGTCGGTGAAGTTGGAGACGCCGATCGAGCGGGCGCGGCCCTCGTTCCGCAGCCGTTCGAACGCCCGCCACGTCTCCACGTACAGGTCCGCGCTCGGCACCGGCCAGTGGATCAGGTACAGGTCGACGTAGTCGAAGCCCAGCTCAGCCAGGCTCGCGTCGAAGCCGCGGAGGGCCTCGTCGTAGCCCTGACGGTCGTTCCACAGCTTCGTGGTGACGAAGATCTGCTCGCGCGGGACACCCGACTCCGCTATCGCCTTACCGACCTCTGCCTCGTTGCGATACAGCGTCGCCGTGTCGATGCTCCGGTACCCGGCATCCAGCGCCGCGCGTACGACCTCGGTCGTCTGACCGGGCGGCACCTGATACACCCCGTACCCGAGCTGCGGCATCTGCCTGCCGTCGTTGAGCGTGACGTTCGGTACCGTCGCCATTGATCTCCTCCCGATGTTGATCGTGGGAAGGCTACACGTCGCCCGGCACGGATACCCTTCCCACGATCACGGGAGCCCATGCGCAAGATGGACGGGGTCTGTATGCGATTCGTTGTGGCCGTGGTGCTGGCGGTGGTAGTCGGCACATGCCTGGCCCCGACCGAGAGCAAGCCCACCGGCAACTTCTGGGGGCTGGCTCTGCCGCCTCGGCCATGGGCCGACGTGCTAAGCGCCGCCGCCACCGTGGCGACGGCGGTCGTGGTGCTGGCGATCGCGCACGCGTTGGCTCGCCGCCGCGCGAGTTGACGGACGGCTCGACGTTGATCGTGGGAAGGTTACAGGGGCCCAGGCACCGGTTACCTTCCCAGGATCAAGAAAGACCGCAGGGGCGATGCACATGGATCTGTGGGTGGAGCAGGGTTCGGACCGGGTGATCTGGTCGAGCGCCTGACCTGTGGTCTGAGCTGGGGTGGAGCTGAGGGGATTTGAACCCCTGACCCCCTCGATGCGAACGAGGTGCGCTACCGGACTGCGCCACAGCCCCCTGTACCGGGAGACAGGCTAGCAAACCAGCTGGCCCGGCCGCCGGATGGTCGGGCGGTCACCCCGCCATAACCACCATTGGCGGCGCGGTCGACAGCGGCCCCGGCAGCGTGCCGGGGCAGCGCAGCAGCCGGTCGCTGCCGACGTGCCAGGCCAGCAGGCGACCGTGACTGCCCGCGTTGATCGCGAGCAGGAGCCAGCGGGCGTCGGGCGCGAACGCGAGCCCGGCGAAGCTCTTGGGCGCGAGCTCGAGCCCGGGTATGAGGTGCAGCGCCCCCGATGCCAGGTCCAGGACGGCGATCTCCGAAGGTGGTCCGGGATGGCCGGTGGTGTACTGGCTGTCCTGGTGCGGCATGCTCAGCTGGAACGCGGCGTACCGTCCATCGCGGCTCAGCGTCGCGAGCCCGAACGGCACCCGGCCGGGCGGGAGCTTGTACGTGCGGTCGCTGCCCGTGCGCCTCCCGAGCGCCGCCCGGTGGAGCACGCACCGCCTGCTCGCCACGCTGTACGGGCTAGCGCAGTCCTGCATCCACAACACGAAGTCGTCGCCGACGCCCAGCGGACTGGCGCCCGGGATCCGTCGCCTCACCTTCCCCGTGTCGGGGTCGAAGACGGCGAGTGCAGGGCGGTCGTCGGATTCTGGATCGCCCATCACCTCCGCCACGATGGCGTCCTCGGCAACGCCCGCCAACCAGACCCGTTTCGGCAGCCGGACGGACTCGCCGGCCAGGCTGCGAAGGAGGGTCGGCTTGCCGTCGCCGTCGGGATAGTGCAGGCCCCATACGCCGGCGCTGCCGCCGACCAGGCTGCCCACCGGGCCGGCGAAGTGCACGCGATCTATTGCCCCGTCACCTGTGATGCGCAGTACGGTCGGCGACCATTCGTCGTCACCATGCTGGTAGCACGGGCTCGACAGTGCGTAGACGTCGTCGCCGCTTCGCACGAGCTCTGTGACGTTTTCGCCGTTCGGCACGCCCGACAGGGTCCGGCTGTGGCCGGTGTCGACGTCGACGACGGAGAGGCCGGCACCGCCGACCACCACCCGCAACCCGGTCGTCTGCCGCAACGGCGCCGGCGTCGGCCGGACGATCGGCAGTCGGGCCTCGCTCTGGCACAGGCCCTCGGCCACCGGCCAGGAGGCGCTCGCGGACGGGGTATGCGATGCCACCGGCGCCGGCGAAGCAGAGCCAGCGGCGCCCGCACGCGGTCCCTCGCCGCCGAGCCGGACCGCACCGTACGCGATGAGACCGAGCACCACCACGGCCGCGACAACGATCGGCACGCTACGGCGCGGGGTTCGCGTCGGCCCGTGCTCGAGTACGTCGTCCGGCTGGTCCATGCTGGCCCGTCGTCACCAAGTGCAACCCGAAAGTAGCCTATCTTTGCAGGTCTGGAGGCTGGACCGGTCCGGCTACTTTCGGCCGCATTGGCGGTTCCGTCTCCCATCCGACGCGACGCGTCGAAGGCAGCGTAGCGCCACGGAACCCGGGTAGCACATCGTCGCTGACGCCCGGCTCCCCCGAGCAAAGCCGGGTGCCAGCGACGACGAGATCAGTCGCCGACCGCCCGCGGCAGGACCGGCGCGTCATCGGCCGGCGCGGACGCCTCGTCGTACTCCTCCACCGAGACGGTCGGCTCGGACGTACGGGGCGCGGCGGGCGCGGTGAGGTAGGTCGGCAAGGGTACCGGTTGGGGCAGCCACGGCTCGGCGGCGTGCTGGTCGAACAGCTGGCCGGGCTCGACCGTACGCAGCCCCGGAGCGACGCGGCTGCGCCGGTAGGCTCTGAGAGAGGTCGCGGTGGTGTCCGCGGAGGCTGCGTCCGCGCCGCCGGCGGCCATCGCTCGCGCTGCTGCCCGCACGCGCCTGCGCCTGGCGTGCTCGCCGACGATCACCCGGCGTACATGCACGAGGTAGAACGGCAGCAGCAGACCGGGCGCGCCGAGCGACAACCACGGCAGGTAGCCGTACGCGGCGGCGGCGCCGCAGCCCGCCGTGACGAGCAGCAGCCCGCCGAACACCGCGCGACGCCGGCGGGCCCTCCGCCGGGCACGGGCGGCCGGATCGTGCTTCCGCCCCCTGCGCCTCCGCGGCGAGGGCGCCTCGTCCGCACCGCCGGCGCCGTCCTCGACGCCGGTGTCAGAGGGTGGGGTGGACGACCGTCTCGCCAGCACCCGTCCGGACGGCTCGTACTCGGGAGTTCCCTGGCCCGCGTCCGCGGGCGCGTCGTGTCGGCGCAGCCAGCGCGGGACGAGCACCACGGCCCACACCACGACGATGGCGAGGTAGATGAACGCGCCACTCATGTGCGCGGTCTCTCCGCGATGCGGTACGCCTGGCAGTGCCCGGCGGGGAAGGAAGCTCCGGTCACGCACGAAACGCTAGGACGTACCGCTCCGCCAGGCACGCATTGAGCTCGGTGTGTCGCAAGTTACTGTTGTGACTGATACCCGTCTCGTCGGCATTCGGGCGAAATGTCGGTTTCTTGCCGAACCTCGGCTCGCAGTCGCCGCCACCGACCCAGGACACCCTGCGGTGCGTCCTCCGCGGTCAGCGCGAAGCACAGGTGATCCCGCCACTCCCGGTCGATGTGCAGGTACCGCCGGCGCAACCCCTCCTCGCGGAACCCGAGCTTCTCGACCACGCGTCGGCTGCGCACGTTCTCCGGCCGGATGTTCGCCTCGATCCGGTGCAGGCCCACCACGAACAGGCAGTGGTCGACGGCGAGCGCGAGCGCCGTCGGCATCACACCACGGCCGGCGACCCGCTGGTCGACCCAGTAGCCGGCCTGCCCGGTGCACGCCGAGCCCCAGACGATGCCGCCGACCGTGAGCTGCCCGGCGAACTCGTCGTTGTACGTCACCACCCACGGCAACGAGATGCCGCGCCGCGCCTCGTGTCGCAACGTCCGTGCCAGCGAGGCGTACCCGCTGCGCCCCGAGTCGAGAACCGGGCCGCCGGGCAATGTCGCCTCCCACGGCGCCAGCCAGGCATCGTTGCGGATGCGCACCTCGCGCCAGACCCGCGCGTCGCGCACCCGCAGCGGTCGCAGCCCCACCGGGCCCTCGGCCAGGATCGCCGGCCAGCCGCGCAGGTCCATGCTGCCTCCGCTAGCGGCGCGGGTCTTCGGGCGCATCGCGCCGCCACGTCCCGGTTGCCCCGCCGCCCTTCTCCTCGACCCGGATGTCGGTGATGGTGGCGGCGGGGTCGACGCCCTTGACCATGTCGACCACCGCGAGGCCCGCGGCGGCCACAGCGGTGAGCGCCTCCATCTCGACGCCCGTACGGTCCGCGGTACGGCAGACCGCCTCGATCGCGACGCCGTCGTCGTGCACCGCCACGTCGACCTGCACGCCGTGCAGGGCGATCGGGTGGCACAGCGGCACCAGGTCGGGCGTGCGCTTAGCGCCCTGGATGCCGGCCAGCCGGGCAACGGCGAGCGCGTCCCCCTTCGGCAGCTCACCGTCGCACAGTAGTCGGACGACCTCGGCCGACGTACGGACCATGCCCGTCGCGCGGGCGGTACGGGCGCTGACGTCCTTGCCTGAGACGTCGACCATGCGGGCGGCGCCCGTCTCGTCCACATGGGTGAACCCGCTTGCCTGTTCCTTGCTCATGACAGGTCGACCCCGGTCTCGTCGAAGATCATGCAGTCGACCGAGCCCCCGGCGGGCACGTGCGTGTCGTCCTCGCCCAGCACCATGAAGCAGTTGGCCCTGGCCAGCCCGCCGAGCAGGTGCGAGCCGTGCCCGCCGGCCGGCGACACCGTGTACGAGCGCGCGCCGCGACGCTCCAGCACGCCGCGGGCGAACTGCCGCTTGCCCTTCGCCGAGGAGATGTCGGTGGCCAGCGTCGCGCGTACCCGGGGCAGGTACCGGGGACCGATACCCATCAGCTTGGTCAGCGCCGGCCGCACGAACACCTGGAAGGACACGAACGAGCTGACCGGGTTGCCGGGCAGCGCGAAGATCGGCGTGTGGTCCGGGCCGATCGTGCCGAAGCCCTGTGGCTTGCCCGGCTGCATGGCTACCTCTTCGAACCGCACCGTGCCGAGCCTGCTCAACACCTCCTTGACCACGTCGTACGCGCCCTTGCTCACCCCGCCGCTCGTCACGACCGCGTCGGCGCGGATCAGCTGGTCCTCCAGGGTGGCGAGCAGCGTGCGGGGCTCGTCCGGCACGATCCCCACCCGGTACGCGACGCACCCGGTCTCGATCGCACAGGCGGTGAGCTGGTAGCTGTTGGCGTCGACGACCTGGCTCGCCGAGATCTGCTGGCCCGGCTCGATGAGCTCGCTGCCGGTGGAGATGACGACGACCCGCGGTACCGGGCACACCCGCACCCGGTCCATGCCCATCGCGGCGAGCAGGCCCACACGCGCGGAGGTGACCGGCTCGCCACCGTGGAGCACGGTCTCGCCCTTGGTGACGTCCTCGCCCGCGCGCCGCACGTTGGTTCCCGCCGCCGGCGCGCGGCGGATGGCCACCTTCGCGAGCCCCGCGTCGGTCCACTCCACCGGTACGACGGCGTCCGCCCCGCTCGGGATGGGCGCTCCGGTCATGATGCGCGCGCTCATCCCGGGACGCACGGTGATCGCCTCGGCGCTGCCCGCGGCGATGTCCCCGACCACAGGGAGCACGGCGGGAGCGTCCGACGACGCCCCCGCGAGGTCCGCGGCGCGCACCGCGTAGCCGTCCATCGCCGAGTTGTCGAACCCGGGCAGCGACACCGGGGCGGCGATGTCGTCGGCGATCAGGCACCCGCGCGAGTCCATCAGTTGCAGGTCGATGGCCGAGAGCGGCTGCACCGTCTGCAGGATGTCGTCCAAGTGCTCGTCTACGGACTTCACGTGACCTCCGAACTACTGAATGGTCTCACCGCCTGTCATCGTATGCGCGCAAGACCGGCAGTCACTTCACGCGCCGAGCGTCTTCGCGACGTACTCGCGGAGCCAGGCCGAGAACGCCGGGCCGAGGTC
This sequence comes from Streptosporangiales bacterium, assembly GCA_050698355.1. Taxonomy (GTDB): domain Bacteria; phylum Actinomycetota; class Actinomycetes; order Streptosporangiales; family WHST01; genus JBOHBN01. The sequence continues at coordinate 4,400 of JBOHBN010000028.1, read as the reverse complement.
GTCGCGTTCGCACGCGAGCCGCACGGTCGCGGTGAGGTACTCCAGCTTGTCACCGGTGTCGTACCTACGACCGCGGAACAGCACGCCGTGCACCGGGCCGCCGTCCACCTCACCGGTGGCGATGGCACGCAGCGCATCGGTGAGCTGGATCTCGCCGCCGCGTCCCGGCGCGGTCTCGCGCAGTACGTCGAAGACAGCGGGGGCGAGCACGTACCGGCCGATCAGCGCCAACCGGCTCGGCGCCTCGTCCGCCGGCGGCTTCTCCACCAGGTCGGTCACCGCGACGACGTCGGCGGCGTCGGTCGGGCGGGCGGCCGCGCACCCGTACAGAGACACCTGGTCGGGCTCGACCTCCATCAGCGCGATCACGCAGCCGCCGTGCCGCCGCTGCACCTCGAGCATGGGCGCGAGCAGCGGGTCGCGCGGGTCGATCAGGTCGTCGCCCAGCAGCACGGCGAACGGCTCATCGCCGACGTGGTCCGCTGCGCACAGCACCGCGTGGCCGAGACCTCTCGGCTCGCCCTGACGCACGTAGTGGATGCGGGCGAGGTCGTTCGGCTGGGTGACCTCGCCGAGCCGGCCCTTGTCGCCCTTCGCCGAGAGCGCCTCCTCCAGCTCGGGGTTCCGGTCGAAATGGTCTTCCAGCGCGCTCTTCCCACGGCCGGTCACCATCAGCACGTCGGTCAGGCCTGCACCCGCGGCCTCCTCCACGACGTACTGGATGGCCGGCTTGTCCACGACCGGCAGCATCTCCTTCGGCGTGACCTTCGTCGCCGGCAGGAACCTGGTGCCGAGTCCGGCGGCGGGCACCACCGCCTTGCGTACCTGCCGCGGCGTCGAGTCGGTCATCACCGCAGGTTACCGCCCACGTGGCGCACCTCACTGCGTAGTCCGGCCGATGGCAGCGACACTGGCGCAATGATTGTCGAGCGTAAGCGCGAGCTGCGCCGCGAGCTGGCCATCCGGCGGCGGGCCCTGCCACCGACCAGGCGCGAGCGCGCCGGCGCGAGCTTCCGAGACATCCTGCTCGACCAGCCGGAGCTGGAGTCCGCGGCCTACGTCGCGGCATACATCTCGGTCGGCAGCGAACCCGAGACCACCCCCCTGCTCGAGGCGCTGTCCCGGCGGGGACGCGCGGTGCTGCTGCCGGTGACCCTGCCGGACATGACCCTCGACTGGGCGCCGTACGCAGGGCCCGATTCGCTGGCCGAGGGCCCGCACGGGCTCAGGGAACCGGCGGGCGAGCGGCTTGGCCCCGAGGCGGTGTGCGAGGTCGACGCCGTGGTGCTGCCCGCGCTCGCCGTCGACCGTACGGGCCTGCGCATGGGCAGGGGCGGCGGCTGCTACGACCGGGTGCTCGCCAAGCTGCCGGACACGACGTTCAGCTGCGTGCTGGTCTACGAGCACGAGCTGGTCGACGAGGTCCCCGCCGAACCGCACGACAGGCGCGTACGCGCGGCGGCGACACCCGCGGGCCTGCACCGGTTCGTACCGCCGTCGCGGTAAGGCCGCAAGGTGCCCTGCACGCCCCATAGGGGCCACGAAGTGCCGTTGCGGCCCTCGACGCCGTTCCCCCGTCAGGCCTGGGGCTCTGTCGGTGGTTGCGGCGAGCGCCGGGCGGTGCCGGAGCGCAGCACGCCGGCCGCGGTGAGCCGCGCGGTCAGCTCACCCGGCGACAGCCCGAGCAGTGCGGCCAGCGACGGTACGTCGCGACGGCGCAGCGACAGCACGTCGGTCTCGTAGTCGCCGCGGTCGCGCTGGATGCTGGCGAGGTAGCGCAGCACGACGCTCCACTGCTCCCCCGACAGGCCCTGCAGCCTGCGCAGGTCGAGCACCGGGTGCTGCAACACTAGCTGCGGCAACGCCTCCCGGTCGGTGGAGTTGGAGGCACCGAGCAGCTCCGGCATCGACGCGCCGTAGAAGTCGGCCAGCTCGGCGAGCCGTTCGACGGTGAGCGTGCGCGCGCCCGCCTCGTAGCTCGCGACCGTCGCGGCCTTCCACCGGCCGTACGACTGCCGCTCCACGTCGCGGCGGGTCAGCCCGAGCCGCTCGCGTACGGACCGCAGCCGGGCGCCCAGGTTCGACCCGGCCGGGTCGCCCTCGTGCTCGGCCTCCTGCTCGGCCTCGAGGGACGGGGGCGGCTTCAGCGCCGCGAGCTGGGCGGGGATGAACAGCTCGCCGCGGCGTACGCCGATCAGCGCGCCGAGCAGCTGGGTGGCTGTGACGGCCTTCGGTATCCACCCGCGCACGCCGGCGGCGAGGGCGTCGGCGACCTGGTCGGTGGCGTCGGACATCGTGACCACGACGACCTTGGCCTTCGGGTACGCCGACCGCAGCCTGGACACGACGTCGGTGTCCTGACCCTGCACGTCGAGCACGACCAGCTCGGGCTCGCCCTCGCCCAGCTCGCCGAGCAGGGTTGTCAACGTCGACCCGGAACCCAGCACGCTGAACTCGGGATTGCCCTCGAGCAGCCGCTCGATGTCGCGACGGAACGACAGGTTGCGGTCGAGCACCAGCACGCGCGTCACGCCGTCAGCGTTGTTCATTCGTCCTTCCTGGTCCTACGAGGTGGCCAGCACACCTTATGACCCCGCCGGGCGCAGGACTAGCCGATCTTCGGTCGCGGCGGCGATCTCGTGCCGCCCCCACGGCATCGGAGTCGCATTTCCCCGCGCCCACAGCCGGGCCTGATCGAAGTAGTGCCGGTGAAACGCGTGCCCCGACGCGCCGGTCAGGTTGACCCAGGAGGATCGGTCCAGGTCGGCGAGGTTGACCACCATTCGCATGGACGGCACCCAGTCGACCTCGTATCCCGCACCTGCGGTCCAACCGGTGGCGTCGACGACCGACGAGCCACCGCCGAGGTGCAGCGGGCCACGGTTGACCAGCCGTTCCACGACCCCGATGCCAGAGGTACCGAACGATTGGTTCCGCACCATCAGGGTATGCAACTCCCCCCACCGCCACGCCGACGGATCGGGTCCGAGGGTCTCGCGAAGCTCCTCGTCCGCCTCGCTCATCGCAGCGGCCAGCATGTCATCTCGCGTCTCGACCACACCGCTGGTACGCCTATCGTCCCACCAGGGACTACGCGGCGTGGCGAGCAGTGCCGAGACGACGGCGAACCAGCGGGAGCCACCGTCGGGCCGCGCCGCCCTCGGCAGCTCGTCGCCGAACGTGTCGACAAGCAGGTGCGCCCACACCGCGTTCCAGTACGCCGCGGCGGCCGAGCCGGGTGGGGTGTCGAAGTCCCACCCCCGCAACAGGTCCCGTGCCTGGCCGGCACCTGCCGGCAGCCGCGCCCGCAGCAGGTACGGCACCAGCTCCGCCGCCATCGGGTTGTAGGTGTCCAGCTGCATCCGGCGGGTCGAGGCAACCGTAATCGGGCCGTCCGCCGACGTGATCAGGTCGGTGATGCGCCGGCTGCGGTAGCCGTAGTCCCAGTCCTTGGTCAGCAGGTACGGGTACGAGCGGCCGACGGCCGCCTGGTTGGCAGTGACGACGTACCCCTCCTCGGGGTCGAGCACGTGCGGCAGCGCGCGGAACGGGATGAACCCCTCCCACTCGTCCTTGCCGGTCCAGCCGATCGCCGGCCAGCGCCCGTCGTAGCCGCGGCGGATCGGGATCCTTCCGGGCGCCTGGTAGCCGATGTGCCCGTCGACGTCGGCGTACACGAGGTTCTGCGCGGGGACGTCGAACAGCCTCGCGGCGTCGCGCAGGTCGGCGAAGCTCGACGCCGTGTCCAGTACGAAGATCGCGTCGGCGGTGCGGCCCGGCGTCAGCGCCGTCCAGCGCAGCGCGACCGCGTACGGCCCGTGCTCCCGGCCGGTACGCGCCTTCGACGCCCGCCTGCCGACCGCTCGCACGTCGTCGGACACGTCGGAGAGCAGCGGGCCGTGCCGGGTCGCGCGGACGGTGATCCGCACCGGTTCGCCACCGGCGACGCGGATGGTCTCGGTGCGCTTCGCCAGCGGGCGCCACCGGTCCCGGTACAGGTAGCGGTCACCCTTCACCCGCTCCAGGTACAGGTCGGAGACGTCCGGGCCGAGGTTGGTGAACCCCCAGGCGACCCGGTCGTTGTGGCCGATGACGACGCCGGGCGTGCCGGCGAAGGTGTACCCGGCGACGTCGTAGGGGCACGCGGCACGCACCGGGGCGCAGTGCAACCCCATCTGGTACCAGATCGACGGCAGCGCGGGTCCGAGGTGCGGGTCGTTGGCCAGGATCGGCTTGCCGCTCGCCGTGCGTGACCCGGCGACGGCCCATGAGTTGGACCCTATGCCCTGGCCGCCGGCCCCGGCGACCGCCGAGACGGTACGCAGGGCGGCGCCCGCCCTCGTCATTGCCGACCGCGCGCCCGCCGACCGCAGGACCGTGCGGAGCGTCCCGGACGGCGG